>JAZKRQ010000084.1:0-11909 GCA_036628575.1 Halapricum sp.
TACGCCGGGATGTGCAGATCGTCGGCTACGACACGGGCGTCCCGGAAGGCGATCCAGCCCTGTTGCTCGCCAGCGACGGATCGATCGAGCGCGAGCGCCTGACGCCGGGGACCGACCTCGCGTTCACCCTGGGTAAGCGCCACTGCGCCGGGACGATCGACCGCTCTGGCGACGAGCCCCGACATCTCGCCTGTGCCGCCCCCGAAGCGCCGTACTGTCCCGAACACACCGATCGCTGGCCCTGTGCGCGCTGCACCGGCCAGTGTGACCTCCCACTCGAGAGCTGCCGGGAGGAACACGCCGTCTACCTGGCGGCATTCGCGCCCGCGACCTTCAAAGTCGGCGTCACCCGGTCATGGCGGCTCGACACACGTCTTCGCGAGCAGGGTGCGGATCGGGCGGCCCACCTCCGTACGGTCAAAGACGGCCGCATTGCCAGACAGATCGAGGCCGGAATCGCAGCGGACGTGGGCGACCGGGTTCGCATCCCTGCGAAGATCGACGGCCTCCACTGCTCGGTCGACGGCGACGCCTGGGCGGACCTCCTCGCTGGGTTCGACCCTATCGAGACGTGCAGCTTCGAGTACGGACTCGACCTCTCGGAACGGCCCGTCGCCGAGACGATGGCCACGGGGACGGTCCAGGGCGTCCAGGGACGCGTGCTCGTCCTCGACCGTAACGGCAGCACCTACGCCGTGGATATGCGCGACCTCGTCGGATACGAGGTCTCCAGAGGAGCTTCGACCCGGCAACTGCAGTCCAGTCTGGGCGCGTTCGAATGAAAATATATAAAGTGTATATAAAAAATTCATTATAAATAAATAGATATAAATATTTGTACCGTTCCCGAGCAGGTCGACGTGGGCAACGGAAACACATCCTACCGGGTGCGGCGGTGGCCGTGGTGGTCGCGGCTGGTCTCGTCGGCCTCCTCGCGCCCGGCGCGTTCGACCTCGCACTCCTGTTGGTCGCGCTGGCCGGGCTGTCGGTGCTGGCGCGGCGACGCCTCGATACGGCGTAAGACAATCCTTTTCCGCTCCCCACGCAAATCCGGGGGCATGGCAGACGACTCCGACGAGGAACCCGAACAGTCCGAGAGTGACGAACAGGAAGACGTCCCGTCCCCGCGGAACACGCCCCGCGCGTCGGATCCGGACGACGCCGACGAAGGCGAGAGCGAGGACGACAGCGGGAAGTCCTTCCGCGAGCGCGTCGAGGAGATCCGTCAGGAACGCGCCGAGGAAGGCGAGGAGGGTGAGGGCGGCGACATGAGCCGCGAGGAACGAATGAAAGAGATGATGGGCGGCGGTGGCGGGCCCGGCGGCATGGGCGGGGGCAATCCCTTCGCGCAGATGATGGGCGGAATGATGGGCGGCGGCGGTCCCGGTATGGGCGGCGGCCCCGGCGGCCCCGGCGGTCGCGGCCGTGAAGAAGAGGAAGGCGGCAACGAGGAGATGGTCCGTGAACTCCGCAAACTCCGCGACGAGGTCCACGACCTCCGGCGCTCGGTCGACCGGATCGCCGACGCGCTCGAAGACTAGTTCTACAGTCGTTCGACGGTGACGTCCACCGATCGCCGTCACTGATCGTTCCCGGGAGTATTAGATACCGTCACGGCTGTCCGGACGGCTCGCTGCTGACCCTAGCCGTCCGGATGGCTACACGCCGTCCCAGTCGATCCAGTTCTGCTCCCAGCCAGCCTGCGACTCGGCGTGCTTGCGGGCGAACTCCCGATCCTCGCGGCGCGTCCGGTTGCGTTCGATCGAATCCGCCGATTCGCCGTCGACGAGCATCGGCTGGAAGGCGACAGTGCCGTGGCGCTCGATGTCGCCGTCTTTCGAGACGACTGACAGCGTCTGCTCGCCGGCACCCAGCGGCAGGACGAGTCGGCCGTCCTCGGCTAACTGATCCAGCAGCGCCCGGGGCGGTTCAATGGCGGCGGCCTCCAGAAGGATGCAGTCGTAGGGCGCGTAGGCGGGCAACCCGTCGGCACCGTCGCGGTAGTCGACGAGCACCTCGTCGTAGCCCGCCGATGCGAGGTTCGAGCGCGCCTCGTAGACCAGTTCTCGGTTGATGTCGATGGCGTGGGTATCGGCCGCACCGACGACCTCGGCGATCACGGCGGCGGTGTAGCCGACGCCGGAGCCGACGACCAGGACTCGCTCGTCGGGTTCGGGGGAGAGCGCTTCCAGCAGGCGTGCGGCGGTGCTCGGCGCGAGAACGCGCGTGCCGTGACGTTCGAGAGTGTGGTCGGCGTAGGCCGTCCGCTCGTCGTCGACGAACTCGTGGCGCGGCACCGCCCGCATCGCGAGCGAGAGGCGCTCGCTTTCGAGACAGCCCTTGCTCTCGTGTTCGAGGCTGTCGACCATGTCGTCTCGCAGCACCGCGGGGTCCATAGCCGGTCTTTCGTCCGGACGCTAATGAATTGCGCGACCGCCAGCGGGTGAGGGATCGACCGTCACATGCCCGCGAGCACGTAGGCCGTCCCGGCGATGGTGATTACGCCCGCCCCGAACAGCGCCTTGTTCGCGATGGAGTCGGCGGTCCACAGCCCCAGCGAGAACGACCGCCCCCACACCGGTTCGAACGGTCTGATCCCCATCGGCGTCAAGAGGTCGCCGACGAGGTGGCCCAGCACCGAGAACGCCATCACGCCGCCGGTATATACTGCGAGGGCAGCGGGGGAGTACACGGCGAGTTCCGGCACGGCCGCCGCGAGTCGCTCTCCGAGGTAGAAGACCGAGGCCGCGACGGCGATCCCGAGTGCCGCGGCCGCCCAGACGGTGTGGGTGATCCCCCGATGGTCGACGACCGGGAGTCGGATGTCGATATCGGGCATCGACGCAGTAACGAAGACGGCGACGGCGCCGATCGCGCCGAGGACGACGTGTCCACTGGCTGCGAGTGCTGCGAACACGGGTGCGAAGAGGACGAGATTGACGCCCTGATGGCCGGTTCGGTACACATTCGAATCTGAGCAGCCAGCGACGTATGTGTGTTCTGGCGTGAAGTGCGCGTGTTCTGGCGTGACTGCAGATGATAGGGATTAGCGTAGCAATCCAGAGATTTCGCCCGGGAAATCGAATCCGGACATCCGATCGGCGTGTGACGTTCGCCGATCGGCTACGCTAATCCCTATGACTGTCGGGGGATTTAGGGACGGGAGCCGCCTACAGCGGCACATGTGCACGCTCGTCTTCGCCTGGCAGGTCTTCCCTGACGCGCCGGTGGTCGCGGCGGCCAACCGCGACGAGGCGACCGACCGCCCCTCCCGGCCGCCGGAGACCCTCGGGGCGGATCCGACGATCCTCTCGCCCCGCGATGGCGAAGCCGGCGGGACCTGGATCGGCGTCAACGATCGTGACGTGTTCGTGGGGATCACCAACCGTTGGATTGACGTTGACCTGGCGGGCGAGCGTTCCCGGGGCCTGCTCGTCCGCGACGCCCTAGAGCGGGACAGCGCCGAGGATGCGATTCGGTACGTCGAGCGGGAGGTCGACGCCCGGAGCTACGAGGCGTTCAACCTCGTTGTCGCCGACCCGACCGCGGCGCTGTTCGTCGAGTACGACGGCGCGTTCGCGGTCCGGAACTTCGATCCCGGCGTCCACGTCGTCGGCAATACCGGCGCTGACGGCCGGTACACCATCCCCGAGCATCGGCGAGAACACGCCGAACGGCAGGCCGAGAACGCCGATCGTCTCCGAACGGAACTACAGCCCGAACCCGGCGAGGACGCCGAGACCTGGCGGGGACGAGCACGGGATGCGATCCGCGACCACGAGTACGGGGTCTGTGTCCACAGCGACGGCTTCGGAACCCGCTCGTCGTCGCTGGTCACGATCGGCGAGGAGAGCGTCCGGTATCGCTTCGCCGACGGCCCGCCCTGCGAGACCGAGTACCGGCCGGTCGAGGCTGACCTCTAGGCCGTCATCGCGCTCGTGCCTCCGTTGCGAACGAGCGAAAGCCAGCTTTAAGCGAGTTCGGGCGCGAGTGGGGATATATGAGTACGTCACCGGAGGACGACCTCTCGGAGGACCAGCGGCGCGGGCTCGAACTCGTCCGGGAGAGCGGGGGTATCCACCAGAGCGACTTCTGGAAGGAGCTTGACGTCAGCTCTCGGAAGGGCAGCCGGATCGTCGAGTCGCTCGTCGAGAAGGACCTGATAGACCGCGAGGAAACGGTCTACGAGGGCCACAACACGTACTACCTCTCGCCGAAGGCCAAGGACCTGGACTTCTCGCTGCTGATGGCCGGGGACATGCTCTCGCCGTTTATCGGCGACGAGGAGATCAATCCCCAGAGCGACGCCTTCACGCAGTGGATCATGAACCTGGCCTACCAGGAGTGATAGTGATTACTGTAACGATTTACCGGTGCGACCGCACGACGCCGTGCGGTCGATCCGGAACAGACTTACAGTAATTACTATGAGACTGCCGGCTGTAACTTCGTGAAGTTATTTTCTGTCGATTAGTAGGGGAATTTGGGACGTGATTACAGCCGGTGGTATGAGCCACCGGCGCCACCGACACGAGCACTTCGAAAGGAACGAGTAGGCCGTCGGCCAAGCGGAGCCAATGTCGACGCGGTCCCACACCGTCACCCGGGTAAAGCCGCTCCTTCTGATCGCCGTCGGTGGGTTCGTGGGCGCGAGTCTGCGGTACGCTATCTCGACGGTGCTCCCAGCGGGGTTTCCCTGGGGACCCTTACCGTGAACGCCCTCGGGAGTTTTGCTCTCGGGGTCTTCGCGACTGTCCCGCTGGACGCCGGCCTAGCGTTCGTGTTCGCGACGGGCTTTTGCGGGGCGTTCACGACCTTTTCGACGTTCGCCTTCGAGACCGTTCGCCTCTTCGAGACGGGGCAGCGACGGCGGGGGCTGGCGAACGCGGCTGGCTCGCTCGCGGCAGCGCTAGTCGGGGTCGCGCTCGGTGCCGGCGTGGGTACCGTTCTCGTGAACGTGGCATAGAAGGGATCGCGCCGCCAACACCGCGGTATGGATCCTGAGAAGCTGCGGGCGGACATCCCGGCGCTGGAAGAAGCCATCTACCTCAACACCGGAGCGTCCAGCCCGAGTCCGCGCCGCGTCGTCGAGGCGATGACCGACTTCGCCGAGTACTTCGAGTACGAGGTCCCGGTCGGCGAGGGCGTTTACCCGGTCGGCTGGGAGACCTACGGGGCGGCCCGCGAGACGATCGCCGAGTTCCTGGGAGCCGAATCGGAGGAGATAGCACTCACGAAGAGCACGGCTGACGGCGTGAATATCCTGGCGTGTGCGATGGACTTCGAGCCCGGTGACGTCGTCGTCCGGACCGACCTGGAACACCCTGCCGGGATCCTCCCCTGGGATCGGCTGACCGACATCGCGGACATCGAGGTACGCGTCCTCGAAACCCGGGACGGCCGACTCGATCTCGACACTGTCAAAGCTGCCGCCGAAGACGCCCAACTGTTCGCGCTGAGTTCGCTCACTTGGACTCACGGGACGCGTTTTCCCGTTTCCGAGGTGGCCGAGATTGCCCACGACGCCGGCGCGCAGGTGTTGGTCGACGCCGTCCAGTCCCCGGGTCAGTACCCTGTCGACGTCGACAAGTGGGGCGCGGACTTCGTGGTCGGAGCCGGTCACAAGTGGCTGTTGGGCCCCTGGGGAAGCGGCTTCCTGTACGTCGACAGCGCGGCCATGGACTCGCTGACGCCTCGCCGGATCGGCTACCGCTCGGTTGAGGAGCCGAACGATCCCGAGTACACCTACCACGAGGGTGCGCCACGCTTCGAGGTCGGCACGGCCTCGCCGTTACCGCACGTCGGTCTGTCCGAAGCCATGAATCTCCTCGACGAGGTCGGGATGGAAACCGTCGAGTCCCGGATCGAGAGCCTGACCCACCGGCTCAAGGACGGGCTCGACGACGAGCAGCTACTCAGCCCGCGCGGGTACGAGTCCGGGCTAGTGACCTTCCGGGTCGACGATCCCGAGGCGACCGTCGATCGCCTGTATGACCAGGGCGTGATCGTCCGATCGCTACCCTACCCGAAGGCCATCCGGGCGTCGGTCCACGCTTTCAATACCGCTGGAGACGTCGACGCGTTGCTCGACGGGCTATAGAGCGGTTCTCTATCGAGACGAAAGGGGGAGATCTATTCGTCACCGACGGGACGACGGCGGAGTTCGTCGATCTGGGCCCGGAGCTGGTCGAGTTCGGTCTCCAGTTCCTCCCGACGGTCGATCAGACCGCTGAGTTCCTCGGTGTTGACCGAGTGTTCCTGGTCTAGCGACGCCTCCAGGGAGTCGTTGGTCGCCTGCACGAGATAGATCGCGACCTGTAACACTTCCTGCGGGGATTCGGTAGCCTCGAGCAGCGATAGCTCGCCCGACTGCATCGCGTAGTGGATCAGCGGGACTTCCTCCTCGGCGTGGTAGGTCGTCGTCGTGGAGATGCCGGTCACCGGGTTGTGCCGGTCGTGGGACTGCTCGGTACGGACGACGCTGAAGGGCTCTTCCAGCGAGGGATACGTCTCCGCCAGGTTACGAAGCTTGTCCGCAGCGGTCACGTCGAGCTGGGCTTCGACGTCGCCGAAGAACTGTTTCGAGCCGGTGAGACTCAGTGCGACCGCGAAGAAAACGCCGGGGTTGTGCTCTGCGAGCCCGCGGATCCGCTCGCGGGCCGCCTCGTGCTCGCCCTCGAGGACGAGCCGTTCGAGTTCGTCCAGCAACGCCCGCGTGCCCGACTCTCGCTCCAGATACTCCGTCACGAGCGCTCCGGGGAGTTCCCGCTCGTCGGCGTCGTCCCGGCTATCCATACTCACCCGTTCGTGCCCCGGGCCTAAACGCTTTTGTGGCGCGTCTCGCAGTCGCCGGCAGTGCGGGATCGATTCCGGTCCTGGATCATCTACCGCTCGATTTCCAAGCCATTGCCTGACGGACGATCGTCGCCTGGGCCTTCCGCAGGTGTTCGCTCGCGGTGCTGGACGAACAGTCGAGGCGATCGGCTACGTCGGCCTGGGTCGCCGACCGAGGCTGTTCAAAGTAGCCGAGGTCCAGCGCTGCTTCGAGGGCTCCCCGCTGTCTGTCCGTCAGCGACGCCGCCGGATCGATCCGCCCGCCGTCGTACGCCCCGATGGCCCGAATATCGAGATCCACGACCTCCGGAGCTGATTCGAAGGCGGTCCGGAGGACCGCCGATTCGGCGACTAATCGCGCTCGGACACTCCCGTCCCGGTACACGAGGGGCTTGACGACGACAAGGCCCTCCATCGTGAACACGCCCATGACAGCTTCCAGAAGCGGCGGGGGATCGACCTGCAGGTAGAGATAGAACGTCTCGTCGTCGATGGGTGTGAGGTCCCACTGCTGGAGTACCTGCGTCTCGGCAATCTGCGCCCGGAACCGGTCGATATCGCCCGTCACCGAGAACAGCACAGTCGGATTATCGATGTCGCCGAGATTCCAGTCGACCAGTCGCGTCTCAGTCACGAACGGCGCGTCGGCGATCAACTCGAAGAACGGCGGCGTGGCTGCAGGGTCGGGCGTCGCCTCGACACGCAGGTACTTCATCGATAGACACTCATCGGCAAGAATAATAAAAGGCCGGCTATAGCCGGCACAATTGCTTCCGAGCCAGCAGGCCTCGACTAGCGTATGTCGGTCGAACCGTCGATAACGGTGGATGGACTCCGGCGCGAGTTCGGATCTATCGTCGCGCTCGACGACGTCAATCTCGCTCTCGATGGGCCGGAGATCGTCGGTCTCGCCGGTCCCAACGGCTCCGGCAAGACGACGTTGCTCAAGTGTCTGCTGGGGTTGCTCACGCCCACCGAGGGCAGCAGTACCGTCGCGGGAACGACCTCGCTATCGCTCACCAGCGACGATCGCCGCCGGATCGGGTACATGCCACAGCACGAGGCGGTGTATCGCGATCTGACCGTTCGGGAGAACGTCGCGTTCTTCGCCCGGCTATACGATGTCGCGGATCCCGGGGCAGCCGTCGAGCGCGCGCTCGGGTTCGTCGATCTGCAGGAGCGGGCGGACGCCCGCATCGCGGAGCTATCTGGGGGGATGATCCGCCGGACGAGTCTCGCCTGCGCGCTTGTCCACGATCCGAACGTGCTCTTCCTCGACGAGCCGACGGTCGGACTTGATCCCGAACTCCGGGCGAGCATGTGGGAGGCGTTCCGCCAGCGCCGCTCCGAGGGGGGACTCATCCTGGTCTCGACGCACTACCTGGGCGAAGTCACCAACTGCGATCGGGTGCTCTTCCTCCGGGAGGGTGAGGTCTTGGCATTCGACGCACCAGAGCAGTTCCTCGACCGGACGGGCGCTGAGACCATGGAGGGGGCGTTTCTCGCGATGCTGGAGGAACGCCGCGGCGAGAACACGGAGGGGTCGGGATGAACGGCACGGTCACCGTCGCCCGACGCATACTCCGCTCGCTGCGAGGCGACCGCCGGACGCTGGCGCTAGTGATCGTCGTCCCCGCCTTTCTCATCTTTCTGTTGAGCGAGGTCTTCGCCCGACCGGAACCGGTCGCGCCGATCCTGCTCGGGGTGTTCGTGTTCTTCCTGACCTACATCCTCACCGCTATCGGCTTCCTCCGGGAGCGCACGGCGGGGACGCTTGAGCGCGTCCTGGTGGCACCGATATCCCGAACGGGGCTCGTCCTCGGGTACATCCTGGGGTACGGCGTCCTCGCGACGATCCAGTCGCTCGTGTTACTCCTGGCGGCGGTGGCCTTCCTCGAGGTGACCTTCGCCAACGGAGTCACCCTGTTCGTCGTGATCGAGCTACTGGGGGCGTTCACGGCACTCGGCATCGGGATCGTCCTCTCACTGTTCGCCGAGAACGAGTTTCAGGCGATCCAGTTCATCCCGGTAGTCATCACGCCACAGGTCATCCTCGGGGGGACGTTCATGTCCGTCGATGAGTTGCCGACGTACCTCGAATATCCGGCTCGTGCTATGCCGATCACATACCTGATCGAGGCGATGGACTACGTCGTCCTCGATCAGGGAACGGCCGGCGAGTTCTGGATCGCGATCGCCGTCCTGGTCGGATTCGTCGTCGCCGCGATCGGTGTGGCGGGATTCGCTGTTGGGCGCGCTGGCTGATACTATCGGGAGACACTCGTTCTGCACTGGACGCCAACAGCGGAAGTACTGATCGGCTGCCACCGTTGGCACAATCCTCTTGACGGCCCGCGATGCAAAGGTGGATATGGCCGAGTGCCCGTACTGTAGCGGACCGGTGTCGGAAGGGGACCGGTACTGTCCACGGTGTGGCGAGCGCCAGACCGACCGGGAGGACCGTGACGGCTTTTTCGATCCCCCTATCGTCCAGTATCTCGATGGCGTGCGCAACGGCGCGCGGACTTTCGACGAGGACTCCACGTATCACGACCGGTTCGAGCGCGAACTCGGGGCCGCAGTCGGTGACTTCGCCCATCTCGCCGGCGTCGACCTGGATCTCCGGGAGACGCTCGATATTGACGTCGAACCCGCGAGCGGGGCCGCTATCGATCCGGCTGACGCCGACGCGACGAAACGTCAACTGCTGGGGCTGGCGGTCCTGCTCGGACTCGTCTCCGACGCCTTCCCCGAGACCGGCGTTGACGAACTGCTGACGACCTATTACGACCTTCGAGACGAACACTGACAGCGACCGTCCCGCACTCTTTTGCCGCTGGAGAGCCTCTACACCCTCGATGGGTCTCTTCGAGAACCTCGGCCGAAAGGTCGAGAAGTTCAAACAGGACGCGACCGATTCGGCCGCCGAGCCTAGCCACGCCTGTACCGATTGCGGGGAGGAGTTTTTCACTGACTACGAGCAGTGTCCCGACTGCGAGGGGCCGGTCGTCGCACTTGACGGTGCAGACGACACCGACGGGTGAAGAGGATACACAACGGTTATAATATTCGCCTGACAAATCAGGGTCATCTATGGATCCCCGCGTCGAGGAACACGCACGCATCATTGTCGATCAGGCCGTCGAGATCGAGGATGGCGACGAGGTGTTGATTATGGCTCCGGCAGAAGCCCAGGACCTCGTCGTCGCGATGAATGAACTGATCGGCGAGCGAGGCGCACGGTCTATTACCCTCTCGCAGAACGGCCGTGCACGGCGGGCGTTCATGCGTGCGATGGATCCAGCGGACTACGAGGAACCACCGTCGTCACTGATGGGTCTCGTCGAGCACATCGACGTGGCAATCAACGTCAAGGCGGACGCCAACACCAACGAGACTGGCGACGTCCCGCCGGAGAAAAACGCCGCGTACGCGGCGGTGATGAAACCATTCGGCGAGGCGATTACCGACAGGCGATGGACGGCCACCCAGCATCCAGCGCCTGGTAACGCCCAGGCCGCCGAGATGAGTACGCCCGCCTACGCCGACTTCGTCTACGACGCGATCAACAAGGACTGGGACGCCCAGCGCGAGTTCCAGGAGAACATGGTCGAGATCCTCGACTCTGGCAGTGAGGTTCGGATCGTCTCTGGCGAGACGACCGACCTCACCATGTCTATCGATGGCATGATCGCGGTCAACGACCACGTCGGCGAGAACGTCCCCGGCGGCGAGGTGTTCACCGCGCCCGTCCTCGACTCGGTCGAGGGCGAGGTCCTGTTCGACAAGCCCCTGATCGCGCAGGGTCGTGAAGTCGAAGGCGTCCGACTCGTCTTCGAAGATGGCGAAGTCGTCGAGCATAGCGCCGAAAAGAACGAGGACGTGCTGACTGCGGCCCTGAATACTGATGAGGGGTCACGACGACTGGGCGAACTCGGGATCGGGATGAACCGCGACATAGATCGGTTTACTCGCAACATGCTGTTCGACGAGAAGATGGGCGATACGATCCACCTGGCGTTGGGCCGTGCGTACCACGAGACGGTCGGTGAGGACCGCGAGCGAAACGATTCGGCGATACACATGGATATGATCGTCGACATGGGCGAGGACTCCCGGATCGAGGTCGACGGCGAAACCGTCCAGGAAGACGGTACGTTCGTCTTCGAGGAGTAACGAACACACGGACAGTTTTTCGCGTCTGTTACCAACCTTCCGCCACGGCGGATCGAAAAGGCGAGGACTCTCATCGCCGATGAGGAGTACACGCTAGCGTTGTCACGGAGTTGTTCACGTCAGAAAGCGCCCGGAGCGGGATTTGAACCGGATGAAGACGGTCGCCCACTGCGTTCGCGCTGCGTCTTCCAGGGTTCAAATCCCTTTGAGGCACACAGCAACATCAGGATGCGGCGCGATGAAACGCGCCGCTACGTGATTTGATTTTGAAGAAGCGCCCGGAGCGGGATTTGAACCCGCGTCACGACCGTGACAGGGTCGTATGATGGGCCACTACACCATCCGGGCTTGCTGCACTCATCCGTACCGGGGTCCTAGTATTAAGACTTTCCAAACGCGGTCGCAGTGAGTGGCGTTCACGTAGGTCACTTCGGATCGGTGTGGCCGCACGTTCGATCGGCTCTCGACTCCGCCACGAGTTATGACAGGCAGATAATGCTCCGCTTCGAATATTCCCTGGCGCAGACCGAGCCGAATCACGTCCACGGCGACTGTCGTGACGGCCAGCGCAACTCCGAGCATGAGCGAGACCGTCCCCCCGAAGAAGACACCACCTCCGGAGCCAGTATACAGCGTGTACATACTCATCACGGCCGCCACCAGCGTGAATATAGCGAGCACTCCCGTCCCGACCGAGCCCACCGAGATATCCCGGTCGAGCACATCCACGAACACGATCACGCCGAGCAGTCCCGGAACGACGAGCTCCGGGTGGTCCATCGCTCCGGCAATGGCGAACACTGATAGTGATTACTGTAAGTCTGTTCCGGGTCGACCGCACGGCGTCGTGCGGTCGCACCGGTAAATCGTTACAGTAATCACTATGAAACAACGAGATG
>JAZKRQ010000085.1:0-11559 GCA_036628575.1 Halapricum sp.
CGTTCTGTAAATGGTTTCTCATCAGCGGAAAACATATACCCTAGTCTGAGAGTTGTTTAAGAGATGCCCACCTGCCAGAACTGCGGAGCGTTCGTCACGGAGTCGTACGTCCGGGTTTTCACACCTGAGGAGACCGCGGCCCAGGGACCGCGCGTGTGTCCGTACTGTGAGGACAAACTCAGGGACGGCGCGGACGTCCGCGAGGCGCGGTCGTCGCGGAGCTAGGGTTTTCGCTGTCGGACCGACGAGTACACAAGTATCGCCCGGGTAGCCGGGCATATGACTGACATCGACGTCGAACCCGTCGAGGAGATCGCCGACGACGCCGTACCGACGGGCGTTGAGGCCCCGGACTACGTTCTCTACGGCGGCAAGGGTGGCGTGGGCAAGACGACCATGGCCGCAGCGACCGGCCTGGCCAGCGCCCGCGACGGCACGTCCACGCTGATCGTCTCGACGGATCCGGCACACTCTCTGTCGGACACTCTCGAAACGGATATTCCCAGCCAGCCGGCACAGATCCGCGAGGACGTGCCACTGTACGCTGTCGAGATCGATCCCGAGAACGCCTTCGGTGACAATCCGCTCGGGGTCGAGGACAGTCTCGGGCCGCTGACCGAACTGCTCGGCGACGACATGGCTGATCCCTTTGGCGCGGCAATGCCGGGCACCGACGAGGCCGCGGCGATGCGCCTGCTCCTGCAGTATCTCGACGACGAGCGGTTCGACCGGGTCGTCGTCGACACCGCACCGACCGGGCACACGCTCCGGTTGCTGGAACTGCCGGACGTAATGGAGACGATGATCGGCCGTCTCGTGGCCTTTCGCGAGCGGATGAGCGGGGTGATGGAGTCCGTCACGGGAATGTTCGGCAGCGACGACGAAGACGTCGAAGAGGGAATCTCCGACCTGCGGGAGCTCAGCCAGCGTATCGAGCGGCTTCGAGCGGTGCTGCAGGACCCCCGGAAGACCGACTTCCGGGTCGTCCTCGTCCCCGAGGAGTTGAGCGTCATGGAGTCCGAGCGGTTGCTCACACAGCTAGATGAGTTCGGCATTCCCGTGGGGACCATCGTGGTCAATCGAGTCATGGAAGATCTGACTGACGTGGCCGGGATCGATGCCGACTGGTTCGTCGCACCGAACCTCGATCACTGTGAGTTCTGTCAGCGTCGCTGGGAGGTCCAGCAGACGGCGCTTCAGCGCTCTCAGGACATCTTCCGGGGCCACGACGTCAAGCGCGTCCCGCTGTTTGCCGACGAGGTCCGCGGCGAGAACCTGCTGAAGGCCGTCGCGGCCTGTCTCGACTAGTCTTCCGGACGGCCAACCACGAGTGCCCGCAGGTCGTTGACGTTCGTCCCAGTCGCTCCGGTCTCGATCAGGGCGTCACGCGCGTCCAGAAACGGTTCGGCGTCGTTCTCGACGAGCGCTCGCCGGGCTGCCATCGGGTCGTCGACTGTTTCGCCGTCCACGATGGCTCCGGCGGCGTCGGTCCCGCCGTCCGAGCCGTCGGTATCGACGCTCGAACACACGAGGTCGTCGGTTGCCTCGATCCCAGCTCTGAGAGCGAACTCGAGATTCGGACCGCCGTCGCCGTTTCCGAGGACGGTCACGGTAACCTCGCCACCGGAAAGCAGGACCGCGGGGGGCTCGACTGGCTCGCCGGTGGCGAGACACTCCTCGGCGACGGCGACCTGGCTCAACGCGGCCTCGGTCGCTTCCCCCCTGATCCGCGAGGAGAGTACGAGTGGTTCGTAGTCGGACCCCGCGACGACTTCTCTGGCTGCTTCGATAGCTGTCCAGGCCGTCGCGAGGACGTGGTTTCTGACGTGCGGGAGTTCGTCGGCGGGTGTCTCTGCGACCTCCCCGGATTTACCGGCTTCAAGGTGCTCGCGGACGGCCGTCGGCGCATCCACGTCGTGGTGGTCGAGCACGTCCAGGGCGTCCTCGTAAGTCGTTGCGTCCGGCGCGGTCGGGCCTGAGGCGACGATACCCGGATCGTCGCCGACGACGTCTGAGAAGACCAGTCCGACGACTGTTGCAGGCGCGGCTGCTCGGGCCAGTCCGCCGCCCTTGATCGCAGAGAGGTGCTTGCGGACGGCGTTGATCTCCTCGATGGCCGCGCCGCTCTCGACGAGCGCCTCGGTGATCGCCTGGAGATCGCTGAGGCGAACATCGCCCGCGGGTAGCGGCAACAGGGCGCTCCCGCCGCCGGTAATCGGGACGAGCAAGAGGACGCGCTCGTCGTGTTCGCGTGCCTGTTCGAGGATCTCCCGGGCACCCTCTCGGGCACGTTCATCCGGGACCGGATGGGATCCCTCGATGACCTCGATGGCATCGGTCTCAACGGGGTCGCTGGTCACGACCAGCCCGCGGTCCAGTCGATCGTCGAGCACGTCCTCAAGCGCCCGCGCGACGACATCGGCCGCCTTGCCGCCGCCGAGCAAGACGATCTCGTCGTATTCGGTGAGATCGTATCGCCCCTCACCGACGCGGAGCACGCCGTCCTCGACGCCCACCCCCTCGGCGACGACCCGATCCGGTTGAGCCGCGCGGATCCCTTCCTCGACACAGGATAGCGCGAGGTCGTGAGCGGGCGTTTCGGCAAGTGACTCGCGGTCGCGGATCATCGCAGGGAGGTCACTCGGCGGAGGAGCGACCACACGCGGTCGCGCCACCGATCGGGGAGGTGTCGTGCCAGCGTTGCGGCTTTCGCGATGCGACCCACCGGATACCGCGGGTCAGGATCGGTCGTGGTCGCGGCGTCCTTGATCGTCGTCGCGACCGCCAATGGAGGCATCCCGAAGGTCTTGCTGGCCTCGATCGACGCCCGGTCGTCCTGCACCTCGTAGATGTGCTCGTAGGCCCCCGAGCGTTCCAGTCGTTCCCGGGAGGCCTCGGTTCGGTCCTCGAAATTCGTCGCGACAGGACCGGGTTCGACGACCACCACGTCGATCCCGTACTGGTCGACCTCGTTCCGGAGCGCGTCGCTCATGCCCTCCAGGGCGAACTTCGAGGCACTGTAGACCCCTTCGCCGGGTGTCGCCAGGAACCCGGTCACGCTAGAGACGTTGATTATTCGCCCCTCTTCCCGGTCACGCATGTGCGGCAGCACTGCCCGGATCAACCGGTGTGGACCGTAGACGTTGACGTCGAACTGCTCGTCGAGTGCGTCGGTCGGTACGTCTTCGATCGGTCCGAACTGTGCCGTCCCGGCATTGTTGACCAGACAGTCGATTCGTCCTTCTTCCTCGATGATCCGATTGACGACGCGCTTGACGTCCTGGGCATTTGTCACGTCCAGTTCGGCCGTCTCACAGCCGTTTTCTCCCAGATCGGCCACGTCGTCTTCGTCGCGGGCCGTCGCGTACACCGTCCACTCGTCCTCGAGAAAGACCTCGGCGGTCGCGCGTCCGATGCCGGCAGACGACCCCGTGATCAGTACCGTCTTTGCCATACGCTCTCCCTCGAAGCGCTGGTAAGTAATAGTGGCCATCCGGCCGGCCAAAAACGCAACCGAATTGGGCGACCTGGCCCAGTGAGTGGACATGAAGTGGCTTCAGAGCGGCCGCCGCCGGGACATCTGCGTGCTCCTGTATGGCACGGATGGCCTGCCGGCGCAAAAACTCAAGACCGCTCTCGAACGGCGGTACAACGACCGGATCGATCCCAAGCAGTTCTACGGCGCCCTCGAAGCGCTGGAACGACTGGGCCACGTCACGTCTCGGACCGAGGGGCTGAGCGACGTCTACGAACTCACCGATCCCGGGGCCGAACACGTCCGGGCGTACGCCGAGTGGCTGGACGAAGAAGTCGGGGCGAGCGCCGACGGATCCGTGTGAGAGTGGTCAGTCACCGGTCGCCGCGCAGTTGTTCGGCCCGAGTTCCAGTTCAGTCGTCTCTTCCTCGCCGTCGGGCGCATCCCGACCGGCGTTGATGTCGATGATCCGCCCGTAGTTCGGCGGCTTCTCGGGCAAAGAGGCGGTGAGGCGACTCACGAACGTCTCCCGATCGACGCTCAGGAGATCGAGTTCGGTCCGTGCCTCGCCGATTGTGGTCGAGACGGGTTCGCCCGGCGTCACGTCGGTCGCCCCGTCGGCCCCGATCGAAAAGTGCCCGGGCAGGACCGTGATCGACTCTGGTTCGGCCAGTATCGTCCGGTGGAGCGTCTCGTACAACAGGTCTGCTCCCGCATCGGCCTCACCTTCGCCGAACTGCAGTTCCGTCCGACCGACCGAGTCGACGAACAGCGTGTCGCCGGTCAGGAGGGCCTCGCCGCCGACGAGATAGCTCACGATCTCTGAGGTGTGGCCCGGCGACGGGACGGCTTTGATCTCGTGATCGCCGACGGTGACGACCTCGTTTCGCTCCAGGGGCCGGTAGTCGTATGTGACGCCCCTCTCGGCTGCGTCGGCGCCTAGATAGTAGGTCGCACCGACGTGTTCGGCGAGTTTTCGCCCGCCAGAGACGTGGTCGGCGTGGACGTGCGTATCGAAGACGAACTCGATCGAGTAATCCCGGTCGGACGCGGCTGCGGCGAATTTCTCGACGTGTCGCGTCGGATCGATGACGGCCGCGACGCTCGCGGCCGGGTCGCCGATCAGATAGCTCAGACAGCCCTTCGCGCGGCGCTGGAACTGGACGATCTCGACGTCGCTGTCGGTCGGAATCTCGACGACGTCGTATACCTCGCTCCACCCTTCCATGCCGTCTTCGACGACAGTGACGTTCTCGTAGCCGCTCTCGGCCAGTCGCTGGGCGATGTCGTAGGAAGAAATCCCCTTCGCACAGATGGTAACGATCTCGTCCTCTGGTGTCAGTCCCGTCCGGGATCGGAACTCTTCGGGATCGAAATCGAAATCAGGCTTGTAGGTGTACTGGATCGCATCCCGGATGTGCCAGGATTCGTAACTCTCCTCGGGGCGAGTGTCGAGTAGTTCGAAGGACGCACCCGCGTCGATCCGGTCCCGGAGTTGGGAAGCGGTGATCGTCTCGACCATGTCGTATCGATAGACACCGCGTGGAGTTATATTCCCTGGCACCCTACGACAGCAACTGGTCGGCGATCGTGTTTCGTAGGACTTCGCTAGTCCCCTCATAGATCTCGTTGAGCTTGGCATCACGGTAGAACCGCTCCATTGGGAAGTCTTTCGTGTAGCCATAGCCGCCGTGGATCTGGATTCCCTCGTTAGCGACCTCTCTGGCGATCTCGGAGGCGTAGAGCTTAGCCTGGGCGGCTTCTTTGATGAATTTCTCACCTCGGATCTTCTTGTCCGCGGCCTGGTGCATGAGCAGGCGGGCGGCCTGGATCTTGGTGTCCATGTCCGCGAGTTTGTGCTGGATCGCCTGGAAGTCCCCGATTGGCCGGCCGAACTGCTCGCGGTCCTGGGCGTATTCGAGGGCTTCGTCCAGCGCTGCCTGGGCGATTCCGACCCCGCGGGCGGCGATGGTGATCCGTCCGCCGTTAAGCGTCTTCAGGGCGTGGACGAACCCGCGGCCTTCCTCGCCGAGGCGGCGATCTTCTGGGATGCGCATATCGTCGAATCGCAACTCTGCCGTGGGACAGCCCTTGTCGCCGAGTTTGTGTTCGGTCCCCTCGACGTGGAACCCGTCGTCCTCCGCCGGCCGGACGATGAACGACGAGATTCCCTCGTTTCCGCCGTCGAGATCGGTCTTGGCGAACAGCACGACCGTATCGGCGACCGACCCGTTTGAAATCCACAGCTTGCCACCGTTGACGACGTATCCGTCGCCATCACGCACCGCCGACGTTTCCATGGCCGGGACGTCACTACCCGCACCGGCTTCCGAGAGAGCGAACGCGCCGATTTCACTCCCATCTGCAAGCGGCGTGAGATACTCCTTTTTCTGGGATTCGTCGCCGAACTCGTAAATCATGTTGCAGGCCAGCGAGATGTGTGCGGCGACGATCGTCCCGAGACCGCCGCTACCTCGAGAGATCTCTTCGAGAGCCATTGCGTAAGCGTGGTAGTCCAGGCCGGCCCCGCCGTACTCCTCGGGGATAGGCATTCCCATCAGTCCGAGCTCGGCCATTTGATCGATCAGGTCCTCAGGGAACTCGTCTGTCTCGTCGATATCGCCCGCTCGGGGAACGACTTCCTCGTCGACGAACTCCGAGACCATGTCCCGGATCTGGCGCTGTTCGGCGGTTGGGTCGAAGTCCATGCGGGGCGTTTCAGAGCGGCACGGCTTTACTGTTTGTGCCCCACTGCAGTGGGATCTCCATTACTCGTACTCGTAGAATCCCTGGCCGGTCTTCTTGCCCAGCCCGGTGGCGGTCCTCCGGCCCCGGGACCTAAACCCTAGGTGTGACGTAATTCTTCGTCAGGAGATGAGAGTATTATCACAATAACAGGTACTCTAGGGGTATATAATTTAGTAATAGGATTAAATGCATAAAACAGAAGAGTATTATGTTTCGTCTGAGGATCGCCACCTGAAATGGGCGATTCCAGCCCGCGGTCGAACGAACCCGAAACGGCGGACGAACCGGCCTGTATTACTACGATCGTGGAGACGGTTGCCGAGGCCGTCCCCAAACTGCGAACGGCGTTCGAAACTCATCGTAGCTACGAGGGTGAACAGAATCCCAGTGGTGAGGAGATGCTCGCGGCGGACGTTTACGCCGACGAACTGCTCGAATCACGGTTCCGCGATATGGGTTGTGTCGGTACTTACGCCAGCGAGGAACGTGGCGATGCGGTCGAGTTCGGGTCGGGGTTGTCTGTAACGGTCGACCCTCTCGACGGGTCGAGCAACCTCGGGTCGAACAACGGTGTCGGGACAATCGTCGGCGTCTACGACGGCGACCTCCCGGCGAGAGGTCGGGACCTCGTGGGGGCTATGTACGTTCTCTACGGCCCGGTCACGACGGCGATTGTCGCCACCGAGGGCGGCGTCTCGGAGTACCTTATGACCGACGGGGGGCGAGAGGTTTTGACGGCGTCGGTATCGGTCCCGGAAGAAGGTCACGTTTACGGGTTCGGCGGACCCGTACCCGCGTGGTCGGGTGCGTTCCGCCGGTACGCGATGTCAGTCCAGCGGCGGCTGAAACGCCGCTATGGCGGGGCGCTGGTAGCCGACGTCAATCAGGTGGTGAGCCACGGTGGCGTCTTCGCGTATCCGGCCCTGGAGACTCGGCCCTCGGGCAAACTCCGCCTGCAGTTCGAGGCCAATCCGATCGCGTACATTGTCGAGCAAGCGGGTGGGGTGTCCTCCGACGGGAACGGCTCGATTCTCGACACGGAGCCGGAGCGTCTCCACCAGCGGACGCCACTTTTCGTCGGGAGCCAGGAGCCGATGGCCGACCTGATCGAGACCCTCAGCGGAAAAGTCACGAATCCGGCGGTCACCACCCGAGAATCACCCTGGGAGTAACGGGTTCAAAAACTGAACCTTTAGCAGGGCCGGGAACGAAATGTCGGGTATGACACTGATCGCGTTTCTGAGCGTCGCGCCCGTCATCGAAGAGAGCATGTCCGGTGAGGTCGCCAAGGCCGTCGACGCGCTGGACGACTTCGACGTGAGCTACGAAACCACCCCGATGGGGACGATCATCGAGACCGACGACACGAGCGAGCTGTTCGCGGCTGCGGAGGCTGCCCACCGGGCGGTCGACGCCGACCGCGTCGAGACCTTCCTGAAAATCGACGACAAGCGGACAGTCGAACAAGAGGCCAGCGAGAAGGTCGAAGCCGTCGAGGAACATCTGGGCCGGGAGGCCAAAGGCGGTCGGGAGTGATAGGGATTCGCGTCAAAGTCCATCGGTTTCGCCCGGGAACCTCGATACGGCCGTCCGCTCGGAGTGAGAATTCCGCCGATCGGCGACGCGAACCCCTCTGATATTACCGGCTGCGATCACGTCCACGACGACGGGATCGCGTCCCCAGTTTTATGCCACGACGCAACGGACAGTGTGATGTCGATCCACACATGGTCGCTTCCAAACGTGGTTGGGCCGTTACCGCCGTGGCAGTGTTGCTCTTCGCGTTTCGCGATACGCTCACCACGGACCCGTCGTTCGGGCCCGGGTCCACGGTCGGGCCGTTCGCGTCCGCACTGAATTTTCTCACGGACTTCTGGTGGGTCTGGTTCGTAATCGGCGGCCTGCTCCTCGTACGGGACTACGATCTCGTCAGCGGTGTAACGGTCCTCGATGGCACGTCCAGTAGCAGCGGCGTCGTGGCGAGGCGTCAAACCAAACCCATCTCCCGTGAGGACATCATCGCGGCGACCAACTGGAAGCGGATTAACTTCCTCGTGTTCCGCCGCTCAATCGGTGTGAGTCTCGCAACGGCCGGCGCGGTCGCGGCCGTCATCACGTTGTTTCTCGGTCGCGAAAGCCTCCTCGTCACGGCCGCCGCGATCGTGATCGCGCTGTTCGGTGTCTATATCTTCTTGACGTCCCGTTCGCACGAGGAGGAAATCCAGAACGACTACACCCATCGCGTCTCTGTCCGGATCCCAGACCTGTTCGAGGTTCACTCCTTTCACGTCCACCTGCGACAGGCCGCGGAGGATCTGGGCTATGTGATGACAGATTCCGCCTCCCCAAGCCGGGCCGGGACGTCCGCCCAGTTCGACGAGAACATCTTCCTCTCGGAGGGAGGGTTCGTCGCCCGGAAACGGCCCATTGCACCGCCGATATCGCCGTTCTCGGAGGACTCGCCGCTCGCCGACGTGGTGAACGTGACCGCAGCGAGCATGATCCTGATCCTGGTCGGCGTCGCGCTCGTCGTGAGCGCTCCCGGTGCTGGAACGGCTGCCGCGGCCGTGATAATGGCCACGATCGGTGCCATCGGACTGCTTTACAGCTACATCACCCGGACGCGAAACTGGGCAAAGCTCTATTGTCTCGTCGAAGGGACGATTCACACGCCGACGGCCAGTCTCTACGGCGAGGGGTTAGGTGATCTGGACAGTCTCAAGCTGGATCCGACAGTCTCCTCGCCGGAAACATCGACCGAGCTGCTCGTAACGGTCGGGGTCCGGTCGTCGCGGTACTTCGACGACGAGCAACTCGAAGCCGATTTCGACTCGTTCGTTGGGGACATCGACACGCTCGCCCAGGCGAACAGCGCACGCGTCCTCGAAACGCAGCTCGGGACTGAGGGGAGATAATGACACAGTCAGAGCCATTCGGCGACTTATCCAACGGGGCGATAGCGGATCTCGTAGCCGAGTTGCGATCACGGCAGGGATGTGCGACGAAGCGACTCTCGCGCGGAGGTCACGAGTTCGTCCTCGCCAAACACACCCGAGACACGGATACTGATCTCACGTCCGCGCTCGAACTGATTTGGGTCGCAGGCCCCATTGACGTGACAGCGGCCCACGTCGAGAAACTACGGACGACCGCTCACTCGATCGACGCCGGCAAAGCTCGTGTGGTTACGGTCGGTGACGGCGACGTTATACCCCGACTCGGCGAAGACCTCGGGTCGTGGTCTGAGCCCGATCTCCGGACGCTTTTGGAGACCGAGGGGGTCGTCGAGAGTCCGTCTGGGGGTTCGCCATCGCAATCGGACGCTGAAACCAATTCCAGGGCCGATACCAAGGGAGAGACAGATACGCAACCGATCGAAACCACGGTGACGGATCGGTGGAACGGGACGACGACATACGACAATGGTAGGCCACGGACAGTGTCTGGCTGGTCCGGGACCACCGTTTCGATCGAGAAACAGACGGTGCGGTTGGACGGGGAATGGGAAGGGTGGACGGGATCTACCGTCGGCCGTTGAGCGATGCCGTCGCGGCCGGTACTGATCACTGGTTCCCGTACCCCCGGGGCGAGACAGAGGACAAGCGGTAAACCCGTCCCGGGCCAGCACACGGGTATGGATCCACTCAATCGGATGGCGACCGAACTCGTCGACGAGGCGATCGACTTCGCCGACGAACTCGCGATTGCCGTCCAACAACTCAGCTCGGAGGCGACGGTGCTTGACTTCGGCGTCCACGTACCCGGCGGAATCGAGTCCGGGCTGATGCTCGCGGAGATTCAGACGGCCGGATTGGCGACGCTCGACACGGACATGCGAGAGATCGAAGGCGTGCCCCGGACACACGTCGAAATCTCTACCGACTATCCCGGACTGGCGCTGCTGGGCGCACAGAAAGCGGGTTGGGAGATCAGCACTGACAGCTTCGAAGGACTGGGAAGCGGCCCCGCTCGCGCGCTGGTCGCCGAAGAAGAGGAGTTCGCACGGTTGGGCTTCCAGGACGACTTCGAGTTTGCCGTGCTAGCGGTCGAATCGGACCAACTCCCCGACGAGTCGGTCGTCACTGCGGTCGCCGATCGGGCTGGCGTTCCCGGGAGCGGCGTCTTCTTGCCGGCGTACGCGAGCGCGAGCGTCACCGGCAGCGTTACCGCTGCGGCCCGGGCAGCCGAACTCGCCGTCTTCCGGCTGTCCGAGCTGGGGTACGATCCGCTGGACGTCCTCTCCGCGTCGGCTTCGGCACCGGTAGCGCCCGTCGCTGGCGACGAGGCGTCAGCGATGGCTCGGACGACCGATGCCCTGAGCTACGGCGGGCAGGTCCACCTCGTCGTCGAGGAGTCGTTCGACCGCTTCGACGAAGTCGTCTCGACTGCGGCCGAGCAATACGGCGAACCATTCGAAGCGATTTTCGAGACGGTCGACTGGGAGTTCACCGAACTCCCGACTGAATTGTTCGGTCCCGCGCAGGTGACCGTCGACGTGGTCGGGGGCGACACCCACGTCTTCGGACAGCGACGCGAGGATTTGCTCGCCGATAGCTTCCGACAGTAGCCGCGCTCTCGCTGTCTGAGCGCCGTGTGATATTTCACCGCTGACCGGTTAGAAGTCGTATGGCCGAGGAACTTTCGCCGGGTGTGTGGCTGCTGAACCTCGGACTCTTTCGACCGTTCGATACGAACTGCTTCCTGGTCGATGACGGGACGGTGACGCTTATCGACACGGGTCTATGGTACAACCGACCATCGCTCGGCTCCGAACTCGCCGCGGCGGGCTACGAGCCTGCCGATGTCGATCGCGTCCTGTTGACTCACTACGATCTGGATCACACGACCGGATTGCGGCACCTGCCGGCTGCCTTCGACGGCCCGATCTACATCGGGCGGGCCGACTACGACCTCTATACCGGCGGCTATGATCCGCCGCTGGTCCACCACAAGGGGATTTTCCATCGACTTGTCCGGCCACTGTTTCCCCTGCCGGACGGGGTGGACGTCCGACCCGTCGACGACGGTGAGCGAGTCGGGGCGTTCACGGCCTACCACACACCGGGGCACAACCCCGGACACGTGGCGTATGTCCACGACAGCGGCGCGGCGTTCGTCGGCGACCTCGTCTGGGAGGACGGGGGGCGGCTCACCACGCCAGCGTGGTTCGACAGCTACGACATGGCTGGCCTCCGGGAGAGCGTCGTCGACTTCGGCTCACGTGCGCCCGAGTTCGACGTCCTCGGGATGGGGCACGGTCGTCCGATCACGGTCGATGCCTACCGGGCCTTTCGCGAGCTAACAGAACGGTTGTAATAAAGACGTTTGTGATCTCG
>JAZKRQ010000086.1:0-11540 GCA_036628575.1 Halapricum sp.
AGCAGCCAGCGGTAGACGTCCTCGCGCACCCGATGGTCGGCGAGGGCGACTTCAATCACGTGCTCGCTAAGGCTGCCGCCCGCAACGGCGTCCACGTCGAGCTGTCGCTACGGCGCGTCCTTCGCGCCGACGGCGGGGAGCGAGTCCAGGCATTACGGGACCTCCGGAAGCTCCGGGAACTACTTGCTGACGCCGACGCGCCGTTCGTCGTCAGCACCGACCCGCGGAGCCACCTCCAGCTACGTGCGCCCCGGGAACTCCGGGCGCTGGGTGACGTTCTCGGATTCGACGAAGGTGAGATCGACACCGGACTCGAAGCCTGGGCGTCGCTCGCCGATCGCAACCGCGACCGGGTCAGCGAATCGTTCGTCGAACCGGGCGTCTGGCGCATCGACGAGTAACGTCGCTGTCGGTCCGGTCGATCCACCGGCTGTAACAGACTGGGATTTCACCACTTTGGGGTTGCAAATATCTTTACGAAGTTACAGCCGGAAGTATGGCTATGGTCGCTATCAGTCCTCTCCGCACGTCGCCCGACGCTGTCCGTTCCAGGCATCGAGGTCGTGTGCGATCAGCGGTTCGACCAGCCTGGCATCCTCTGGAAGGAGAACTTCGATGGCAGCCACGGCTCGGTCCTGTGCGGCCTGCAACTCGTCGAGTGCCGTCGATTGCGAGGCAAGCGACCAGAGATTCCACGGCGAGGACTCCTCGACCTGTTCCCTGTCGAGGAGATACTGTTCGTAGATGTAATACCGTTCACCGACCGTCGCCGCTGCATCGACTGCATCGGAATCGGCGTCAGCGACGACCCCGGGCAAGCAGGTCACGAACCCGAACAGTTTCGACTGTCGATCGACGATTGCGCGATAGGCATCGAGCGACGGGTCCGCCCGCTGTTCGAGATACGGCGCTTCTAGAAGTACACTGGCTCGACCCGACCAGGCATCGGCTGAATCGGCCCCGAGGGCCGCGAGGCGACGGACGAACAGCGGCATGAGCGTCTGTGCGAGCACAACGGCCTCCGGCACGCGGTCGTTCGGCACGTCGCCGTCGACGATATCGTCGAGCATATCATAGTATTCGACGATACCTGTGGTGGCCTCCAGTAGGGTGTCGACTTCGGTATTGGTGAGTCCGTGTGCGTCGGCGAGGCGTTCGACGAGATACGCGATTTCGACTTTCGGTCGAACGACGCGTTTCGGAAACGGTTCGCTACCTTCGAAGGCAGCCGCATACAGTGTCGCTCGCTGGTCGGCAGCAAGGATGTCTGCGAGCAGACGTTCGACGCAGTCGAGCAATCGTCGCTCAGTCGATCGCATCGCGGCCTCGGCCTCAGCGATCTGCCGGTCGGAACAAGTCGACGGCTTGTCGAGCATCGTCACTGAAGGGCTAACAGTTCACTGTTGCCATCCGCGTCCTCGCCAGTCGGGACGGCCCGAACGATGACAGTATCGTCGATCAGAACCGGCCCTCCGAGCGGTGTTTCCGGGAGAGAAAATCGCCAGACCACCTCGAAATCGACTCTGTCGATCGCGATCAACGCTTCGGACTCGTTGTCAGCGACGTAGATTCGATCGGTGCCAACGGTCACCTGCGACCCGCTGCTCGGATCGTCGATCGTTGCGACCTGTTCGCCCGTGGTGGCGTCCGCAACCGTCACACCGTCGTCGGTCCCGACGATCGCTCGTTCGCCGACGGCAGCAAGTGCCCAAACGGAGGCGCCGGACGGATCGATCGTTGCCGTCTGTGTACCGTCGTTGAAGACCTGGACCGTCCCGGATTCGGTCCCCTGTAGGATGCCCGCCGACGTGACGATAGGCTGTGTAGTCAAGTCTGCTTCGAATTCACGGTACCACCGCCGCTCACGTGTCGATCGATCGTAGACGAACAGGTACGGGCTTGCAGGGACCGCGACGATGTCCTCTCCGACCGCTACGCTATCAGTCAGTTGCGGGGGGACGTCGATCTGCCATCGTTTCTCTCCACCGGCAGTCGCGATCGAGTGTACTGGTCCCTCCCCCTCCGTCAGGGATAGCCAGAGCGAATCACTACTGATCGAACACTTGGGAAGGCCCCATCCTTGGACCTGGCGTTCCCACCGCTGATTCGTGCCGTCCGTGCGGTTCGCCCGCACTGTAAAATCTTCTCCGCGACTGTACCTGACGACGTATATCCCGTCGTCGTCAGCACCGATAACGGCTTCCTGGGACGAGTCGATATTCGGGACAGCACTCCATTCACCAGTCGCCGTCTCGATCGCCACCCGGTCGTCTTCCGCTGGAGCAGGCTCGAAGACAAGTCCGTCAGTCACGATCGGATCCGCCATCCCACTTATCGCCGGAGAAACAGACTGCCGCCAGGCGACTGCTGGTTCCGAGCCGGGACCAGTCGCCTCGAAGGCACGTGTGTTGGTTCTGGTCCCGTGTTCCATCCGCCACTCGCCGTCGATCCGGCGGTCGATTCGCTCGTCGTGGACTGTCGAGTCCGTTCCGAGACAACCAGCAACGCCGATTCCAAGTCCCGCAGCGAGCGTTCCGAGCGCACGCCGGCGAGACCACGACGTGGATCGCCAACCAAGCACGTTTCGACGGTCGTCGGTAGCAGCGCGGTCAGTCGGATACGCTGTCGTCGGCTCTTGTGACATTTATCTACTATTTCTATTCTCACATAAATATAAAAAGTTGTCCAATAGTGTCTACATTCTATATAATATATAAGGAACAAAACGGTAAATTTAATAGATAGATACAAATACTTCCGACTGTCATGTCCCAAGACATTCAGGGCGACGAGGATAGCACGGTTTATCGACGATCGATACTACAAGGATCGGCCGGTGCGATCGGTACGACCGCGTTCTCGACGGCAGCGGCCGGGCAGACCGGATCGCTCGAACTGCGACAGCAGCGGCTCGAAGCGCGCCAGGAACTCCCGCAGGAGTACGACGCGGAGTCGGCGGCTGCTGCATTCGAAAAGTATGCAGACCCACTCCTGAAGGAACTCGCTTCGGAAGGACTGATCGATTCACCGAGTATCGACGCGTTCGAACCCGTCGATGAGCCAGCAGCGGCTGGCCTCGATGCAGAGGCGAAAACCGTCAAGTCCAGCAAACTTGCAGTTGAAGGCGACGTTCACGAAGGATCGGGCAGCAAGACCGCAGTCATCAGCGCTAGAAAGACCCGCGGCGACGACGCGTTCGTGTATGCGCTCCCGGAGGTCGAGTTCGCGTACGCGATTGTACAATCTGACGACGGCCGCATGTACGCCGACAGTAACGACCCGACGCTGAATTCTGGTGCTACTATACAGGGCAACTGTACCGGAGACCTCTGTCGCAAAGACTGCAATAGTGTCTTCGGCGCGTACGTTATCCGTTCACAGAGCGGTGGCACCTGTGCAAATACGTGCACGGACTGGGATCCATCCTGTGACGAGTGTCCTGATCAAAATAAGTGTAGCAACTGGTAATATATCTCCTCACTAGGTCAATCATTTTTAGATTGATTGGTTGTACCATTTCATATGTCTCCGTCACGACGAACGGTCCTTGCTGGCGTTGGTGCTGGGCTCAGTGCCGTCATCGGATCAGCAATCGGACTCAGCGTGCTCGACGACGATCCGCTGTTTGACTTTGACGACGATATCGAAGAGCCGTTCAGGTCTCGAATCAGAAAGAGCGGTCAGAACGCACTCGACATCCTGCCGTCCTCGCCGTCTGGTCCCGTCAAAGTCTCATTTTTCCGTCCGTCGGATATTGATTTGAGACCCACAGACCAGATAGAACGCGAGTTTAGAGCGGCGATACACGTCGCCGCGCAGCCAGAGGTGCTGCAAGATATTAGCAAGTACAGTGCATCGTACAATCCGCCACGGAATATCGTGTTTCCTGCTCCAGACGCTGTTCGCTCGAAAGCGCTGGAACTTGCGGACGGAGATATCCCTCCGCTTGATGAGTGGCATCCGATGGAGCCCGTGGTCGCTCACGAGCTCACGCACGTGGTCCAGTTCGATCGGTTCGATCCGACATTCCCGGACCGGACATACGACGGGCGAGAAGCACGAACACACGTCATCGAAGGGACGGCAAGCTACGTAGAGACTCGTTACCGCGCGATGTGCCAATCAAAGTCAGACTTGTCGTGTAACCAGGCCCCGTTCTCGACTGCGTCGATGATGAATCGCCCAGCGAGTGTCGCGCTCCGCCGACAGCCGTACGTGACCGGTAACGCGTTCGTCGCCGCAATCGCCGAGAGAGGTGGATGGGACGCTATCCGGTCGCTCCACGAGTCACCGCCAGTAGCGACAGTCGATGCGATGTTCCCGGATCGGTACCGCGAGGGACCGACGACTCCGGTGACGGTGTCCGTCCCCGATCCCGGCCAGGAGTGGATTCGGATCGGCGCCAACCGGATCGGGGCGGCAGCGCTCTACGGGAAACTGTATGTGCTCGGTGCCGTCGACCACGATGTCGAATCTCGACCGGCGTCGCCCCCTGAACCGTATCGGACCCCGCCACTCCGTTCGTGGCAGGGCGATCGGATCGTCGTCTACGGGCACGTCGACGATCCGGACCGAACGGGGCACGTCTGGCAGGTCGACCTCGGATCGAAGCGTGCGGCCGAGGGGCTCGCCCGACTCGTCCGTGAGGCATACGCCAACCGCGGAGCGGACCACGATAGAGGGTGGTCCTTCGATGGCCGTTGGGCGTCCGTCGACCAGACCGGCCGTAGGATAACGTTGCGATCGTTCTCTCTCTGAGATACCGATGGACGAAACTGTTGATACCTAAAACCTCACCTATAACCTCACGATAAAGCCGCAAGCGTTTACTTCTGCCCTGAGTAAGCGGAGGTACGATGCCGGAATGTCCACTCGCGGACGATTGCCCCGAATTCACCGAGCGTATCTCCGGGATGGGGTGTCAACACTACGGCGACCGCGGCGGCGCCGAGTGGTGTAACCACTACAACCAGCCGATAGAGGATCTCCAGTCTAAACCGGTCACTGTCGGTGAGGAGGTCGTCGTCGACGTTGAGGACATCCACGAGAGCGGTGCCGGCGTGGGCCGCACCGAGGACGGATTCATCGTGCTGATCGACGGTGTTCTGCCAGAAGCCCGAGCCCGAGTCAAGATCACGAACGTCCACTCCAACCACGCGAAAGCCAGAGAGGTCGAACGGCTGCCGATGGACGAGGACGCCGAGTCTCCGGCTGAGGGGAGCGACGATACCGAGGCGAGCGCAAACGAAACGGATGATGAGGGGCCTCGCCTGGGGAGCCGGGACAACTTCTGGGGCAGCTAGGGCGAACCGTGACTGAAACCGATGCGGACACGATCCTGGAGCGAGCCGGTTTCGACCCCGAGGAGTCGATCTTGACGCGACGACAGGCCGAAGTGCTGGCGTTGCGCGAGCGCGGCCTCACGCAATCGACAATCGCGGATCGATTCGGTACGTCGCGGGCAAACGTCGCCAGCATCGAATCCAGTGCCCGCGAGAACGTCCGGAAGGCGCGTGATACCATCTCGGTAGCCGCGGCGCTGCGGTCACCCGTCCAGATCCAGATCGAGGCCGGGACGGATCTCTATGAAGTCCCGGCGACGATTTTCGACGCCTGTGACGACGCGGACGTCAAGGTGCCCCACACGGCGCCGGAACTGCTCTCGAAAATAAACGAGACGGCCGGCGATGCCGTCGTCGGCCGAGAAGTGCGGACGGACCTGTTCGTCAGCGTCGGGGCCGAAGGGACAGTCCGAGTTCGACGCCAGCGGTCCGACGATTGATCTTTTTATCCTGCCGTCCGAAGTGCCGGTATGGATCTGGAACTCGACGGTAACGCAGCGCTCTGTACAGCGGCTACCAGCGGGCTCGGGCTCGCCAGTGCCGAGGCGCTCGCTCGCGAAGGCTGTGATGTGGCCGTATGTGGGACCACCGAGGAGCACGTCGAGCGGGCACGCGAGCAACTACAGGAAGTCGGCGACGGTGACGTACTGGCGGTCCAGACGGACATCACTGATCCCGACGCAGTCGAGGCGTTCGTCGACGCGACCGTCGAGGAGTTCGGCCGGCTGGATCACGTGGTGACCAGCGCCGGCGGTCCGCCAAGCGGGGCGTTCACCGAGATGACTGAGCGGGACTGGTACGAGGCGTACGACCTGCTGGTAATGAGCTACGTCTGGACAACTCGGGCGGCACTTCCGCACCTCCGCGATGACGGCGGCGGCTCGATCGTCGCGATCACGTCTCGCTCGGTACGGGAAGTCATCGACGACCTCGTGCTGTCGAACTCGGTCCGCCGGGCCGTCATCGGTCTCGTCAAGACCCAGGCGCGCGAGTTCGCTCCGGAGGTTCGGGTCAACGCCGTCCTGCCCGGTGCGCACGAGACTGCCCGAATCGAGGAGCTCGTCGAAGCAGCCGTCGAACGCGGCGAGTACGAGGACTACGAAGCGGGGTTGGACGACTGGGCGGACGGCGTCCCACTCGGTCGGATCGGCGACCCCTCGGAACTCGGAGACGTGATCGCGTTCCTCGCCAGCCAGCGTGCGAGTTACGTCACCGGAACCGAGGTTCCGATCGACGGCGGTTCACTGCGTAGCTGAATCGGGACATTCGCCGGAAGAGGAAATTATTGCCGGCATATTTACAGATCACAGATATCTAGAACAAAGAAACAAACAGAAGTGAGTAGTCCGTCTAGTTTTACTATCAAATTACATGTAAATTTGGAAATAATTATGTGGTATCGTGTCACATCCTATCACGAAGTGAATGGTATCCGATACCTGAGACCGAAGTGAGCTACAATGTTAGACATAAGAGGACGGACCTGAGATGGTGGGGGTTCTCCCGAGGCGGTGGCTACTGATCGCCATCGTCTGTCTCGCCATCGCCGCCGGGAGCACCGCAACTGTTGCAACCGCGTCGAGTCCGGACTCGGCGTCTTCGAACGCAGGCGTGACGTTTTTCGCGAGTTGTACGGCGAGTCCCACCGAGGTAAACGTCGGTGAGACCGTGACGCTCGACGCTAGCGCATCTGATTCAAGCTACCTGGATTTTGACGTCGACGGTGATGGCGAATACGAACGCCTCGAACAGACGGACTTCGTCCAGACAGTCTCCTATTTCGAACCGGGAACCTACGAACCTCAGGTTCGTGATGCCGAAGGCAACGTCGAATCCTGTGGTAATATCACTGTCAACGAGCCACCGAACGCGGACTTCACGTTCAGCCCAAATCCTGGAGTGGCCGGCCAGCCGATCGAGTTCGACGCCTCGGCCTCGTCGGATCCCGATGGCGAGATCGTCCGGTACAACTGGGACTGGAACGGCGACGAGGTGTTCGACGAGACGACGACCGAACCCACGATCAATCACACCTACTTCGAGAGCGGGTTCGAAGACGTTATCCTGCGAGTCGACGACGATAGCGTCGGGCAGGACTTTACAGGGCGGGACGTCGAGGTCGTTGACCCGACCGTCATCGCCAGGTGTTCAGTCGAACCGACGACGGCGACAGTCGGCGAACCAGTCCTGATCGACGCCCGCGCCTCGGAAAACGTCTCGTATCTGAACTACGACGTCAACGGTGACGGTGAATACGACTACTTCGAGCGAACCGAATTAACCCTGGAACACGTCTACGAAGAGCCGGGGGAGTACGTCCCTATCATCGAAGTTGTCGGGCCAACTGGACAACGGGATATCGAGGAATGTGGCGTGGTGACCGTCGAGCCGGAGAACGAGCCTCCCGAGGCGGACTTCACCTACGATCCCCAGCCCGGGATCGCCGGCCAGGCCATCGAATTCGACGCCTCGGCCTCGACTGATCCCGACGGAACGATCGACCGCTACGAGTGGGACTTCGACGGTGACGGCGACTACGAGGAAACCACGACCGATCCGGTGATCGAACACACCTACTTCGAGGCAGGCTTCGAAAACGTCGCACTCCGCGTCCGGGACGACCAAAACGCGACCGGATTCACGACCCGCGACGTCGAGATCGTCGAGCCGACCGTGGTCGCCAGGTGTTCAGTCGAACCGACGACAGTGACAGTCGGGGAATCGGTCCTCATCGACGCCCGCGCCTCGGAAAACGCCTCGTACCTTGATTACGACGTCAATGGGGACACTGAGTTCGACTTCTTCGAGCGGACTGAGTTTGCCCTGGAACACGTCTACGAAGAGCCGGGGGAGTACACTCCGATTATCCGAGTGTACGGACCGACCGGACAGCGGGCGATCGAAGAATGTGGCGTGGTGACCGTCGAGCCGGAGAACGAGCCTCCCGAGGCGGACTTCACCTACGATCCCCAGCCCGGGATCGCCGGCCAGGCCATCGAATTCGACGCCTCGGCCTCGACTGATCCCGACGGAACGATCGACCGCTACGAGTGGGACTTCGACGGTGACGGCGACTACGAGGAAACCACGACCGATCCGGTGATCGAACACACCTACTTCGAGGCAGGCTTCGAAAACGTCGCACTCCGCGTCCGGGACGACCAAAACGCGACCGGATTCACGACCCGCGACGTCGAGATCGTCGAGCCGAGCTTCCAGGCGGTGTGTACGGTCGAACCGACAACGGTGGAACCCGGTGAGACGGTGACGATTCAGGTGTCGGATTCTGGTAACGTCTCGTACATGGACTACGACTTCGACGGTGACGGGGAGTACGATCTCTTCGAGACTACGGAGTTCACCGTCAGGACGTCGTACAACGAGACGGGTACGTACACGCCGCTAGTCAGGGTCTACAGCAATACCGGATCGAGACAGGTCATCGAGTGCGGCCGGGTGACTGTCGAGCAACCGCCGGACGAAGACGGACTGCCTCCCTGGTGGCCCATCCCAGCGATCGGTGGTGGCCTGCTGGGACTGGGCGGACTCGGGTACTACCTCTTCGGGGGTGGCGGCGGTGCGGGCGGCGGCGCGGGCGGCGGCGGTGGGAGCGATAGGCCCAAACCGAAGCCGAAACCCCGGCCGCACGGCTCTGCCCAGGGGACGCGATACGAGACGGGAGTCTTCGAGTTGCCCCGGTCCTCGGGACCGATCTCGGTCCCGGTCGGGTTCGAACCGGATCTCGTCCTGTTCAGCGCGGCGAACGGGGCACGCACTGATTCGGCGACTGACCGGACCGCTGGCTGGTCGCACGGGATCGCCCATCGTGGCGAGAATGGAATGGAAAACCAGTGTCTGACGGTCGCCGACGACGCTCACGCCACGGATCAGGCGACCTGTGCCGTCGACGACGACCTCGTGATCCAGGTCATCCGCCACGAGGCAGATAGTCCGCCTGGTCGCGTAACGGCACGGGTCACTGGAACGACCAGCGACGGTTTCGAAGTCGACGTGTCAGTCCCCGGTGACGATCCCCTGGCCGGCGGTATCCGTGTCCTCTACCGGGCCTTCCGGACGGGTTCGGATGTCGATTTCGAGGTCGGGACGATGATGACGGCGACCGAACCCGGGACCCAGACGGTTGAATTGGGCATCGACGCCGATCACGTCTCGCTGTCGACGTCGGCCGCGGTCTCGGACGAGGATCAGTTGTGGACGACCGATCGAGGCGTCGGTGCGAGTGTCGGTTATGCTGTTGCTGACCCCGAGTCGCCGGTCGAACAGGTCGTCGCCGGGACGAGTGTCTGGCCGGGAACGGGCCATCCCACCGCGGGCGTCGCGGACGACGCGGCTGGGTTGCACCTGCTGTATCAGGACGGTGATCGCCTCGCGGGTCGAACCAGCGCCAGCGTGACTGCACTGGGTGAGACGCTCCGACTCCAGTATGCCCGGGCGTACAACGGCCCGCACAAGCTCGGTTCGACCGCTCGGCATCCGATTTCCTACCTGGCACTGGCCGGCGGGGAGACGATGCGGCCGACCGTTGGGACGTTCTCGTTACCTCGGCCGAAAGAGACCCGAACGATCGATTGCGGGTTCGAGCCAGCCATGGTGGAACTCACGATAGCCCCTGCACCGCTCGGGAAGGAGGTCGCGACCGGCGCGACGGCACACCCCTTCGGCTGGTCCCAGGGGACAGCCATCGCGACTGGAGAACGGTTGCGACAGTACGTCCTTCACCACGCTGTCGTCCCCGAGCAGCCGGCCGCACGAGCGGGCGGTGTCGCTACAGACGCGGCCGGGACGAGCCCGTCGCAGGCCTCGACCGACGGTGGACGAGCTCCTGATAGTTCGGGGACTGCCGGAAACCGCTCAGAAGTAGGTGTCGAGGACACACCCGAGATGGACGTTCAGCCCCGCGACGCACAGCAGTCCGATGAGTCCGTACCCGATACCGAAACAGGGACTGCTCCCGCGGCGGCCGAACACGCCGACGACGAACGCGCGGGATTATGGCTCGCCCGGGACCCTGACGGAACCATCGTCGGCCGGGACGAACTCGGGGTCACGGGCGTCACCGAGACGGGATTCCAGGCGACCGTCGAGAGCGTGGACACGGACCGTCGCGGGCCGACCGGTGTTCGTCCGACCGTCGTCTACCGGGCCTGGCCGGCGGTTGACGTGACCGGCGAGGCGGGAGAGCGGACACAGACCGAACCGAGCGACGAGCAGACGACTGGAGAAACCGGGGCGCCCGATCGAACGGAGTCAGCGGAAGAAAGCGTTGACACGACAGCCCCGTTCGAGACGGAAATGGACACGAGTGACCCGGCAGACGCCGATATCGATCTCTCCGAGACGAGCGGATCGACGGGGGCTGAGCAATGAGGGCGCGCGGTCGGGTCGTCCCTAACGGACAGTGTACCAACACCATGACTACCAGCAGCTATGCAGACGTGGCACAGACGGGGAATCGACGCGGCCCGAGAGGGGGTAACCGATGAGTTCCAACGGCGAAGGGAAGGGCATCGAGGAGGCCATCCTCGCTGAACTGGCAAAGGTAATGGAGCCCATCGGCGACGCCGCCGAGAACGACACCGTCGAGCAGCTGCTGACGGACATGGGCCTGTCTGACGACGTCCTCGGCGTGAAGGTCGACGCCGTCAAACAGGAGGTACAGAAGATATCCAGCGACTGGAACACGCTCAAGACGGCGATCATCGAGCCGCTCTCGCAGGGCGACGAGCCGGATCTCAGCGACGCCGACGACGTGTTCAAAGCGCTGAAGAGTATCTTCCAGACGATCAAGAGCCTCGACGACATCGAGGCACCTGACCCCGACGTCGAAGCGATCGGGGAACGCGTTTTCGATTACCTGCTCATCAAATATCTCTCGGACGAGCACCCTGCGGCCTACAGTCTGCTGGCGATCATCGGCGTGATCAAACCCGACGTTGGCCCCGGTGCTGCGGGCGACCTCGACCTCTCGGCGTTCGCCAACGTCTTCGCCAGCCCAAAAGACCTCGCCAGCGACCTCTTCAAGTGGGGTAAACAGGAGTTCGAACCCTACGTCGTCCTCTTCTACGTCAAGGGCGTCATCAGCGCGCTGGGTCTGGACGCGGCATTCCAGGAGGCCGCTCAGGACGTACAGCAGGCCATCGACGGACTCGGTGATACCGGTGGCAACGGGAATGGCGG
>JAZKRQ010000087.1:0-11324 GCA_036628575.1 Halapricum sp.
ACCGTCGACCAACTCCGCGAGCGACTGGTCGCCCGCCTGAAGACGGACTACGACGTCGGTCACGTCGACGTCGAACTCGAGGCGGACGGCACCGTATCTCACCTCGCTCTCGGTCGCCGGGTGGCCGGGATCGGACCGACCCTCCCTCCCGAGAGCGTCGCGATGGCGATTCGTGCCGACCCGGCCTACGCGGCGGGTCCGGGCGATGTCGTGCAGATCTGGACCGCTGATGGAGGCGAACGGCGGTGTAACGCCGAGATTCGGGCCACCGCTGGCGACGTCGTGACGGTCGTTGTCGACGCTGCCGACGCGTCGAAGCTCGACGACGACGGGCGCTATCGGCTGGTGACGCTGTCGACGGACGCCCGGCCTGATCGAGAGTTCGCCTCGCTGTTGCGTGCAGCTGACGAGACGATGGGTGTCGTCGAGATCGGGGTCGACAGCACTCTGGATGGGGTACCGATCGGAGCGCTCGATGCGACGGTGCTCGCTGTCTTCCCTGTCGATCATCCCGTCGAGACGCTACCGTCCTCGGATCGGCTCCTCGAAGCTGGCGAATCCGTGTCCGTGCTCGCGACGCCGGACACTCTCCGAAAAGTGGAGACTGCCGCGACGCCACCGACCGAGTGAACGTCACTGGCAGTACGAGACGGAACCCTCTTTGTGTCCGCCGGCCCTCGTGTACGTATGCGCTGGAAACTGTTCGCCAACCTCGCCGAGGTGGCCGGCCGGAAGGAGGTCGACCTCGATCTCGACGGCAGTGCAACCGTCGAGGAGGCGCTCGACGCGCTGCTGGAGCGCCATCCCGACCTGCAAACGGAGGTGTTCGAGGACGGCGAGTTGGCCGAGCACATCCGCCTGCTCGTGGACGGTACCGACCCCTTCGTGGCGGCAGACGGCTACGAGACGCCCCTCGAACCCGATGCCGAACTCGCGCTGTTCCCGCCGGTCAGCGGAGGCTAACCGACGGTACGAGCGGATACCTTTTTTCGGTCACGCGCCAACTCCTCGCCAATGATACGCCTCGCCGTCGCGACGCAGGCCGAGACCTACGAACGGATGCGTGACCCGCTCGCCGAGCGCGGGATTGAGGTCGTCCCGATTCAACCCAGCGAGCGCATGCTCGCGCTAACGGACCCCGATTTCCCCGAAGCCGACGTTGGGTTCGTCTACCCCTCGCGGATCATGGAAGGTGGCGTCGTCGACGCTGCCCTGGACGTTCCCTGGGTCAACGGCCGCGAGGCAATCCTCCGGTCGCGCAACAAGGCCGGCGTTCTCACTCGCCTTTCGCGTGCCGGCGTTCCGGTCTCTGAGACCGTGATGGCCTCGAATCCCGTCGACGACGAGGCCGTCGCGGCCGCTGCCGAGACGTTCGACTCGCCCATCGTGGTCAAGCCGAACTCTACGACCCGCGGGACCGGCGTCGCGAAGGTATCGGATCTCGACTCTTTGCTGGGGGTCACGGACTACCTCGATCTGGTGCAGGACTACAGGGCGACCGGCGACCGCTCGTATCTCCTCCAGGAATACCTTCCGGACGCCCGCGATTACCGCGTGATGGTCCTCGACGGCGTATACGTCGGCGCGGTCGAGCGTCGCCTGCCAGCCGACGCCCGCGAGCGCGGCCAGTGGAAACACAACGTCCACCGCGGGGCCGAAGCCGAAGGAGTCGATCTCGATGCTGATTTCCGGAGGGTCGCCGAACGGGCCGCAGATGTGCTGGATATCGACTACCTCGGTGTGGATCTGCTGGTGACTGAGGATCGTGCGGTGGTCAACGAAACGAACGCGCGACCGACGATCGACAGCGCGACGAAGTACGAGGACGGTTTCTGGGACGATCTGGCTGGGCTGGTCAAGGAGACGGCGGAAGCATAGCGTGGGGCGAACAGAACGAGTCGCTTCACCGGATTCTACCCCTCCGTCTTCTTTTCTGGTATATCTCTCCTTCATTTTGATGAAATCGGCCTCCGCATCTGCCGGAGTGGTCAAGCAAATATAACGTTTGGTGCCTACCTTTTTCCTCCCTCCAATTCACGTATCAGTATGCGCAGACGCACACTCGGCACGACGGGCATGGACCTGACAGAAATCGGGCTGGGTACCTGGAACGTCGGACCCGTCTGGGGCGGCGTGACGGACGAGCAGGTCCGTGAGTCGATTCACGCGGCGCTGAACGCGGGCTCGAATTTCGTCGACACTGCCGAAGTGTACGGCGACGGCCGCGCCGAGCGGCTCATCGGCGACGTGCTGGACGATCGCGACGACGAGCGGATCTACGTTGCGACGAAAGCTGCCCCCGATGAGGACGAGCGCCACTCCGAAACAGGGCTTCGGGAATCAGTCGAGGGCTCGCAGGCCAGACTGGGCGTCGACGAACTGGATCTGGTCCAGTTGCACTGTCCCGAAACGGCGGCTTTCTACGAGCCCGAGACGTTCGAGGCGCTTGAAGACCTGAAGGCCGAAGGCGAGATCAGCCACGCTGGCGTCAGCGTCGAGAAGATCGAGGAAGCGAGCAAGGCCATCGAGTACGACGTCGTCGAGTCGGTCCAGATAATCTTCAACCCGTTGCGCCAGCGCCCGGCCGAGCGGTTCTTCGAGCGAGCGAAACACGAGGACGTCGGGGTCATCGTTCGCGTCCCGCTTGCCTCGGGGCTGCTCGCGGACGCGATCCACGACGTCGAGGAACTCGACGAAGACGATCACCGCCGGATCGCCGCCGAGGAGGGAGTCGAAGCTGGGGTCGGCCGCAAGGGCGGCGAGACCTTTGCGGGCGTCCCCTTCGAGTCGGGGCTTTCCGCCGTCGAAGACATGCGCCGGCTCGTCCCCGAGGGGGCGTCGATGGCGCAGTTCACACTCCGGTGGATTCTCGATTTCGACGCCGTAACGACCGTCATCCCGGGCTCAACCTCACCCGAGCACGTCCGCGAGAACATCGCTGCGGCCGATCTGGATCAGCTCTCACACGAGACACACGGTGCCGTCCGGGATATCTACGAGGAATACGTCTACGACTACGTCCACCACCGCTGGTAGGACGCGTCGATATTCGGCCGTCTCGTTACTTCAGCAGATTTTCGCCGGTCATCTCGGCAGGCTTGTCGATGCCCATAATTTCCAGCATCGTCGGCGCGATGTCCGCGAGCGTCCCGCCGCCACGTACCGAGCGACCGCCGTCGGTGCCCTCGTCGTCGAGGTAGATGATCGGGACCTCGTTGAGCGTATGGGCGGTGTGCGGATCGTCCTCGGTACCGAGATCGTCGGCATTGCCGTGATCGGCCGTGATCAACAGGTCTCCGCCGGCGTCCATGACGGCCTCGGCGAGTTTGCCTAGTTCGGTGTCGACGGCCTCGACGGCTGCGACCGCGGCGTCGAAGTCGCCCGTGTGGCCCACCATGTCAGGGTTCGCGTAGTTGAGCACGAGCATGTCCGGGTCCTCGCCCTCGATGTACTCGATGGCGGTGTCAGTGACCTCTTCACAGGACATCTCGGGCTGCTGGTCGTAGGTCGGGACGTCCGGGCTCTGGACGATCTCACGGTGCTCGCCCTCGAACTCGATCTCCCGGCCGCCGTTGAGGAAGTACGTGACGTGGGGGTACTTCTCGGACTCAGCGAGACGGAGCTGCGTTTTGCCGGCCTCGGAGATGGCCTCGCCGATGGTGTTCACGGGCTGGTTGGGCCCGTAGGCCACTGGCACGTCGAAGGTCTTGTCGTACTGGGTCATCGTGACGTAGTACGTCTCCGGGGGTTCGAGATCGTACTCCCAGTCCTCAGGTCGGATCTGATTGAGCATCCGGGTGAGCTGGCGGGCACGATCCGACCGGAAGTTGAAGAAAATCACCGCGTCGCCGTCTTCTAGGGCCTCGCCACCCTCGACCGTCGTCGGCTCGATGAACTCGTCCGTCGTATCGCGCTCGTACGACTGGGTGGCGGCCTCGACGGCGGTCTCGGCGTGGTGATCGCCCTCGCGGTCGACGATAGCGTCGTAGGCCCGTTTCGTGCGCTCCCAGTTCTGGTCGCGATCCATCGCGTAGTAGCGACCGGTGACGGTCGCGACGTCCCCGGTCCCGTTCTCGTCGATTACCTCCTGCAACTCGCCGAGATACCCTTCGCCTCCGGTCGGCGAAGTGTCACGACCGTCCATGAACGCGTGAGTGACCGCCTCGACACCCCGGTCGGCGGCCATCTCGATCAGTGCGTGCAGGTGTGTCTGCCGGGAGTGGACCCCACCGTCAGAAACGAGACCGAGGAAGTGGACCTTCCCGTCGTGCTCGTCGGCGTAGTCCATCGCGGCGACGAGTTCGTCGTTCTCGAAGAAGCTCCCGTCCTCGATGTCGTCGGTGATCCGAGTAGTGTCCTGTTTGACGACCCGGCCGGCACCGATGTTGAGGTGGCCGACTTCGGAGTTGCCCATCTGTCCTTCGGGCAGCCCAACCCGGCGGCCCGACACTTCCAGCCGATTGTGCGCTCCGCTGTCCCAGTATTTGTCGAAGTTCGGCGTGTCCGCGGCGCGAACAGCGTCGCGGGCGGTTTCGTCGTCGTTCAGTCCCCATCCGTCGAGAATTACGAGTCCGACGTCCATGTCTGAAAAGTTGACTCGCAAGCGTAATAGTTCTTGATATCTCCGGAGAGTCGCCAGTGAATCGAGACGAACGTCCTGGTGTCCGGGGACGGGCACCACGATATTTGTAGGTGGCCGTCCTCGGACCGCGTATGGCGAACATCCTGTCCGACACGCTGTCCGAGGAACTCGTCTCGATCGCGCGGACGGCCACCGGCGACGGCCTGCGGTCGGTTACCTATTTCAGTCGATCGAACTTCGAGCAGCTATACCTCCGGAGCGACCTCGAACGCGATGCCGACCTCGACACGTTCGTCGGCCACGAGTGGCGCGGGTTTCGCGACACCAACAACGCCTACCAGACGACCGAGACCGAGCTGGGTCCCTACAAGTTCACGATCCGGGCGTTCGAGAACGGCTATCTCTTACGGGTCGGGACCGAACGAGCGGGCGTTCTGCTGACGACCGACGTCGTCACGATGCAGGAGTTCGAGGAGGTCGCCGAGGCCGTCGTCCGCAACCTGCGGGACCACTCCGAATCGAGCGAGCATCAGTAGCCGTCCGTTTTTTGTCCCTACCCGCGAATAGCCGTCTATGACTCTCGACCCGGTGCACGTCGACGGTATCGCTCGACTCGCCGGCCGCCTCAGCGACGGCGTCCCCGACACCGACCACCGGGACCTCGCCGAGACCGTCTGGGCCGAGTTTCTCGACCCGCTCTACGCCGACGGTGAACCGGTCCTCGAACCGCTGGGCGAGCAACGCCGTCGCGTCGTCGGCATCGAGGATGCCGCCCTCCAGGAGTCGGCCTTCCCGACCCAGCACGGGCTGGACTCGGGGACGATCAACCCCACGACGTTCAAGAACGGTCTCGTCCTCGACGTCGCACAGGCCGCAATGAGTGCAGTCCCGTCGGATCTGGAGCTCCATCGCGGCCGCACAGTCGTCGTCAGCACCCACACCAACGACGCGACCATCGACGTCGACGAGGACGAATGGCTGGCCTACGACGAGGGATATACCCGCCAGCGGATCATTCAGGTCCCCCGCGTCGACAGGTACGCCCAGACCGTCGTGCACGCGCTGGCGCTGTACCTCGCCGAGAGCCATCACGCCCAGTTGCAGGCCGAGGTGGTCGAGGACCTGCTGATCCTGGACGGCCCGATCTATCCTACCGGCCTGTTGAAGTGGGCCGACCGCCACCCCGAACTGGCCGATCTGCTGCACGATCACGAGCGCCCCCGGACCGTCATTCAGAACTACCTCGACCTCGTCGAGACGTTCACCGAGCGTGACGTGCCGCTGATCGGGTTCGTGAAGAACAGCGCGAGCAACGCCGTCACGCGTGTCCTGCGTTCGAAGACCAACGCACCCTGGGTCAACGACGCCGCTCTGTTCTCGCAGCTCCTCGAACGACGCGCCGACGATGGCGAACGGGACACCGACACGCTCACGTGCACGAACTGGTTCCGGTCGCGGCTCGGAACCGATCGGATGCTCTCGACGCAGGGAGACGGGCTAGGTCTGAAGCATTCCCTCGATCCCGAGGCCTACGAGGTGACCTTCTTCGTCGTCTATGACCCGCGCACGGACCTCACATACCGGATCGAGGCTCCCTACGCGATCACGGAAGACGAGGACGTCCGGGAGGACCTGACGCGGCACGTCCTCGGGGAGATCGCCGCCGAGCGAGGGCCACCCCTGCCGGTGGCGAAGGCCGACGAACTCGCCCGGATCGATCGAGAGGGCAAGGAGATGCTCCGGCGAGCCATCGAACAACGCTTCGACAGCGAGCGCCAGCGCAGCTACGACGATGAACGGTGGGGCGTGTCGCTGGAGGAGATGGGCTAGAACACGCCGCTTGCGGTGAAAACGCGCGTCACGTGGCGTCGGTCGCTGTGTCCCCTAAGCGGCGTCGTTGGTGACGTCCGTCGAGGAGACCATCCCGACGTAGTCGCCGTGATCGTCGATCACGGGCAGATGCTTGATCCCGTAGGTGGTCATCATCGCGGCAGCCTCGCCCAGTTCCAGCGAGGCGGCCACGCGCTCGACGGGCGAGGTCATGACCTCCGAGACCGGCGTCTCGTCCGTATCAAGTCCCTCGGCGACGGCCGCGACCACGTCAGAACTCGTGACGATCCCGGCTTCCGCGCCAGGCACGAACAGGGCGTTCATGTCCTGCTCGTGCATTCGCTCGGCGGCCTCCGCTACCGACGCTCGCTTCGATACCGTCTCCAGGGGCGTCGACATGACGTCCTCGACGCGTGTCCGGTTTCCGGTTGACATACGTACGCAATCGTAGCCGAGGGTGTTCCCGCTTTGGTTTCAGGCAGAGTTGGCGACGCACGTCCCCCGCAAAAAACGTAGCCGAACGCGGGCCGATCAGGTGTTAGTCTGTCCGCCGTCGACGGTCAGCGACTCGCCGTTGACATAGTCGCTCATGTCGCTGGCGAGGTAGACGGCGGCGTCGCCGATGTCCTCGGGCTGGCCGAATCGGCGCTTTGGCACAGCATTGAGGAACGCTTCCTCGCTGTCGGAGCCGATGATCTCGACGTCTTCGCTGACCATCTTCGTCTCGATGACTCCAGGGTGGATCGCGTTGGTGTTGATCCCCTCGGGTCCGTATTTGTCCGCGAGCGAGTAGGTCATCAGGCGGACTGCACCCTTCGAGGTACAGTAGGAGACGAAGTCCCCCGAGCCTTCGAGGCCGGCGACGCTGGAGAGATTGATGAGGTCGCCCTCGACGCCGGATTCGAGCATCCGCTCGATCGCGACCTGCGCACCGAAGAACGTGCCCTTGACGTTGATATCCATCAGCCAGTCGTACTCGTCCTCGCTGAGTTCGGTGAACTCTTCGGCGCGGAAGACGCCCGCGTTGTTTACCCAGATGTCAAGCTCTCCGAACTCCTCGGCGGCGTCGGCCGCGGCCTCGTGGTCTTCCTTGTTCGTGACGTCACATTCGACGTAGGCCGCGTCGACGTTGTACTCCTCCTCGAGGAGTTCCTGGGTCGGTGTCCCGCCCTCGCGCGGTTCTTCTTGGATGTCCGCGACGACGACGTCCGCGCCTTCCGCCGCAAAGTGCTCACAGATACTACGCCCAAGTCCACTCGCGCCGCCCGTTACGACGGCGACTCTGTCGTCTAGCAGTCCCATAATTGCACTTTATCCAAGACTGTCACCGTAATAATTGTTTGGTGGACCCCAGCCGGGCGGCGATTTCCGATCGCGTTTCTCATCCTCTTCCCTGACCCGTCGGGAACGCAAGCCTTAGTGAGACACTCGCCCGAGAGGCGGGTAATGCGCGACGTCTTCGAAGTCCGAACCTACGACGGAGCCGGCCGGCTCGGCGAGTTGACGGTGCCGCGGGCCGACGTCACCGTCGAGACGCCCGCTCTCTTGCCGGTGGTCAACCCCCACGTCCAGACGATCGAGCCCGCCCGACTCCAGGAGGAGTTCGGGGCGGAGATTCTGATCACCAACAGCTACATCCTCCACGGCAGCGACGACCTGCGGGAGACTGTCCTCGACGAAGGTCTCCACGACATGTTGGAATTCTCGGGCGCGATTATGACCGACTCCGGCTCGTTTCAGCTCGCGGAGTACGGCGAAATCGACGTGACGACCCCCGAGATCCTTGAGTTCCAGCATGACATCGGCAGCGACATCGGCACGCCCGTGGATATCCCGACGCCGCCGGACGTCGGCCGCGAGCAGGCCGAGCAGGAACTGGCGACCACGCAGGAACGCCTGGAAATCGCCGAAGGGGTCGACGTCGGCGAGATGCTGGTCAACGCGCCGATACAGGGGTCGACCTACCGCGACCTACGGACCGAAGCCGCCGAACACGCCGACGGGACGGCTCTCGACGTCTTCCCGATCGGCGCGATCGTTCCGCTTCTGAACAGCTATCGATACGCCGACATCGCCGAGATCGTCTCCGCGGTAAAGCGTGGGCTGGGCGGGGACGCCCCGACCCACCTGTTCGGCGCGGGCCACCCCATGATGTTCGCGCTCGCGGTCGCGATGGGCTGTGACCTGTTCGACTCCGCGGCATACGCGCTCTACGCACGTGACGAGCGGTACTTGACCGTGCGCGGCACCGAACACCTGGAGGACCTCGCCTACTTCCCGTGTGAGTGTCCGGTCTGCAGTGAGTACACGCCAGCGCAACTCCGACGGATGGACGACGAGGACGCGGAAGTCCTGCTCGCGGAACACAACCTACACGTCTCCTTTGGCGAGATGCGGACGATAAAGCAGGCAATCCGGCGGGGCAATCTCTTCGAGCTGGTCGAGGCACGGGCGCGCAACCACCCGACGATGCTCGACGGCTACCGGGCCCTGCTGGAGGACGTCGACCGCCTGGAAGAGAGTGACCCAGCGACCAAGGACGCCTTCTTCCACGTCTCGACCGAGAGCGCCCGCCGGCCAGAAGTGGTCCGCCATCACCAGCGTCTCGAACGGTTCGACGTGAGTGGCGAGGTCCTGCTGGCGAGCGACCGCGGGGCACTCGATCGGGAGTTCGACGAGCGCTGGACGGTCACGCCGCCCTTTGGCCCGTATCCGCCGGCGCTGGCCGAGGCCTACCCCGTGACTGCGGAGGTCCCGGAGCGGTTCGAACAGCAGGCCTACGAGGCCGCAGCCGAGGGGATACGGCGACTGGTCGAGGCGAATACAGACGTCTCGTTCACGGCGGCGCTGTGGGAGTGGCCCGGAGACGTGTTGGAGACGTTACCGGACGGTATACGGGTCGAATCGACGGACAGTTACGCCGCCGAGGAGGAAGAATCGACATGACTGACTACTTCGAGGTTCACCACCGCGACGGGGCCGCGCGGGTCGGGGAATTCCGCCTGTCCGACTCCGTACGGACGCCGACGCTGGCCGACGATCTGACTGTGGACGCCGGCAGTGAGTGGTCCGAAGCCCGAGAGTACCCCGAGGGAGACGAGGGCACGTTGACGATCCTCCCTCACCGCGGGTTCCCCGGCGGGACTCCCGAAGAGGTACAGGAGGCTTTCGCATCCGACTACCCCGAGGTCGATTTTCCCAACGGCGTGGTCGTCTCCCGCGAGACGGCCGCCGACTTCGGCGCGGATGCGTACGTCCTCTCGGGGGCCCAGGGCGTCGTCGGCCACGCGGAGGCCTTCGTCAACACCATCGTCGATGTCCGCGAGTCGATCCCCGCCGACAGCGCCCTCTATCTGTCAGGGGTTGCCACGCCCGCCAACGTCGCGACCCTGGTCTACGCTGGCGTCGATCTCGTCGACACAGACCGTGCCGTGATCAAGGGCACGCAGGGCAAGTACCTCACTAGCGACGGCGAGGTTTTCCTGGAGGATCTGGCGGAACTCCCATGTGCCTGCCCGGCCTGCCAGCAATCCGCCGAGACCGTGGATCGCGAGGACTGCGTCGAGCACAACGTCAACACACTCCGGGCGGAACTCGCCCGCGTCCGCGAGCGGATTCGCGCGGGTCGACTTCGGGACTACATCGAGGGACAGGCCCGCCACGATCAGTGGCTGACGGCCACGTTCCGACGCCTCGATCAGCAGTACGCCTACCTCGAAGAGCGGACGCCGATCGTCCGCCAGGCCGAGATCACCGCCGCCAGCGACGACACGCTCCGACGGGTTGAGATCCAGCGCTTCGCCGAGCGGGTCACAAACCGCTACCGCAACAGATTCGACGTACCGCTCGTCCTCGTCCCCTGCTCCGCACGCAAGCCCTACAGCGAGTCGAAGAGTCACGGGCAGTTCCACGACGCTATCCAGTTCCGCGGCCACACCGTCTCGATGACCTCACCGATCGGGGTCGTCCCCCAGGAACTAGAACTCACCTATCCCGCCCAGCACTACGACTCGGTCGTGACTGGCCACTGGAGTGCCACCGAGATCGAGTTCGTTGCCGACGTGCTCGAAGCCTACCTTGAACGGAACGACTACCCCAGACACGTCGCACACCTGCCCGAGGACTACCGGCCGATCGTCGAGCGCGTCGAAGACCGACTGGGTATCGACTTCGAGTACACTGTCGCCGAGCACCCGACTGATACCGAGTCGCTGGCGAACCTCGCGAGCACGCTCTCGGGCGAGCAGAAGTATCGCAAGCGAGAGCGCCAGCACAACACGATCAAGGCCATCGCCGACTATCAGTTCGGAGAAGGCGCGGGCGAGGCGCTGTTCCACGATCTCACTATCGAGAGCCGCTACCCCAAACTCCGGGCACACGACGCCGACGGTGAACAACTGGCCGCGCTCGTGCCGAACTACGGGACGCTGTCGTTGACGCTCGCGGGCGCGAGACGGTGGATCGACAGCGACGTCCCGACCAAGCGAGCGAAGATCGACGCGTTCGTCCCGCAGGGTAGCGTCCTCGCACCGGGGATCGTCGACGCTGATGAGGACATCCGACCCGGCGACGAGGTGGTCTTCGAGGGGCCGAAAGCGATCTCGATCGGCCGGGCGGAGATGAGCGGCCCGGAGATGGCCGAGAGCACCCGCGGGATCGCCAGCGAAGTCCGTCACACAGAAGAGAAATAGCCACTGGGGCGTGAGGCGGACCCACCACAAGACCCTTTTCGCCCTCGCTCCCCGACAGGTGTATGGATAGCGAGGTCGCGGCTGCGCTCGCAGACGCGTTCCCCGACCGTGAGGTCGTCGAGACGCGACCACCCGCCCCCTCCTGGAACGAGCAGAACCGGACTGTCGAGGTCGCAATACCTCTCATAGTGACTGCTGGAAGATTTTCGGCACCCCGGGGT
>JAZKRQ010000088.1:0-11060 GCA_036628575.1 Halapricum sp.
TCCGCGAGTAGTCGCCGTAACAGACGTGCAGTCCGAGGCGGACGTCCTCGGGCACGTCGTCGACGATCCGTTCCAGCGCTTCGCCGACGATGGCGTGATCGTCCGGAGTCGTCGCCAGCGCGGGCTCGTCAATCTGAATGTACCGCGCGCCGGCCTCGACTAAGGCGTCGATCTCCTCGTTGACCAGGTCGGCCAGCGCGTAGGTCAACTGCTTCTCGTCGTCGTAGACTTCGTTGAAGCTCCAGGACGCGAGCGTGTAGGGTCCAGTAATCGGGACCTTCACAGGGGCATCGGCAACGTCGTTGGTGAACTCGAACTCCTCGACCAGCCACTGCTCGTCGTATTCGACCTCGTCGACGACGCTGGGCTTGTCGAAATAGTTATGACCCCACACTTTGACGCGGCCGTTGAACTCGTAGCCGTCGATCCGGTGGGCAAAGTATTCGACCATCTCGTTGCGCCGCATCTCGCCGTCGGTGACGACGTCGATGCCGGCCCGCTCGTGTTCGTCCGTGATGATCCGGGCCGCGTCTTCTTTGGACTCCTCCCAGTCTTCGATGTCGAACCCGGAGTCGGGATCCTCGAAGAGCTCGCGGGCGCGGTCGTGCCACTCGGGCTTCGGGTACGAGCCAACGACGGTCGTCAGCAGGAAGTGGTCGTTCGGGTGGTCCTCGGGTCGGAACTGCTCTCGTGTATCCGTCATGCTTGCACCTCCTCGGTTTCGGCAGCCGTAGCCAGCGCTTCGAGTTTCGCCTCGAACTTGTTCACCGGCAGATAGAACAACTCGGTGTTGGCGGTCGCGTAGACCGTTTCGAAGTCGTTGGCTGTCTGGTCGGCGACCCACTCGATCCGCTCTCGGATCTCCTCGGGCGTCTCGACCAGTGTGTTCTGACCGTCTACGAGGCCGAGCGCGACGTCGTCTTTCGTGCCGTACTCGTTGATGTTGTAGAGATTCTGCTCGTGGTCGGCCACGAAGTCGTAACCCACGGCGTCGACGTCCGCATCAAGCAGGTGGGCGTGGACCTTCTCCTCGAGCGCGCCCCAGTAAGTCTGTACGACGACCTCTGCGTCAATCGCGGTCGCGACGGCGTCGATCGCCTCGCTGGCGCGCTCGTCCTCGCCGTCGGCCGGCGCATCAGTTACCAGCGATGGCTCCAGCAGGAACAACGTCTCTACGTCGAACTGTCCGGCCTCAGCCGCGAGGAAGTCAGCGACGGCATCGAGGAACGCGGCCTCGTCACCGTAGTGCTCGTCGGTCGCCAGCTCCGAAAGCGAATAGGGGCCGGGCAGGACCGCCTGTAGGTTCTCACCATCTGTGAGTTCTTTGGCCGCCGCAAGTTCGTCGGCCACGTCCCCGTCAACGGTTAGATCGCCCGTGACGACAGGCTCCCGATAGAAGTTGTTGTTGTCGTAGTAGCGGACGATGCCCCGGGTTTCGACGTTGTCGTGGACTGCTAGCGGGTGGGCGAGCATGTCGTCCCACCGGAGCTGCCCCTCGACGATCCGATCCAGCCCGGCTTCCTGTTGGAACTCGATCACATCGGCGCGCGCCTCCTCGTAGACCGCGACAATCTCCTCACCCTCGTCGCCGCTGATCAGATCGTCCTTCTGGTGGCCCTTCAGTCTCGATAAGTCGTCTTTCGCCCAGTCCGGTAACGGATACAATCCAGGTGTCGTCGATACGATCTCCGTCATTACGGCAGGATATGTAATGACGAGCTTTAATATTTACTACTTCATTTAATGCTCTATAGTAATCATCCGCCAGTCTCGTCCACGAGGTCAGTCAAGCCCTCACGTTCGAGCAGATCGAGGAATCGCTCGTGATCGAGGAGTTTGACGTTGTGGTCGCGTGCCCGGTCGCGGACGTCGTCGGGGACGTCAGCGGTCGTCACCAGCGCGGCGGCGTCAGCCCGATCGACGTTCGAGCGATCGGTCGCACATCGGTCGACGACGGCCGCGTCGAGTACGCCGTCAGGCCGGTGGACCGTCCAGACGATGACCCGGAGGGCGATCGGCAATTCCCTGGTCGCCATCACGTCGTACTGGTCGACCGACGCGGCGAATACGGTCGTCTCCCAGCCGAGCGCACGCCAGGCGTCGGAGACCAGGCGCGTGAACGCCGCCTGATCCATCTCCTCGAGTTTCGCTTCGGTCGAAGCCGGCTTGTCGTCCGTCCTCTCCTCGCTCGCCGTCGCCTCGTCGGTCGCAGTTGCATCAGGCGTCGCCCTGTCTGCCATCGCCAGTCCAGCTACCTTCTCGTCGTCGGCATCGGACGTCCCGTCCGGCTCAGATCGATCGTGTCCCTCGATCCGCGCGCGCTGTTCATCGATGGTCGCGTCCCAGGTTTCGATCAACTCCGTCCGGTCGGGTGCCAGCTCGGTCACGACGTCCCGCGCCGATTCGAGGTGATCGCTCGCCCGATCGCACGCAGCCAGCGCCTCGTCGCGCTCGTCACGCGTCTGGTGTCTGTCCGCGTCCACCAGTGACCGCTGTATTGCGCTTGTTCTGGCGTCTAAGAGCTCATCGACGATGCCGAGAATCGCCGCCTGTATCGCGTCGGTGTCACCCACGAACGGAGCGTCCGGTCCCCAGCACAGCCCCAGCCAGTCCCGGTGGCGGTCCAGCGCCACCGAAAGTTGCCCGGCTCGATCCGAGGGATCATCAACCGTTCTGGCTTCCTTCAGCGCTTCCGCTGCGGCTCTCACCGGCGCTCGTTCGACCTCCTGTAGCTCCCGGTCGATCTCCTCGATGCTGGCTTCGATCTCGTCGTCCGGTGGTCGTTCGGCCCCGATCGACAGGGCCTGTTCGTACGCCTCGCGCGCCCGCCGAAGGTCGTCGTGGACCGCTCGAAGCCGCGACTCCGCTCGGTGATCACTGGCTGCGGCCCGGCGCTCGCTGGCGATTCCCGCGTGCGCCCGACGCTGGATCGTCCGTATCTCCGCCCGGTACTCCTCGAAATCGGCATTCGCGACGATTCCATCGCCGATCTCGAAGTCCCGGAGTCGAGCGAGGGTATCGGCGATAACCGAGATAGTCTCTTCGGCCGTATCGAGGGCATCCGAGTACGCGCCCGAGTCGATATGATCGCGAGCAGTCTCGAGCCGGTCTTCGATATCGACGGCGGACCGGTCGGCCTGCGACCACGCTCGTTGTGCCTCCTCCAGATAGGCCACGACCGGATCGAGATTGCCCTTGCACGGGATCGACCACTCCTCGCCCGTCTCGGTTCGCACCGTCAGTCCCCCGCCGAGCAAACCACTCTCGATTCCAACGGCCGTCACCGTCGACAGCGGAATCGAGACGACCCGATCGCCGTCGGCATCCGCGCCGCCGACCGCGACCAGTAGCCTGACGTCGGTGACAGCTACCAGCGTGCGGTACGGCCGGCCGGGCTTGTAGGTCTCGCTCCCGCCGTCGTGTTCGACGGACGCCCCGCTACGTTTGTTTCGGAGGACAAACGCAATCCGTTCGTCCGCCCCCACGTACGACGACAGCGGACCGTCCGCCAGGTATTGCCCGTCCAGACGCTCGTCGACCGCCTCCGGGCGCCTCGCTTCGAACTCCATGACCGTTCCCATCGTAGCCCTATTAGCCAATACCTGGCATTCGTATTACCTAACGACTATGGAATGAATCGAACATGTAATTCGAGTAAAAATATACCGTCACGCGCCGTCACGCCGGAGTTCGAGCACGACGAGTCGTTCGAAGGGGTGTGGTTCCCCAGCGACTTCCCGTGCCGCGAGACCGCCGCAGGCGGCGGACTCACGAACAGCGTCGAAGCCGGTAAGCGAACTGACGAGCAAGAGCACGGCCCCGTCGGGAGCGAGCACCCGCGCCACCGTCTTCAGGAAGGGGTCGATTACGGCCCGACCGTCCTCGCCGCCCGACAGCGCCTGCTCCATCCAGTCGTCGCGTTCCTGCTCCGGCGGGGTCGGTAGATACGGCGGGTTGAACGTCACGAGGTCGAACGCGCCCGTTCGGAACGGCTCGACGAGGTTCGCCTGGACGACAGAGAGACCACTCTCGCGTGCCTCTCGACAGGCAAGCGGACTGAGATCGCTCGCGATCACGTCCGCACCGCGCTCGGCGATAGCTCTCGCGACGTACCCGGATCCGGTGCCGACGTCGAGAACGAGATCGTCCTCGTCGGCGTACTCGCGAGCGGTTTCGGCCAGCAAGTGAGAGTCCTCGGCCGGCTGGTACACCTGATCGATGTCACGCCGCTCGGCCAGGTCGGTCACGTGTCCTCACGCTCCGAAGAAGTAACCCGACTCGCTCCGCGCCCTTCCGTTCCGTCAGGGACGCGATCGCCGATCGTCCGCTGGGGGAACGGAATCGTGATCCCCTCGCGCTCGAAGGCTTCTTTGACCGCGGAAACGACAGCCGTCTGGGCGTCCCAGCGCCGACGAGCGGTCGGATCGTCGACCCAGAACCGAAGCTCCAGGACGACCGACGAGTCCCCGAATCCCGTGAGTATCGCCCGCGGTTCCGGGTTGGTCCGGATCTCCTCGACATCAAGGTCGCGCATCGTCTCTGTCGCCAACTCGCGAGCGCGCTCGACGTCCTCGTCGTAGTCGACTCCGACTTCGACGTCCACGCGAAGTCGGCCCCGCCGCGAGCGGTTGACCAGGCCGGTGCTGGTCACCACGTTGTTCGGGATCGTGACGTACTCACCGTTGAACGTCCGGATCTCGGTGTTGAATACCGAGACGTCCGTGACGATCCCCTCGCGCTCGTCGATAGCGATCCAGTCGCCAATGTCGAACGGCCGGCCAAAGAGGAGGACGAACCCCGCCAGGACCGACGACAGCGTCTGGCGGGCGGCCAGTCCGAGCACGACGCTCAGAAACCCGGCCCCGAGCAGGATGTCCGAGAGGTCGATCCCCCAGACTGCGAAGCCGACGACGATCGCAAACAGGTACAGCGTCAGCTGGACGATGTGGTAGGTCACCTCGTGTTGGTGGCGTGAGAACGCGTCGTGTTCCTCGAAGACGAGCCCGGTGACCCGCTTGACAAACACCGTCGCGCCCCAGGCCCCGAGCAACAGGAACAGCGATATCAGGCCGCGAACGACCGTCATCGTGCTCGGGTCGAGCGCCTCGGAGATGGCCGTCGCCTCCGCACTGGCGTCCCAGATGTTCAAGACACCGGCGATCGCGGCCGCCGATAGTGCGACGATCAGTGCTGCCTGGGCAGCTTCGAGCAGGCTCCCTCTCGGATCGTACCGATCCCGAAGCCAGCGGCCGACCTGCCGTATTGCCCAGCTGGCCGCCAGTACGCCCACGAGGACCGCGGCCGTCCCCAACCACCGCTCGGTCGGCGTCGCGAACAGCTGGCCGACGACCGTGCCGGACGGCGCGACCGCGTGACCGATCACGGATCGCCCACCTCGACCGCCAACCGAGTCAGTTTCGCGAACTCGGCGGGAGTGACGTCCCCTGCGCGCTTACTCATCAGCGACTCCTCGGCGGCCTCGACGACCGCGTCCGGATCGTCGAGGCCGGAGATATGGCTCGTGTTCCGGATGGCGTTGCGCATGGTCTTCCGTCGTTGCGTGAACACCGCCTTCACGAAGTCCATGAACACTTTATCGCCGGGCTGGAGATTGCCCTCACCGCCCTCCTCCTGACGTGACGATTTCGCCGGCACGCTGACCTCGTAATCGGGTTCGCGGGGGATCGTTCGGACGATCGCGCTCTCGACGGCCGGCGGCGGCGAGAACGCCTCCTTGGGCACAGGTTCGACAACCTCGACGTCGGCGTAGTGACCCGCAGTCACCGACAGCCGGCCGTACTCGTCAGTCCCTGGCTCAGCGGCCATTCGCTCGGCGAACTCCCGCTGGAACATCAAGATCAGCGGTACCCCACGGGGTAACAGCCGGAAGGCGATCTCGCTGGAGACGCCGTAGGGGAGATTCGAGATCGACGTCGTGAACTCCGGCAACTCGACCTCGAGTGCGTCGCCCTCGTTGACGGCTAGCCGCCCAGCGTCTATCTCTTCGGTGAACTCCTCTCGGAGGAACGCCGACAGATCGGGATCGCGCTCGACGACGGTGACGCGGTCGGCGACCGCAAGCAATCGATCGGTCAGCGCTCCGGTCCCGCCCCCGACCTCCAGAACGTGACTCAAATCGGCGTCGATCTCCTCGGCGTAACTCGGCAGACGATCGAGAACCCGGTCGTCGACGAGGAAGTGCTGATCGCGGTCGGGGTTCCCGCGGACGCCGGCCCTGGCTAGCAGTGCGTCGGGGTCGCGAAAGGAATTCGATTCGTCCATACTACTCGCGCTGGGCAAAGACCCGGTACTTCAGGTCGTCTTTCTGGATCTCTTCGAGGATGCGCTCGACGAGCACCTCTTTCGGGTCGTGCAGTCCGCTGACCCGCGCTTCCAGATCGTCGAAGCTCTCGAAGGGGCGGCGCTTGCGCTCGTCGATGATGTTGTTCCGGAGCTTCTTGCCGATCCCTGGCAGGAGGTTCAGTGCGTGCAGTCGCGTGGTGATCGGCTGGGCCTCGTTGTAGAAATCGACGAACCGCTGTTGATCGGCCTCGATGATCTCTTCGATCGCGTATTCCAGTTCTGACTGGGCACCGCCCGAGAGATCGTCGTAGTCTATCGCGTGGAGCCGTTCGATGCCGTCGGTCCTGTCGACGGGGACGCGATCACCGATTGAGATATCAGCGTCGGCGGCGAGGACAAGCTCGTACAGCCGGAACTCGTCGGTCGACACCGCATAGGCCAGTGGCTCCTTCTCGTACTGGGGCCGCTCGTCGCTCGAACGGCCGTGGGGCAGGTGATCGAGGACGACTGCCGTCGGAGCACTCGACTCGTCGTCGCGGTGACCGGAACTCATGTCGAACTGCTACGGCGAGAACGTTCTTAATACCGACGGGTCGGTACGCCAGGAAGTCTTTCCGTCTCGATCGCTGCCGCCCCCGACCCTTCCCGCAAGTGTGACACTGATAGGGATTAGCGTAGAAATCCATAGATTCTGCCCGGGAATAGCGATCAGGTCGTCCGATCGGAGTGAGAATTCCGCCGATCGGCTACGCTAATCCCTATGACTGCTATAACTGTTTACTTTAGCTGAATTGAGGCGCTAAGCCCCCTTCCTCAGCGAGCGCCGACCAAAGGGAAGGCGCGAGCAGGGAGGGGATACAGCGTCCCCAGAACGCTTGAGTGGTCAGCGCCACCTTTGCACGTTCACTGATCGCCAAGTCGAACCAGCAACGTCCGCGTCGCTCGATCTTGTAGCCTCTGCGTACCCAGGGAGCTCATTGAACGCTCAAACGTTATGCAGACCACTCCCGCGTCTCGTCAACGCCGCACAATTCTCATACACAATTCGGTGACACGCTCACAGGCCCACGCAGTCACAACGTTTTTGCAGTAGGGTAGCATAATATTGGCTGAACCCAATGGAGTACAACCTCGACTCGGGTGCGCACTCGACGTATTCCCTGCAGTACCACCTGATACTCACCACAAAGTATCGGCGCGGAGTGCTAACCGAGGAGCGAACCCAATTCATACACGAGGTCATCAGCGGGTTCACGGACAACTACGGTGTCGAACTGACGAACCTCGACGGCGAGGACGACCACGTACACATCCTGTTCCGAGCGAAACCCACCACGGACCTCGTGAAGTTCATCAACACGGTCAAGGGCGCAACCGCCCGCCGTATCCGCAACGAGTACGCGGATGAACTGAAGACCGAACTGTGGGGCGACTCGTTCTGGAACGACTCGTACTGCCTCATCTCGACGGGGCAAGTGTCGTTGGATGTGCTGAAACAGTACCTCGAGGACCAACGCGAGTAGCGCCATGTACTACGCCTACAAATACCGCCTCAAGCCGTCCGACACCCACCGCGAGGAGTTGGACCGCCACCGGGATATTTGTAGGCAGCTGTACAATCACACGCTCTACCGCCTCAACGAGTACCAAGACGAACACGGAGAACTGCCGTCCATGACCACCCTACGGTCGGAACTCCCCGACCTCAAGAAGTGGTGGGACGGCCTCTCAGACGTGTACTCGAAGGTTCTCCAAACAGTCGTGGAACGTCTGTTCGACAACCTCAAAGGACTCTCCAAACTCAAGGAGAACGGCTACGGCGTCGGTCAACTCAAGTGGAAGCCGCCACGGGAGTTCCGCAGTTTCACGTACAGTCAGTCTGGCTTCAAGCTCGACAAGAAGGGCGGTCAGACCGTGCTGTCACTCTCGAAACTCGCGGACATACCGATTCGTCTCCACCGACCCATCCCCGACGACGCCACGCTCAAGCAGGTCACGGTCAAGAAGGAACCGACGGGCGAGTGGTTCGTCACGTTCGGCGTCGAAATGGACCGTGAACCTCCTGAGCCGCCCGAGAATCCAACGAAGTGCGTCGGTATCGACGTGGGGATTCTCACGTACGCCCACGACACCGACGGCACGGCGGTCGAGTCACTCGACCTCTCCAACGAGCGTGAACGCTTGGAACGCGAGCAACGGAAACTCTCGCGGAAGCAACACGGGTCGAACAACTACGAGACACAACGGCGACGAGTCGCAGAGTGTCACGCTAATCTCCGACGGAAGCGCCGCGACTTCTTGCACAAGCTCTCGGCGTACTACGCTCGGGAGTACGATCTCGTGGCGGTTGAAGACCTGGACGTGAAGGGGATGATGGAGTCGCCGTCGAACAGCCGCAACACCGCGTCCGCCGCGTGGCGGACGTTCCTCTCGTTGCTCGAATACAAGTGCGAACGGGAGGGGACGCATTTCGTGGCGGTCAACCCGAGAGGGACGACCAAGGAGTGCGCGTCATGTGGCGTCTCGACGGACAAGCCGTTGTGGGTCCGTGAACATTCCTGTCCGTCGTGTGGGTTTGAGGCGGACAGGGACGCGAACGCGGCGTGGAACATTCGTTCTCGCGGCCTCGAAGATGTAGGAGTGGGATACTCCGAATCAACGCCTGTGGAGACTGCGCTCCCTGTGGATACGCCTGTATCTGCAAAGCGCGTCGTTGAAGCAGGAAGCCCTACCCTCAACGAGCGAGCGGCGTCAGCCGTGAGCGAGTAGGGTAGTTCACATGCGAATATAACACCGACTTCGGTTGGCGGGTCTTTGCTAGCCTGATCGTCGAGAACAGAGATCTGACGGGGTTCGGGCAGTTCAGGCGTACTTGGCGACGACGTTGAGCACGTCGTCGAGTTCCTCACCAGACAGCGAGTACCGCTCCTGAGCGAAGACCGAGCGCAGTTCGTCCCTGTCTTCAGGGAGAAGATTTGCGATCTTGTAGGCGGTCGGTTCGTCGATTTTCTCCAGTTCCTGGAGTTCGGCGACGAGCTCCTTGGATTCCCCGACATCAAGCGTCGCGAAACGGTTGACATGTTCGACTGCCCGGGTGAGTTCGTAGCGCATCTCCCGATCCTCGTCGAGCGCGCGCTCGCGCTCGAGATCTTCGAGGATGTCCTTGGCTTCCGCCAGCGTCAGGTACTCCTCGCTGAGTTTCTCTTTGAATATCGTCATTCCTGGCGTCGAAGATGTGCGGCTTTGACGATCAGCGTCTTCTCGACGCCGTCGTCTTTGATCCGAACCTTGTAGGCCTTACCCTGCTGGCCGACGACGGTACCGGTGTGTCCGTTGAAGCGCGGGTGAAAGCGCCCCTCAGCGACGCTAGGGTCAATCGCCAGATGGACGACGTCGCCCTCCTCGAACTGCTGGACGGCACGCTGGGGCGGGGAGTTCCCCCGGTCGCGGGGGTCGTTCTTGAGCTTGTGACGTGTTCCTTCGAGTGGACCGTTCGAACTGGGCATTCTTGCTGTCCGGTAGTCCGGTCCGGCATATAAAACGTGCGTTCCACTCCCGTCAGAAACGAGAACGTGCGCCGGATCGCGTCTTAAACGCGACCGACGTTCTCGACGTCAACGCTCTCGACGTCCTCGACGTCGCGGAAAGCGTCCTCGACGGCGTCGGTACCACCCGCGTCGTCGGGAACGATCACGGTCGGCAGCAGTGCGACGAGCCCAAAGGCGACGTCGTCACGCTCGAAGCCGTTGATCTTCGCTCCCTCGGGAAGGGACTGTTCGAGACGGTCCTGGAGCGCGTCCAGGTCGACGTCCGGGCTGTTCGGCATGACTTTGATCTTGGCGGCGACTTTGCTCATGGTCCGGTGAACCCGCACTCGGGGCACTCATAGAGGTTGCTCTGCTTGCGGCACGTCGGGCAACGGTAGATCTGATGCCCGCAATCGGGGCACTTGAACGCCGCGGCGTTCGTGCCGGAGATGTTGATCCCGCACGAGATGCACTTCTGCCGGCGCTTCTGTTGGCTCTCGCTCATCCGTACCCGTTCTTTTACATCGCGGCTTTTAACGGTTGCTAAGCGCGCTTCGGCGCGACCAGTAGACGGGTGCCTCCGGCCCGGGCCCGCTAGGCTTTTGCTCTCCGGGCAGTGAGATGCGATAATGAGCCATAGCCGTGACGCCCCAGTGAGCGAGAGCGTACAGATGTATCTCAAGGAAATCTACCTGCTCTCCCGGGACGGCGAGTACGCCAAGACCGGCGAGCTGGCCGAGCGGCTCGAGGTCTCGCCGCCCAGCGTCACCGAGATGTTCGGGCGCCTCCAAGATGACGGACTTCTCGAATACGAGAAACGCCGCGGCGCGGTCCTGACCGAAGCCGGCCAGCAGCGGGCCGAACGCCTCCTCCGCAAACACTGCCGGATCGAGCGCTTCCTCGTGACCTGTCTCGACGTCGAGGACGGCTTTCACGAGGAGGCTTGCCGCCTCGAACACGTCATGAGCGACGACGTGGCCGACCGTCTCGATCGGTACGTCGACCTGGAAGACGAGTGTCCGGACTGTTACGACCCCGAACACCAGCACTGCTCGAAACTGGACATTTGACACTGGTCGGCGTCGGAGTCCAGAATAGCGCCTTTTCTGCAAGGTTCAAATGGCCCCGCCCCCCAAAGAGTGGTAATGAACGGCAATAGCTTCGGTCGGCTCTTCCAGGTGACCAGCTTCGGGGAGAGCCACGGGGAAGCGATGGGCTGTACGGTCTCCG
>JAZKRQ010000089.1:0-10888 GCA_036628575.1 Halapricum sp.
CGTCGCTCGCGATTTTGCGAGCGACAGCAATTATGGACTCGCCGGGATTTGAACCCGGGGCCTCTTCCTTGCGAAGGAAGCGATCTGCCACTGATCTACGAGCCCGCAGTCGGTCGTCCGAAACGCATACTCATAAACCCTGCGCGTGAGAGCCGCGACGCGAGACGGGACCTCCGTCCCGTCAAGCGAGCGGCGGTCGGGCGTCCGGTAGAACGCGAGCGGCTCTGCCGCGAGCGTTCAGTCCTCGAGGACGATTTCGATGCTGACGTCGTTTGGCACCTGGATGCGCATCAGCTGGCGGAGCGCGCGTTCGTCGGCGTCGATGTCGATGAGCCGCTTGTGGACGCGCATCTCCCAGTGCTCCCAGGTTGCGGTCCCCTCGCCGTCGGGGGACTTCCGTGTGGGGACCTCGAGCGTCTTCGTCGGGAGCGGGACCGGACCCGCCAGCTTCACACCCGTCTTGTCTGCGATTTCGCGGACGTCGTCACAGATGTCGTCCAGGTCCTCGGGGCTGGTGCCCGCCAGGCGGACGCGTGCCTGCTGCATATTAGCGCTCGTTGACCGAGAGGACCTTGCCGGCCGCGATGGTCTGACCCATGTCGCGGATGGCGAAGGAGCCGAGTTCCGGAATCTCGTTCGACGGCTCGATGCTGAGCGGCTTCTGTGGCCGCACGGTCACGACCGCCGCGTCGCCGGACTGGATGAAGTCCGGTTCCTCCTCGGCGACCTCGCCGGAGGAGGGGTCGATCTTCTTGTCGATTGACTCGATGGTACAGGCGACCTGTGCAGTGTGGGCGTGGAAGACCGGTGTGTAGCCGGCGGTGATCACGGACGGGTGCTGCATGACGACGACCTGCGCCTGGAAGGTTTCGGCGACCGACGGCGGATCCTCGGCAGGGCCGGCGACGTCACCGCGACGGATGTCGTCCTTGCCGATACCGCGGACGTTGAACCCGACGTTGTCGCCCGGTTCCGCGTTGGGCACTTCTTCGTGGTGCATCTCGATGGTCTTGACCTCGCCACCGACGTCGGAGGGCTGAAACGAGACGGTGTCGCCCGTGTTCAGGATGCCCGTCTCGACGCGTCCGACCGGGACGGTCCCGATACCCGAAATCGTGTAGACGTCCTGGATCGGCAGTCGGAGCGGTGCGTCCGTCGGCGGCTCCGGCTCGGGCAGCGAATTCAGCGCTTCGAGCAGGATCTCGTCGTCGTACCAGCCGGTTTTGTCCGAGACGTCGGCGACGTTGTCGCCCTCGAACGCCGAGACCGGGATGAACTTCGCGTCGTCGGGGTCGAACCGGACCTGCTGGAGCAACTCCTTGACCTCCTCGACGACCTCGTGGTAGCGACTCTCCTCGTAGTCGACGAGATCCATCTTGTTGATCGCGACGATGAGTTCGCCGATGCCCAGGGTGCGAGCCAGGAAGACGTGCTCCTGTGTCTGGGGCTGGACGCCGTCGTCCGCGGCGACGACGAGCACGGCGTTGTCGGCCTGGCTCGCGCCCGTGATCATGTTCTTCACGAAGTCGCGGTGGCCCGGACAGTCGACGATGGTGAAGTAGTAGGTGTCCGTGTCGAACTCCTGGTGGGCGATGTCGATGGTGACCCCGCGCTCGCGCTCCTCGGCGAGGTTGTCCATCACGTAGGCGAACTCGAAGCCGCCCTTGCCCTTCTCTTCGGCCTCTTCCTTGTGCTGCTCGATGACGTGCTCGGGTACGTTCTCTGTCTCGTACAGGAGCCGTCCGACGAGCGTACTCTTCCCGTGGTCAACGTGGCCGATTATAGCCAGGTTCTGGTGTCGTTTGTCCTCACTCATGATGTTTCACGCGCAGAGGCGCTATATCGGTGTCTTTGCGCGGTTGTTCATAAAACCATTTCGATACTCCCTGTAGGTCACAACCGCGCTGTCCGGTGATTTGATACGCACTCCCACACCGTTACTCGGTCAGCCGGTCGATATCCGCGAGCACCGCCGTCGCCGTCTCGGGGCCGCCAGCACCGCGCCCGGAGACGTTCAGCTGGCCGGCGTGTCTCGTCTCCAGCTGGACGATGTTGCGTGTGCCCGTCACGGCGAGTGCGGCGTGTTCCGGTACGAGTCGTGGGCCGACGCGCACGCCCCCCTCGGTGATTTCGCCGATGAGCCGGATCGTGCGTCCGTCCTCGTTTGCGAGTTCGAGGGCGCTGCCCGGCAGCGACTCGATACCCTCGACCTCGGCGTCCGCGAGGGTGTACTCCCGGTCGTCTTCTGCGAGCACGTTCGCGACGATGACACACTTCAGGGCTGCATCCGTCCCTTCGACGTCGAAGGATGGGTCGGCCTCGGCGACCCCGAGATCCTGGGCCTCCGCGAGGACGTGCTCGTAGCCAAGCCCCTCGGCAGCCATCCGCGAGAGAATGAAGTTTGCGGTCCCGTTGAGGACGCCCCGAACGGCCGTGATCCGCTCCGGGCCGAAGTCGGCGATCGTCGAGAGGACCGGCATCGCGCCGCCGACGCTCGCCTCGAACAGCACCTCCCCTTCGCTATTGCGTTCGAGCGCGCGCACGTCAGCGTACCGCTCCGCGACGGGCCCCTTGTTCGCGAGGACGACGTGACGATCCCGCTCCAGGGCGGCCCTGACGTGTCCGAAGCCGGGCTGGGCGTCGCCCAGCGTCGTTGGCGTCGCCTCGACGAGGACGTCGTAGGCTCCGTCGAGCGCATCCTCTGGCTCGGCGTTCCCGACGACGCCCTCTGCCTCTTTGCAATCGACTGCGGCCTCGGCGTCGATGCCTTCGGGGTTGATTGTCGCGCTCCGGGAGTCGGCCAGCGCCGTGACTGTGTGGCCGTACTCCGCGGCCAGCTCTGCGACGGATGCGCCGACTGCGCCGGCGCCGAGGACAGCGAGTCTCACGGCGCATCACCCGCGGTCAGCGGCTCGATGAGCTGTAGCTCCTTCTCTGCGGCGACTTCGCGGATCGTCCCCAGGGCTGCCTCGGTCTCGCCTCGCTGTGTGGCCAGGCGAACGCGGGCACTCGACTCGCCATCGCTGGCGTCGGGCGTCGAAAGCGAGAGGTCCCGGACGGACGCGCCCGAGGATTCCTCGACGCGTTCCAGGGTATCCGAGAGGTCGGTCTGGACGATGTGGCCGATGAGCACCACCGACAGCTCCTCGCCGTACTGTTCCGCACCGGCCTGGATGACGTTGATGCCCTCCTCCCGGACCGCGTCCACGATGTCGTCGAACCGGTCTGGCGTCGCCTCCAGATCGACCTCGACGGGGATGTGTCCGCGGGGTGTGACGTTACCCCGCTCGTGAAAGATCGAGAGGAGGTTCCCGCCGTGGTCGGCGATGGGCTCCAGCGCGCGGAGCAACTCACCGGGCCGGTCGACCAGCTCCAGGCGGACCGTGTAGGCGCGAACCTCCTCCGTCGTGTCACTCATAGACCGTCACCTCGGCTGCGTGCAGGACGGAGGTTCATGCGGACCAACTCGGATGGCCGGCTATAAGAATCCAGCCGTTTCGGGCAGCGCGTCGCCGCCAGACAGCACTCGCCACGATCTGTCGGCGGCTGATCCGGGATATCTTACCGGAACCGCCCGAACAGCCGGTAGTCGCGGTCGGGGCTGTAGCGCCGGAACAGCAGGCTGTTCGCCAGCACGGAGACGCTGGAGACGGCCATCGCCGCCGCGGCCAGCACCGGCTGGAGGAGCCCCAGCGACGCGAGTGGGATCATCGACGTGTTGTACCCCAGCGCCCACACGAGGTTCTGCTTGATCTTCTGGAGGGTCGCATCCGAGATTCGGATCGCCTTCACCACGTCCAGCGGATCGTCGCGCATCAGCGTCACGTCCGCCGCCTCGATTGCGACGTCGGTCCCCGATCCGATCGCGACCCCGACGTGGGCCACGGCCAGAGCCGGCGCGTCGTTGACGCCGTCGCCGACCATCATCGCCTTCCGGCCCTCGGCCTGGATGCTCTCGACGGCCCCCGACTTGTCCTCAGGGAGTACTTCAGCCCGGACGTTCCCGGGGTCGATACCAACCTGCTCCCCGACGGCGCGGGCGGTTCGCTCGTTGTCGCCCGTGATCAGCATCACGTCGACGCCGCGTTCCTGGACGGCCGCGACCGCCTGCCGGGAGCTTTCCTTCACCGTGTCGGCGTCTGCGACGACGCCGAGCAGTGCACCCCCCGCCGCGCCGGCAGGGGCCCGGGCGACGAGCATCGCGGTCTTGCCCTCGCTCTCGAGTCGTTCCATCGTCTCCGAAGCGGGCGAGGGATCGACGCCGCTGTCGCGCAACAGCGTGCGGTTCCCGACCAGCACCTCGTCATCCTCGACCGTCGCCCGGACCCCCTGCCCGGGGACGTTCTCGAAGTCCTCGGGGGTGTCGACCTCCAGCCCCCGGTCTCTCGCGCCGTCGACGATGGCACGGGCCAGCGGGTGTTCGCTGTCACGCTCGGCCGTCGCCACGAGCCGGAGGAGGTCGTCCTCCGAGATCCGACCCCGCGTGGCGAGTTGTCCGCCGTCCGGCGCCGGCTCGCCGCCGTCAGTCGCCGGGTTCCCCTCACCGTCGAGGGCGATCACGTCCGTCAGTTCCATCTCACCCTCGGTGAGCGTCCCCGTCTTGTCGAAGACGACCGTGTCGACGTCCTTCGCGCGTTCGAGGACGTCGCCACCCTTGAACAGGACGCCGTTCTGTGCGCCGATCGTCGTGCCGACCATCGTCGCGGCGGGCGTCGCCAGCCCCAGCGCACAGGGGCAGGCGATGAGCACCGCCGACGCGAAGACGATCACCGCGAACTCGAAGACGGAGACTGTTCCACCCGCGGTCGATGGCCCGCCGGCGACCTGTCCCCACAGCGGGAGCCAGTCGACAAGGCCAGCGAGCGTCTCGGGGAACAGGAACCAGACGACACCCCAGAAGAGGGCGTTCGCGATGACCGCCGGGACGAAGTACGCAGAGATGCGATCCGCGAGGTTCTGGATGTCGGGCTGGCGGGACTGAGCCTCCTTGACCGTCTGGACGATCTGCTTGAGGGCGGTATCCTCTCCGACCTTGGTCGCCTCCACGACGAGGACGCCGTTCTCGTTGATCGTCGACCCGACGACCTCGTCGCCCTCGCTTTTCTCGACCGGGACCGACTCGCCGGTCACCATCGACTCATCGACTGCGGACTGCCCGTCGACCACGACCCCGTCGGTCGGAATCTTCTCGCCTGGCCTGACCTTCATCCGGTCGCCCACCTCGACGGCCTCCAGGGGAACCTCCGTCTCGGTCCCGTCCTCGTCAATGACCGTCGCCGTCTCGGCTTCCATCTCCAGGAGCTTCCGGAGCGCCTCCCCGGCCTGGCCCTTCGAACGGGCTTCGAGGTAGTTCCCCAGCGTGATGAACACGAGGATGAAGGCGGCCGTATCGAAGTACAGCCCGCCGGCGACCAGCCCGACGAGGACCGCAATCGAGTAGATGTACGCCGTCGAGGACCCCAGCGCGATGAGGACGTCCATGTTGGCCCGCCCGTTCGTCACGAGCGCCTTGTAGGAGTTCCTGTAGAACTGCCATCCGAGGGCGGCCTGGACCGGCGTCGCCAGCAGGAACTCGACCCAGCCAAAGTCGACGCCGAAGACCGTTGCCGGGAGAACTCCGCCGCCCAGCAGGAAGCGCTCGGCGATGAAGAACAGAAACGGGGCCGAGAGAGCCGCCCCGAACAGCGTGAGCCGGAGCTGGTGTCGAATTTCGCCTTCCCGGGCCGCGTCCCGCGCGTCTTCGCCCGACTCGTCCGTCTCGGCCTGCTCGCGCACGGGCGAGTAGCCGGCGCTCTCGATCGCCTCGTAGAGGTCCGCCGGTGTGGCCGTCGCGGGGTTGTACGTCACCTGTGCCTCGTCGGTGGCGTAGTTCACCTCCGCCTCGACGACGCCCGGGGTGGCCTCCAGCGCGGACGCGTTCGACTCCGCACAGTTGGCACACGTCATGTCCGTGATTCCGATGGTCGCCGTCTCAGAGACTGCGCCGTAGCCGGCGTCCGCGACCGCGTCGTAGATCTCGCGAAGCGAGATGCGCTCCGGGTCATAGGTCACGGACCCGCCGTCGGTCGCGAAGTTGACATCGGCCTCCCTGACGCCGTCGAGGGACTCGAGAGTGTCCTGGACCGTCGCCGAACAGTTGGCACAGGACATCCCCGTGATATCGAGAGAGATCGTTCGAGTGGACATGCTTGTCTTCCAGTACGGGTTCCATCTTTACCCGACTTGCCCCTTCGAGAGAGCGGCTGGCGGCCGGTCGAACTTTGGATTCCAAACTCGCGATCAGACGCCCTCTTCGAGACGCCGGTAGCGGTCCTCGAAGCGGGTGAGACAGGAGGGACAGCAGAAGTGATAGACGTCGCCGTCGATCCGCGCCGTCTCGCCCTCGCTGTCGACCGTGTTGTTACACTCCGCGCAGGTGAGTGCGAACTCGAGGCCGTCGAGTGCCGGCGTCCACTCCACCTCGTCGACGAGCGTGACCGCGTACTCCGCGGAGTCGGCATCCTCCAGGAGGGTATCTATCCACCCGCGGACGTTCTGGGCTTCGACGCGGGCGTAGAACCAGAGCTCCCCTTCGGCGGTGACGAACACGTGTTCGACCCCCTCGGCGTCCCGAACGCGCTCGCGGGCGGGATCGAGGGATTCGGTCGGGACCGACAGCTGAATCAAAACCGGGACCCCGGCTCGCAGCTGTGCCCGGTCGACGTCGACGGTGAAGTTGTTGATGACGCCCGCCTCCTTGAGTCGGCTGACCCGATCCGAGACGGCCGGCCCGGACAGGCCTACCTCCTCGCCGATCTCGCTGAACGGGCGGCGGGCGTTCTCGGCCAAAAGCGAGAGTATCTCCATGTCGGTTTCGTCGAAATCGTGCATACCTCCCGGTCACGACGCGACGCACAATACTGTAGCGGTTATCAAGAGCTGATTTCGACCTCACTGAGGTCGATGTTGAGCGGGTTACCGCGTTGCCCCATCGCGACGGCGTCCAGACTATCCGGGCCGTCATTGATACTGACATCCGTGTCGTCTTTTTCGTTCGTGTTCGCTATCTCGACGCGCACGGGCTTTGAGCCGGCTCCGTCACTTCTCTGGGTGGCCCAGGTGAGTTCGACGACCTCGCTGTTGCCAGCTTGGACCGCCACGTCGAACGCTATGTCGAGTGTACTGTCCGTACCCGCGTCTTTCAGCACGACGTTTGGCTCTTTGTCCTCGCTTCCCGTGTTCTCGACTTCGACAACCACGTCCAGCTTCTCGCCGGCGATCACCGGATCGTTCGTGTTCGCAATCGACACGTTGAGGTTGGTCAATGCTGGCTGTACGGTCACGTTGTCGACCTGATCCTCGCCGGCGAAGTCGACTTCGAGATCGTAGTCACCGAGCGGGGCGTTCGACGGGATATCCCACTGCAGAATGGGTTGTTTATCCTCGCCAGGTCCGAGCGTGACTGTGTCTTCGTCCCCGGCCACCGTGTTTCCGGTATCCTGATCGGTCACGGTCAGCGCGACCGGAACGTCCTTCGCCTCGGCATCACCCTGGTTTTTCAGCGTCGGCGAGACTGTGAACGTGTTCCCGAGTCTCGTGGTGTCGTCGGGATCGAAGGACGCGATTTTCAGGTCCGCCTCGGGGCGCGGTTCGACTGTCACCGTTGGCGAGACGGAATCGTTTTGCGTTTCAACCGTCACGGAGTCGGTGATACTGCTGTCACCAGGAGTTGCGTCCGTCGTGTCCCATTCGAGAGTGACCGTAGCTGTGTCGCCCACTGCCAGGTTGGGGATTTTGCTTTCAACGACCGTCCCGTCGAAGTTCTTGAGCGAGACGATCCGCTCACCGCTTGTGTCGCCGACGTTCTCGACGTCCACTGTCACCTCAAGAGGCTGCCCGGCAGTTACCGGAGTATTCGTATTGACGTTGTTCATCTGGAAGGCGGGCGATTGATCGGTGATGTCTTTGGTGATGTTTTCGAATATCTTCTTGAGATCCTCAGGGTTGTCGGCTTTCTTCAATTCCCCTTCACCACTTCCACCTTCCTGTGCGATAGTTTCCAATGTGTCTTTGTCGTAACTATCTAATCCAACCGTGTAGATGTCGATGTCCTCGTCAACATTCTTTGCTCGCTGTACTGGATCCATCCCTGAATTATCTACGCCATCTGTGAGGACGATCATCACCGGTTTGTGAGCGGAGTTGGCTCGTGGGGATGTCAACTCCCGTTCGGCCTGATCGATGCCGATAGCTATGTCGGTACTCCCTTGAGGATCGGTGGTCAGCGACGACTTCACCGAATCCAGATCGTTCGACAGTCGATGATGCCATTTATACCCATCACTGTATCCATAATTCCCCCACCAGGGGTCGTAGTCGTATCCAACCGCGGCCGCCTGGTCCATCGAATCGTTCAGTTCATCAATTGCCAGTTCTGTCGCGTCGATCCGTTTATCATCAGGATCGTTCCAACCCATCGAACCCGTCTCGTCGATCACGAACACGACGTCGACGGGATCGCGAACATTGCTTGGCTCCTCAATTTTCACTTTTGTCGAGTCAGAGTCGTCGTTGCTCACGGCGCTCACGTCACCCTCGCCCGCGTCACCGCGGACGGTTGTCCAGGTGAACGTTTTGTTCACCGTTTCGCCACTAGCGAGAGTGATTTGTTCCCAGTCGACCAAGCTGCCGTTGAAATCGTTCAGACGGATTTTCTGCACGTCCTGCCGGTCGCCGGTGTTCTCGATGGTTGCATCGACAGTCAGATCGTCACCCACTGTAATGGGATTGCCGACCGGGCTGTTCGTGTCGGTGACTGTCACCTCGAAATTGGCCTCCCCCTTCTCGGTTACGGTCACGGCCGTGGAGTTGCTGTCGTCGAAAGTCGATCCCTCCAGGAGAGCTGTCCCGTTGTCCCCGCTCCGGGTTTGCCACGTGAGTTCCTCTACCGTACTCTCGTTACTGTCGAGTGTGATTGGCTCCAGGTCGGCGAGGCCGCCATTCGCAGAGAGCGTCAGCGGCTGTTCCACCCCCCCGTTGATCTCCCCTCGAGTCTCCTCAACGGTAACGTCGATAGTGAGATTTTCGCCTGCCTCGACCGAGTTACGTCTGGGATCGATCTTCGTGACGGTGAACTGTGCTTCAGTGTCCTCGAGCTCGAAGAACTCGACCGTGTTCGTGTGTGAGGGGTCGCCGGGCACGTCCGTAGCGGTGCCACCGCTCGTTGCGAAGATTGTCCAGTTTTTACCGGTCACCGAGTACGACGGGGATGACTGATCTTCGATCTCCGCCGTGTCGATGTCCCGCTCGACGGTACTGCTATCGCCCGGGTCGAGGGAGACGTTCCCCGACTCGTTGCCGGCGAGCAGAATACCATCTTCGAAGTCCGGTGCGGGGTCGGACTCGGTGCCGCTTCCGATCCAGTTCGTCCGGTTGAGCGCATAGATACCGAGTGGCCGTTGTCCCGACGCGTTACCCACGTTTTCGACCTCCACAGTCGTGTTGAACGATTCGCCGACGTTCATGTCCTCGGGGACATTGCCGGGGTTGGTGACAGCCACAGTGAATTCCGGGAACGCCACCAGCGGGCCGACCATGTCCTCTTCGATGCCGACCATATGCTCAAGACAGCCCTCCCCGTCCTCGTCGATGTACTCTGTGACGTCGGCATCGGAGCCTGTGACGACACAGACTGGAGTAGCTGCGGAGTCGTCGAACGCAGCTGGCGTGTGGATGGGATACTCACTATCGCTGGTGACGCTTCCGTTCACCTCGTCTGGAGGGGAGACATCGTTGCCAGCGGCGTCTTGCCACCCGTCTGCACTCGTGTTGTAGATCACCCACCGGCCGCTTTCGTTGTACAGGGCAACTTCGTAGTCGGATGAGGGGGATGGATCAGTAATCTCGAACTGTTTCGCATTCCCGTCAATCTCTCCGGCGGTGTCATTGTAATACATGTACGCCAGATCAGAGCTTCCGGAGTAGAGAATATCCTCGTCGCCAAAGGTGGGATTGTCACTGGATTCCGGCAGATCGCCGATCGTGCCCAGCGCGATTTTGACCGTCTCGTCGTCACCGTTGTGGGGGTAGCTGACGTTGCTCGGGTCCACGCCCATCCCGTCTTCCGCGTAGGACGCCCAGCCGTCGGCGTACTGGCTCTCGATGGTGATGTTGATCTCGACCGGGGCAGTGATACTGGGGTTGTGCCTGTCTGTCCAGTACTTGGACATGAACTGCTGTAGCTGCTCCTGTTTGGATGGGCCGGCGGTGGCGGTCTGGCGCACCGTGACTTCCGATCCCTCGGTGATCGTTTCGACGCCAGCCAGACTGACTATCCCGACGTCGAGACCCGCATCGGTCACCCCGAGGTCCGGCTCGGAGAGCAGGAACGTCTTCCCGTCGGGGTTTGGACGGCGCCAGAGAGCCCCGCCCTGGTAGGCAGTCACACCGCGCTCCTCGGACTCGTGTTTGATTGTCCCGAGGAACATTGTGTCCGAACCCGTGCGTGGCTCCCCGGAGGCGTGCGCCTCGGTACGCTTCCAGAAGTCGTCGTGGACAGTCGTTATCGTGAGGTTGAACTCACCATCCTTTTTCGACGCCGAGACGTCCTTTGCAGACTCTTCCGGAAATGTGAAAGTCCCACTTTTGTTTACCGATTCCGCAGCGACGCTGTCGATTACCCTGTCGACGTTTCGCATCGAATCACGCGACAGACTGTCTGTCGTCTCGGTGGTCAGTTGGCCCACCAGCATCCAGCCTGTCCCGATCAGAAACAGCGCTGTGACGAACGTAAAGGAGACTATCAGGACAGTCCCGTACACCTCGGACACGCCCCGCTGGTCGCGTCTCAGTCCCCTCTCCTCCATCCTTTTGTTTTCTGTAGTAGGAACACTTAAAATTTGGCACTAGT
>JAZKRQ010000090.1:0-10769 GCA_036628575.1 Halapricum sp.
CGGCGTCCGTTTCGAGAGGTTTAGGAGTGACCTCACGAAAGCGAAGGTATGCCACAATCGCGATCCGAGTTCGACGATCTCCGACCGCTGGAATTCCGCGAACCTGTGGAAGTTCTCGATCCCGAAAAGATGTACACGATCTACGAGATCGGCCGCTTGCTGCAGGGCCTCGAACCGGACGCTGAGCTCGACATCGAGACCGAGAACGTCCTGATGGATTGGGCGATCCCGTGGATGCTCAACCACAGTTCGGAGTTCGTCTTTGCCGAGCCGGAAGACGACACTGATCCCGGCTACTACGGCCTATCCGAATGAAACTCCTAGTCGTCGGCTCGAAGCAACTCGACGCCGGAAAGACGACCTTCTCCGTCGGGCTGGTCGAGCGCACAGGCGCGGTCGGCTACAAGCCCAGGGCGGGCAACGACTACTGGTACAGCTACGACGACGTCCGGACAGCCGCGGCCGACGGCGTCCTCTACGGAAAGGACGCTCTGAGACTGGCAGCGGTCAGCCCGAACGGTGCGTCGCCGGCAGATATCGGTCCGATCCACCGCCTCTGGCGACCCCGACCGGGTGGCGTCGGCAGCGTCCTCGGACAGGACGGGCGAGAGTTCCTGCTCGACCGGGTTGGCGACACCTACGTTGTCAACGCCACGATTACGTTACCGGAGTTGCTCCGGGAGTCGTTCCCCGTCGAGTCGGCGATAGGCGTCGACTCCCTGGCGGCGTTTAACGACGTGATGGAAACTCACCACCGGCGGATCCAGGCCGACCTGGCCGCCGAAATCGAATCCCGGCCGCTGGCAGTCGTCGAATCGTACGGTGACATCGCTCGGCCCCTGCAGGATCTAGACCACGACGCCGTCGCGGTCGTCGAACCCCGTCGTCTCAGGGTCTACGACGGCGGGCGATACGATAAGGCGTGTTCGATCGCCGGCGGCTCCCCCGGGCCAAATAGGGGTACGCTGGAGGAGCGTGTCGCCGACGTCACGGAGTTAGTCGATCCGATCGAGACGATCCGCCTTCCGCCCCTACGAGCGGAGACACGCCACGACCCGGCAGCGATAACCGACGTCTACGAGGCTGCCTACGACGCCTTGCTTTCGGCCGCAGGAGAGTAATTACCCGAATCGGGCAGCCTGGGCGGCGAATTCGACGTGATCGTACGGATCGTTCGAGACGCTGGGGCCGTGACCACAGTGTAGTTCCCTCAATGTCTCGTCGGTCGCTTCTCGGACGCGTTCGATGCTCTCGATCAACAACTGGCGGTCTCCCTCTTCCAGATCAGTCCGCCCGAACCCGCCGTTGGCGAAGATCAGGTCGCCTGCGATCAGGATCCCTGATCCCGGTGCGAGAAAGCAGAGGTGATCGTTCTTGTGGCCTGGGGTATGCAACGCGGTGTAGGTGTCGTCACCCAGCCGGACAGTCTCCCCGTCATCGATGGCGTGATCGACACCCGGGTGGTCGGGGTCGAACCCCCAGACCTCGACGTCGAACGCGTCGACGACTGCATCGATGTTGCCGACGTGATCGGAATGGGTGTGAGTCAAGACGACGGCGTCGAGGTCCTCGACGTGTTCACGGACGGCCGCACAGACGTCGAAGGCGTTGCCGACATCGACTAGGACCGTCCGTTCGCCGGTGATCAGGAAGACGTTGCTCGTGAAGACCTGCTCGCCGGCCGCGAGGTTCGTTATCATGTTCACGGCTACGGAAGGGTCCCGTTTGTGCGTGTCGCTCCCGGCACGCTCGCTGTTCGTTTCCCTCGTTTGAGCGAACTGTCTGTTTCCCGTTCGTTTCGCGCGTTTGAGCGTTTTGCTCCCGGTCTTCGTCACCCGTTGCATTCGAAGTATGTCACTTTCAGATCGGCGCGGCCAGCACGTCAAGACGGACACAGTCAGCCCGGGACTGCATACCGGTATCGCCGCCCATATGGGTTGCTATGCAGTGTTCTCAGAGTGGCTAGTCGTCGCCGTTTGTCCTGGAAGGCAGTGCTTACCGGGGGACGACCCACAGTGATATGTACGTGGAGCAAAAACACATCGCAGAGAGTCGATGTCAGATTCCGACGCACCCGTCGTACTCATCGTCGAAGACGAACCGGACGTCGCCGAGACATACAATCTCTGGCTTCGGGACGATTACGTGGTTCGGATGGCCCAGAACGGTGACGAAGCACTCGATAATCTCGACGAGGACGTCGACGTGGTTTTGCTAGACCGCATGATGCCCGGGCTCTCAGGCGACGAAGTTCTCTCCCGGATCCGGGAGAGCGGCTACGAGTGCCGGGTCGCGATGGTGACAGCCGTCGAACCCGACTTCGACATTCTGGAGATGGGCTTCGACTCGTATCTCACGAAGCCGATCCGGAGCGAACAACTCCACGAAACGGTCTCGAACCTGCTCGAACGGTCTACCTACGACGGATTGCTTCAGGAGTACTACTCGCTGGTCGAGAAGCAGGCAACGCTGGAGGCGACAAAGAGTAGCGCCGAACTGGCCGAAAGCGACGAATACGCGGATCTGACGGCACAGATCGACGAATTACAGGACGGTTTGTCACAGACACTCGGTGGCATAGAAGACGACGAAGACTTCATCGCGACGCTCCGGGGGCTCGGAAATGGCGACGAACAGTGATCACACAGAGACAATGTACGATCTGACTAACGTACTCGATACAGAGGCTGTCGCTTCGATCAAACCTGGCTCCAGCATCCTCGTCTCGGGGCCGGCTATGACGGGCAAAGACGATCTGGTGTTCGACATCCTCGCTGACGGGGCTAGCCAGAACCAGGGGGCAGTGATCGTTTCGACGGGAGACCGGGCCGACAGTGTGATCGAGGACTTCAGCGCGCGGGTCGGTTCGGACGCCTACCGGCTGGGGGTCGTCGACTGCGTCACGGACAACTCCGGCGGTGGCATGACCGACGACGGGGTCTACGTCCATCACGTCTCCTCGCCTGGCGATCTCACTGGCATCGGCATCGGCATCACGAAGGCCCTGGAAGGACTCCACGAGAGCGGCGCGGAAAACGGTCGACTTGCCCTCTCGTCGCTGTCGACGATGCTGACCTACACCGATCGCAAGACCGTCTTCAAGTTCTGTCACGTCCTTTCCTCACGGCTGGACGCGGCGGGTTATCTCGGGCTGTTCACCATCGACTCGGCGGCACACGACGATCAGACGCTACAGGTCATCAAACAAGCCTTCGACGGGATGATCGAAATCCGCGAACGAGAGGGCTCTCGCGAGGCGCGGGTCGTCGGTCTGACATCCTCGCCCTCCGACTGGGTCGCACTCTAGGTCAACTGGTCGATGAAGTTGACCCAGCGTCGGTTGCTCTCCACGTACTCCTCGTGAGCGTGTTCCTGTAGATCCGGTTCGCGGAGACTCTTCAGTGCCGAGATCGCCCGGTCGATACCGACGATGGTCTCGGTCAACTCCTCGGCTTCATCGGGCGAGAGCGGATCGTTCCTGAGACGGTTCTTCAGGCGGTCGCGTTCGCGTTTGAGCTTCGCGCGGACCTGCTGGACGCTTTCGCGTTTCTCCGGCGGGACGACCCCCTGTTTCTTGGTCTCCCAGACGAACGACCGGAGCGCGATCGTCTGGTCGTCGATTGTCACCTCCTCCGGGATTTGCGCACCGATGGTCGACCCTCGCTTGGAGATCCGATCGAGGAGTTCTTCCCGTCGTTCCTCGTCGACGACGTCCGCTGAGTCGCTCGTCATATCCGTGTCTGGATCGTCTGGGGTTGCCAGTCTTTCGGTCCACCCGGCCGATCCGCTGCCCGGACCGGCCGATCGGACCTCGCCACTGTGGACTCCGCTACAGATAGCCAGGTATTATTTCCCCCGCCACCACGATAGCGGGTATGGACGTTCGCCTGCTGGAAGCCACTGAGGACCCCGAGGAACTGATCTGTCAGGCCGCGCGTAACGACTACGCTTCCGAGTTCGTCGCCGACCAGACCTTCGAGGAAGTCATGTCCGAGATCGACGGCGATTCCGTCGATGACAGGATGGAGACGCTCATCAGCCATCTCCTGAGTCATGGCCATTTCGGTCCATTCGAACACCCTCACGCCACGTTTGCTATCGAAGGAGTCAGCCGCTCGTGTATGGCCCAGATCACCCGTCACCGACACGTCACATTCGACATCCAGTCGATGCGGTACGTCTCCTTCGACGACGTCGATCCCGACGACGTCCGGGACGGCGAACTGGTCGTTTTCCCGCCGTCTGCGACGGATCCCGACTGGGTGGGCCGCAACCAGGAGACCGGTCCCGTCGACGAGGAAACCGTCGAGAGGCGTGAGGAGATCTTCTCCGAGACGGTCGCCGACGCGGTCGAGTCCTACCAGGAACTGCTCGATCTGGGGATGCCGCCCGAGGACGCCCGGTTCGTCCTTCCGATCGGAACGAAAGTAAACATCGTGATGACGATGAACGCGCGGATGTTGATGCACATCGGAGACATGCGCGCCGCCGCGGACGCCCAGTGGGAGATCAGGAACATGACCGAACAGATCCTCGATCTGGCCGAGGAATGGGCACCGATCACTTTCGAGTACTACAACGAGAACATGAAACACCGGAAGAACCGGCTGGCGCCCTGATTTCTCGCCGACGTTAGGCCAGTTCGAAGACGATCAGGGGACGTTCGGTCGTCTCGGACTCACCAAGTCCGACCTCAACTGGCATGCCGATCTCGACGTCCTCGGCGTCGGCCTGCACGCGACCCGTGAGTCGGACGTCGCCAAACTCGGCAATTCCGAGGACGAACGGCACGTCCTCTTTGAAGTCCGGCGTCGGGACGTACGTGACGTTGTAACTCAGGAGATCGCCCGAAGTAGGCACGTCGACTTCCTCGAGGTCACTCTCACCACATTCGGGGCAGACCCTGCGTGGCGGCATCGACTGGTGCCCGTTCGGACACTCTAGCGCGTACGGTTCGCCTGCATCGATGGCGTCCAGTGCTTGATCGTAGCCGTCGTTTTGGATCTCGTCGCTCATTCTGCCACCTCCAGGACGTGGACCACGGCGGACGCGACGGTCCCACCGGCGTTGTGGGTCAGCGCGACGCTGGCGTCCTCGACGGCGTCGCTGTTGACGTGGTCGCCGCGGAACAGCTTGGTGATCTCGGTGATCTGTGCGACCCCCGTCGCGCCGACGGGGTGGCCTTTGGCCTTCAGACCGCCAGAGAGGTTCACCGGCAACTCGCCGTCGGCGGTCGTCTCGCCCTCGCGGGCGGCGGTGATGGCCTCACCCTCCTCGTAGAACCCGAGGCCTTCCAGGGCGAGCACTTCGGCGATAGTGAAGCAGTCGTGGACCTCAAGGAAGTCAACGTCGTCCTCGCTGATGCCGGCGTCCTCGTAGGCTTGCTCCCCGGCGTCACGGGTCGCGGGCGTCCAGACCAGCGAGTCGCGCTCGGCCAGCGCCAGGTTGTCGGTCCCCTGGCCGGTCCCGGTGATTGCGACCGGTGTCTCCAGACCGTGTTCCTCGGCGTACTCCTCGCTAACGAGGAGCGTCGCGGCCGCGCCGTCGGTGATCGGGCTGGAGTCGAATAGCCCCATCGGCAGCGCGACAGGCGGCGCGTCCAGGACCTTCTCGACGGAGATTTCGGTCTGATACTGTGCGAGTGGGTTGTTCGCGGCGTTCGCGTGGTTCTTCACCGCGACGTGTGCCAGGTCTTCGCGGTCGCCGCCGTGGACCTCGAAGTACCGCTGGGCCATCAGAGCGTACGCGCCGGGGAAGGTGATCCCCTGGCGGATCTCCCAGAGGTCGTCCGCCGCTACGGACAGTCCCCCGGTCGCACCGGTGGTTCCCATGTTGTGCATGCGCTCGACGCCGCCGACGAGCACGACGTCGGCCTCGCCGTTACGAACGTCCTTGACGCCCTGGCGGACGGCCATCCCGCCCGAGGCGCAGGCACTCTCGACCCGTGTCGCGGGTGCGTCGATACCGACGGCCTTTGCCATCAGCGGCCCCATGTGGCCCTGGTTCTCCGAGAGATCGCCCATGAAGTTCCCTACGTAGAGCGCGTCGATGTCGTCGCGGTCGATCCCGGCGTCCTCGATAGCGGTACTGCCGGCTTCCCCGAAGAGGTCGCGACCGGTCCGTTCAGGGGTTTCCCCGAACTCGGTCATGCCGACCCCGGCGATGTGTGCGGGTGACATTTGAGATATTTGCCTCCATTTACACTCAGAGTCTGCCCGGTGATATAACTTGACGCCTCGCTCGCGGAAGCCAGCCCTATCAGTATAGACGATCGTGATGGTTCGACGGGCGATACCGTGCGATCGATACGGCGTTCACGTTCGACGGGTGCTAACCCAGCGATAGGACGTATAGCATGAGATAGACCACGATCCCGAGCGCGAAGGAGACCAGCCAGAGCGAGGCCGCGATACGGCCGACGCGAGGATGAGGCGTGTCCCCGAGTTCCGAGGGTTCGTGGGTGATCGCATACAGAAGCACGTAGTACAGAAGCGGCAGGCACACGACCGCCAGAAGCATGTGGATGCCGAGGACTGGATAGTAGACCCACAGTTTCAGCCACTCCGGGCCGGCGAAGACAGTCGGCCCCTCGATCGCCACCCGGAGGAGATAGAGCCCGAGAAAGGACAGGAACAGTACGACGCTGGCGATCATCGCTCGACGATGCGGTCGGACTCGACCGGCGCGGATCGACCGCCAGCCGTAGAGGATCGTGACGATCGCAACTGCGCTGAGCAGCGCGTTCACGTGTGGGATCGCACTCAGAACCGACTCGGGAAGCGCTGGCAGCAGCGTCTCCGGAACGAGCTGTCGGACTGCGGCCATGACAGCTGCAAGTGAGACGACCGTCAACAATCCAGTTATCAGGGGGATTCGTCGGCGGAGCGTCGACTCCATCGCTTGGGCCTTTGCAGGGTATCGAGGAGTACGTTGCGATCCGGGCGAACGACACTTGCGGTCGTTTTGCTATCGACCAACGACAGATACTGAAGGCTCCCCTCCCGCCGGAACGTAGCTTTATCAGGCACGCCACGGTACTTGTTGACATGACAGACTCGCCAGATGCGACCGACCCTGACGTAACGTTCGGGACGACGATCTACGACGAGAAGGGCAACCGTCTCGGCACCGTTCGCGGCTTCGACGAGCATGGGTTCTACGTTAGTACTGACGAGGGAATCACTGCCCTCTCCAGCGAGCACGTCGCGTCCGGAGTCTCCGGGGAAGCGGAGTTGACCTGGCGGTGTTACGAGTGCGGAGCCATCGGAGACATCGAGGAACTGCCGGAGGACGGCTGTCCGGACTGTGGTGCCCCACAGGAAGACATCTACTACCATCTTCAGGATTGAATGCAGATCGTCGTCTTCGGCGCGGGCAGTCTCGGAAGCCTGCTCGGTGGACTGCTCGCCCGCGAACACGAAGTGACGCTCGTCGGTCGCCGCCCACACGTCGGGGCCGTCAGCGAGCGCGGACTGGAGATTACAGGCGCAGTCGACGAGACGGTCCGCCCGAAAGCCACTACTGCCGTCCCAGAAGAGACCGATCTGGCCCTCGTGACCGTGAAGAGCTACGACACCGGCGAGGCCGCAGAGGCGCTAGCAACGGCGGATCCGGACGTCACGCTCTCGCTGCAGAACGGTCTGGGGAACGAGGAGGTGCTGGCCGCGACACTGGAGGGGACCGTACTGGCAGGGACCTGCACTTACGGCGCTCGGCTTGTCGAACCCGGTGTCGTTCAGTGTACCGGCGTCGGAACGGTGACGTTGGGAACGCGAACGGGTGGCCGCTCCGAGGTGGCCGATAGGGTCGGATCGGCTTTCGAGTCTGCCAGGGTGGCGACCACCGTCGCGACAGATATGCCGCGGCGACTGTGGGAGAAGCTCGCGATCAATGCCGGTATCAACGCCACCACAGCACTGGCTCGCGTCGAGAACAGAGCTCTCGCCAACGGACCGGCCCGCGAGGTCGCCGCCGAGGCGGCCAGAGAGACAGCTCGGGTGGCCCGCTCCGAGGGAGTCGACCTCGGCGACGAGCGCGCTGTTGCTGCCGTCGAGGCGGTCGTCGAGACGACGGCCACGAACCGCTCGTCGATGCTCCAGGATGTCGATGCCGGGAAGCGCACGGAAGTCGGCGCGATCAACGGGGCCGTCGTCGAGCGCGCGTCCGACCCGGTCCCGGTCAACCGGACGCTGGCGGCGCTGCTCGAAACGTGGGAAACGGAACGCGGACTGCGGAACTAGAACGGAGCTTGCGGACCTTCGTCGTCCTCGCCGTCGTCGATGCTACCGCCACGTGATTCGCCAGGAACGGTCGGTCCGTCGGCCGCACCGCCCATGCCGGCACCGCCGCCCGTGTTGGCGTGGACAGTGTCGATCTCGGGGATCTCTTTGGTCATGCGGGTCTTGATGGCCTGGATGGTCATCGGCGAGATGCCACAACCGCTGCAGGCCCCGCCCAGCGCGACCGTGACCTCGCCCTTCTCGGGGTCGAGGTCCCGAATCGCCGCGTTACCGCCGTGCATCTGGATCTGGGGGAAGTTCCGCCGGAGGAAGTTCGCAATCCGGTCTTCGAGGTCGCTTTGTCCGTCGTCCGTCTCGGTACTCATGATTGCGGGTAGGTGAGCACCGCGTTTGAACCTTTGGTTAGCGACATTCATGCCAGGTATCGATCACGCCGGCCCCAGATCGAAGACTGCTCTGAGCTGTCGTTCGATCTCGTCGGTGTACTCCTCGTAGACGGACTCCAGTTCCTCTCCCGAGTGTTCGACCTCGCCAAGAACCCGCTCGATGGCGTCGTCCGGGAGTTCGATTCGGAATTGGCCGTCGCCCTCGTAGAAGGGCTCGCTCTCGGCGAGGACGTATTGATCCACAGCGTGGACCAGCCCGGATTCGTGGCGCTCTGACATCGAGTCGAACGCCTGCTTGTACGCCTGCTGGAGTTCGGTGAAGTAGTGTTCGTACTTGTCTTCGAACTTCTCGGGATCGAAGTCGGTCATCGGGGAACAGTCAGACCCCGGTAGACAAAAGCGGGCGGGTTCCCTGGCACGTATGCCCCTGTTCGACCCGTGATTCTCTAGCGCTGTCGGTCCGTATCCTCTCGCCCGGCGATCGGTACCCGGACGCGGTTCTCCCGGAACGCGAGCTGGAACAGCGCGGAGCCGACGACCGCAGCGAACAGCACCGCCGCAATGACCGAAAGCAGGAGGGGCCGTCCGAGCGCCGAGACTCCGTCGGCCCCGGCCGCGACGGTGAGGCTCGGTATCAGAGTTCCTCTCTCCGGACTCGATCCCGAAGCGTGTCCGCTCGATCGCCTATCTCGGCCCGTTCGGACTCGTCTTTGTTTTCGAGGTGATTGTACACCAGCCCCATTCGGTGGTTGTCCGCGAGGTGGTCGCCGTTCCGATCGAGGAAATCCCAGTACAGCGCGTTGAACGGGCAGGCATCCTCGCCGGTGGTCTTAGTTTTATAATAGGGACAGTCCCCGCAGTAGTCGGACATCTTATCGACGTAGTTGGCCGAGGCGACGTACGGCTTCGTCGAGAGGACGCCCGAGCCGAACGTTCCCATCCCGACGACGTTGGGTGTAGTCACCCAGTGAAAGGCGTCGACGTAGGCCGCGTGGAACCACCGGTTCAGCGCCTGCGGCTCGACCCCGAGCAGGGTTGCGAAGTTCGAGAGGACCATCAGTCGCTCGATGTGGTGAGAGTACCCCCGCGTCCGCACGCCGTCGATCACGTCGGCCAGACAGGCCATGTCGGTCTCGCCGGTCCAGTACAGGGGCGGGAGCGGTTGGGTCTGGTCGAGCTGGTTCGCCTGCGAGAGTTCTGGCATCTCCCGACGGTAGACGTGGCGCATGAACTCCCGCCAACCCAGTACCTGGCGGACGAACCCCTCGACGCTGTTGAGCGGGACGTCCCGCTCGCGGGCCGCCTCAGTCACTCGATCCAGGACCGTCCGCGGGTGCAACAGTCCGAGGTTGATCGCCGGGGACAGAAGCGAGTGTGAAAGCGCCCACTCGTCGGCCACCATCGCGTCTTGATACGGCCCGAAGCCGTCCAGCCGGTCGGTTACGAACGCCTCCAGCGCCGCCAGGGCCTGCTCGTGGGTAACCGGCCACCGGAACGGTCCCGGATCGGTCCACTCGCCGCCGTACGGCGGCGCCTCGTAACTCCCTTCGAAGTTCTTCTCCACCCAGGACTCGACCTCGCGTGTCATCTCGTCCGGCTCGAACGCGGGCGGTTCCGATGGCGCATAGTCGTCCGGGGGTGTCTCGCGGTTCTGCTCGTCGTAATTCCACTCTCCACCGACGGGCTCGTCGCCGGTCATCAGGTAGCCGGTCTCCCGTCGCATGAACCGGTAGAAGTCCTCGTGGCGGTAGCTCGATCGGTCGCCGGCCCATTCCTCGAACGTCGGCCTCGGACAGAGAAACAGCTCGTTCTCGACGATCTGTAGGGACTCGTCGTGGTCTTCGACGAGTTTATGCAGTCGCACGTCCCCGCGGTGGCTCGGCGGCCGCATCACGACGAGGTCGTCACCAGGGTGGGCTTCGAGATGGTCAGCTATCCCCTTCGAGAAGGTTCCGACCTGTCGATACGCGACGGTTCGGCCGGCGTTCCGGAGTTTGTCTCGAAAGTGACGCATCGCGCTGAAAACGAGCGTCAGCTTGTGGGGATGGTACGGCAGTTTCCGGGCGAACTCCGTCGCCTCGATCATCAGGACAGAGTCGTCGGGCCTGGAAGCCAGCGGCCCGACGTCCGCGTTCAGCTGGTC
>JAZKRQ010000091.1:0-10725 GCA_036628575.1 Halapricum sp.
TTCCGGATCGACCGCACGGCGTCGTGCGGTCGCACCGGTAAATCGTTACAGTAATGACTATCACAGACACGCCCGTCCTATTTCCCCTCGAGAGCGTCGTCCAGCCGCTCCCTGGTCTCCGCGAGATCGACCGGCGCCCACACCTCCAGCTCGTAGCTCACATCGAGCAGGTCGTCGATGCGTTCTTCGTCCCCGGTTCCAACGGCCTCGGCCGCATCCGCCCGGAACCGCTGCTCGGCTGCCTCGGCCAGTCGTTCCTGATCGATGGCCCGCTCGTCGGCGTCGAGAATGTGTGGCAGGTCCGTCGCTCCCTCAGGCAACTCGGGGAACGCGACCGGCCCCGGCACGAACAGCTCTTCCCCGTCTTGTTCGACCGCAAGCAGGTGATACCCCGCCACGGCGTCGTCGATGGCGTCGTCGAAACTCGCCGGCTCACGATCCTCCCCTCGCTTGAACGCCAGTTCGACGCAGGCCTGCCCCAGCGTCTCCCGATCGAGCGCGCCGAACAGATCGACGATTCCCGCGAGTTCGTCCGGCGAAAGTCCCATACATACGACACCGCCCGCCGATGGCTTCACGCTGGCGGTCGGAGCCGTTACCGGCGCTTCGCTCGCGAGTGATATCATTTAACATGGATCGCGCTAATCGACAGTCATGAACCGCCGGACGTACCTCGGGTTGGTTGGTGCCGTCGCGGTCCCGCTTGCGGGGTGTGCGGGCGACGAGCGAACGCTGCCCAATCGAGGGCCCCGGTCCACATCGTCACGCCGAACAGCCACGTCTGCTTCGTCGCCTCTGGAATCTGTGTCCACGACCGCTTCTGAGGAATCAGAACCCGCGACGACTACCGTTACCGAGACGGCGGCCGTCCATCCGGGATACGAGACGGCGACGGTGCAGGCCGTGCGGGCGAGCGGTGAGCCGCTGGGGTCGGTGACGGCGGCGATCGCCGACACGAGCGGGACTCGATACCGCGGCCTGAGCGATACCGAGCAACTCCCACCGGATCGCGGTATGCTGTTCGTCTACGAGTCCGTCGCCGATCGCGTCTTCGTCATGCGGGAGATGGACTTCGGCATCGACATCGTCTACGCCGACGCCGAGGGAACGATCACCTCGATCCACCACGCGCCCGCCCCGGGTCCCGACGAGGACGGCGACGACCAGCGCTATCCCGGCCGTGGCCAGTACGTTCTGGAGGTCAACTACGGCTGGACGACCGATCACGGCGTCCGCGAGGGTGACGATCTGGTCTTCTCGCTCTAGACCTGCTCGGCCAGTCCCTCGCGGGATAGCTCCAGCACCCGCTCGGCCGACATCGGCGCGTCCGACCACGTTGGCAGGCGCGTGTCTGGTTCCGGCGGTGCGATCGTCTCGGCGTAGGTCCCGACTTGCTCGCGCTCGCCGCCACGGTCGTATTCCATACCGTTGAACGCGGCGTCGGACGCGTACTGCTCGATCAGGATTTTGGCGCGCTCGCGGTAGCGCTCCGGCAGCGTCTCGAAGTCCACGTCGACACCGGCGTCGGCGAGCACTCGCCACAGCGCGTTCCCGACCGACCGACACATCTCGCCCAGTCCCGCCGGGCCGCTGACCGAACGGTGGTCGTGTTCGTGTCGGCCCAGGTCGACCTGTGCAGTCCCCGCGAAGCCGGCGTGCTCGAACGCACCGCCGAGCGTTCCGACCTCCAGCCCCCAGGTACGGGGCGCCCGGACTGCCCGTGCGAGGTCGGCCGTCATCGCGAACTCGCCGGCCAGGGCATAGCGGAAGGCTCCCAGATATTCGAGGATGTCCGCGTCGTGTGTCTCCGCGAGCGTACGCACGAGCGGGACGTAGAACAGGCGGTTGAGCCGGCCGTACAGTCGGTTGTTCTCGACGCGGGCGTAGTATCCCTTGCTGAACGCGAAGCCGCTGGCGAGGGGGAAGAGCAGCCGCGGGACGTGCGTCGCCGCGTAACTCGTGGCGTCGGCGTCGTGGACCACGACGAACTCGCTCCGGTCGGCGGCGACACCGAGCGCTAGCCAGACGTCCCGTCCCTTCCCGCGCTGGCCGTTCAGCCCTGCGTCGTCGATCCCTTCGACCAGCGGCGGGGCGTCACACCACAGGATCTCGACGGTGAGATCGAAGCCGTCGAGCCACGTCCTGACCTGTCCCACGTGGTCGGGGTCAGCCCGGAGCGCGACCAGCACTTGCGCGGGGTCGACAGATTCCAGGGTCGAGAACACCCGCTCGGCTGCCAGGCTGGCGTGGTCGCGTTCGGCCATCGGGACGACGACGGTCGCCCGGTCGGTCGGAGCCGCCGGGTCAGCCCCACCGAAGTCATGGAGCGTCGTGATCCGCTCCTGGACGTACTCCATCGTTCGCTTGTCGGGGCGGGGCAGGAATAAACGCTCGCCTATGCTCGCGCCCCCGTCGGCAGTCGTCCGGCTCGGTGAACGACGATCAGGCCTACCAGCACGACCGCCAGCCCGACGGCGTAGGCCCGGAAGACCGTCGTGAACGGGAAGCCGGCGTCAGTTAACAGCCCCACTGACCAGCTTCCAGTCGCCTGGATCAGCATCATCGTCCCGCTGTAGACGGCGTAGGCACTGGCGCGGTGCCGATCCGGAAGCGACCCGAGCAGGTAGGTGTCCATTGCGGGGAACAGGCTGTGGATCACGTACCCCATAACCAGCGAGACGCTGACAACCCAGACTGTCCCGAACGGCAGCGTCAGTGCGAGTACGCTGGCCGAAAAGCCCGCCAGGATCGACAGCAACAGCGGGACAATCGCGACGCGATCTGCGAGCCAGCCGGTCACTGCGAAGGCCGGCACCCCGGCGGTGAACACGCCCGTCAACAGCAGGCGCGCCTCGCCGCCCGAGAACCCGCGGGTCCGCAAATAGCTATCCAGGAAGTTGAACACGCCCTGCCAGACGAAGCCGCTGGCGCTGATGATCACTACGCCCGCCAGGATGATCCGCCATTGCTGGCGGAACGCCTCCAGCAGATCCCGGTCAGCGCCGCCGGCAACGGGAAGTTCTGTCCGTCGGGTGGCCCCGACGAACCCAGCGGTCGAAAGCAGGGCGGCAACGGCGATCCCGTGGAAGGTCGTCTGCCAATCACCGATCAGCAGGGCGGCCGAGACGACCAGCCCGGCTCCAGCCGCGCCGATCTGGCTGGCCATCCCGTGGATCCCCAGCGCTGTCCCGACGCTGTCGGGGAACAGCTCGCTGACGAGCGGGTTCGCGGCGATGAAGTACGCGCCGCTGGCAAGTCCCATCAGCAACGCACCGATCATCACGGCCAGGATACTGTCGGCCGCGGCGATGAACAGCGACGCCGCGGTGAGGATCAGTCCTGTCGCGCCGACGACGTAGTGTCGCGGGACGCGGGTCAGCAGATACCCCGTCGGGATCCGCGGGAGCGCGCTGCCGATCCACGCCAGCGTCACCGTTAGCCCGATCGTCGCGTTACTCGTCGAGAACGCCGCCTGCAGCGGCTCGACCAGTGGTGCGAACACCACGCGGGCGAGGTTGACCAGGAAGACCAGCGTACACAGCGATCCGAACAGCCGGCGTCGTGACACGCCCGAACTTCGGGTGGGGTGGTGTCAAAACTTGCGAAGACCGTGTCCGACGGTTTCCACTTTCGCCCCGGGCTTTTTGATAGTAGCTCGCGTAGCTGCGGGTATGGAATCTGTCAGGAAGGGGATCCGGTCTGGCGACATCGAGAAAGACACCTACGAGCGACTCATCTGCGCCGACTGCGACGAGGTCCTCAAATCCGAGAACGACCCCGACGAGATCGGCACCGTCCGGGTCTGCCCGGAATGTGGCCGCGAGTGGCAAGAGGTGGGCTAACCCCGTTTCGCTCGCGCTGACGTCCGGGATAGCGACTGGTAGAGCGTTCCAACGTACGGATCGATATCTTCAGACCAGCAGCGGCCACAAGCGCTAACCCGTCGCGTTCGCTTGCGTGTCGTATGGGACTGCTCCGTATCGCGGGTATCATTGTCGTCGCTCTCATTCTCCTCGTCGCGGTGGTCGCCGCAGCCTTGTTTGCCGGCGTGCTCGGCGCGCCTTCCGCCGGCGTCGAGGACGAGGGTGACTGGGGAACCGTCAGTGAGGAACGGACGGAAGTGATCACGACGGTCTGGGTCGACAACCCGAACCCGGTCGGTATCACGCTCGGGGACTCCGTTTCGGTGTCCTACCAGCTATACCTGAACGACGTCAACATGGCCAGTGGCGAAAAGGCAGGCATCAGCATCTCCTCCGGGAACAATACCGTCCAGACCTCGACGTACATTCAGAATCGGAAGATCCAACCCTGGTGGGTCGCCTTCGTCCAGAACAACGAGACGGTCACGCTCGGGGCCGACGCGACCGTGAGCGTGAGCGGCCCGGTGTCGGCCTCGACGGATATCTCGGTTCCGGAACGGACGCTCCTCGCAGACGAGACGCCGGTCATTACGTCGCTCTCCGGGGCGGCCAGCGGCTTCGAGGGCCGACACACGGAGAGCGTCTCCCGGGAGCGGTTGCTGGACCGGACCGGGCTCGAGTGGACTGGACTCCTCGCGGAGGGGTACGTAACCGAGGGGGACACCGAAGCGACCGTCGGATACGAGATTCAAGATGGCTGGGCCGAGTGGGGTGCAGTGAACGAGGAGACGACGACCGTGTATTTCAACCTCCGCGTCCACAACCCGGGTGACGTTCCCGTCCCTGCCACGCCCGACCGCCTCGGCGCTGACGTCGAGATGAACGACGTCGAGATGTTCTCCGCACAGGCGAACGATACGTCGCTGCAGAACCCCGACGACTTCGCTACCGGCGAGGTCATCGGCGAGCGAGTCATCCGGCCGGGCGAGACGGAGGTAGCGGTCTACGCCGTCGAGATGGACAACGAGAAGGTCGACGACTGGTTCCGGAGTCACGTCTCCAACGGCGAACGGACCGACGTCCGTACCGAGCTCCGGGTCGTGTTCACTGTCGGCGAGCTCGAGTTCTCCATCCCCGAGGACAACCCCGTCGCGTACACGTGCCAGCTCCAGACGGCCATCCTGGTCGACGATCAGAACACGACGACGAACTGCGGAGACGGGCCCGGTGCCGTCGAATCGATCGGCGACCGAACGTCGGTACCGACTGCCGACGCGGCGCCGTAGATCGGTAGGCCTTTTTTGTGGATGGCGTCCCCGTTCACTCGAAGATCGCGTCGAACGCGTCCGCTCCCAGGTTCAATTTTTCCTGCTATTGATTTGCCAATAGAAGCTGCCAGCTCAGTTCAATCTATGCATAAGATTCCATTCTAAAATATTTATATATTATAAATACTTATATATAATATATTTTATAAATAGAAGGATATTGAATTAGTATAGTATATATTTAATAGTATCGCTTCTGAGTGTTCGGATAACAATGGGTCGAAAACTTAGGCGACGCCAATTGATCGCGACAGGCTGTGCTGTGGCTGCGAGCTTGGGATTTGCGGGCTGTCTGGATGGGGCGATGGATTCAGGCGAGAACGATACGACCGAACCAAACGAGGTCGTGACGACTGAGCCTGAACCTGAATCGGTTTTCATACCGAGTGGCGATTTCGACATGGAGTACGACCAGGGCGCCTCGCTTGATGAAAAGGGGTCACCTTGGGATGGCGTCGACAACGACGGGACACTCACCGTCACGCACGCAGGGGGTGATCGTTTTCCTGCGAGCGAGCTCTTCCTTCGGGGCACGTTGATCACGACCGCCGGTGACGGCCAGTGGTACGAACAGGCCGACGCAACCCCGGATGAGCCGGACCGCATCGTTACCGCAGGAGATTCGCTCACCATCGAGGTAAACGCTGACGCCGAGGCTAGTGTCGTCTGGGAACCCCACGAAGGAAACGGTACTGGGCGGCTCAAAACTTGGACGGGCTCCGACGCCTGATTACTCGAAGATCGCGTCGAACGCGTCCGCTCCTAGCGGTTCGAACGTGCCGGCGGCGACGTTTTCTTCGACGTGGTCGGGCGATCCCATTCCGACCAGGGCCGTCGTCACGCCGGGGGCGCTCCGGGCGAAGTTGATCGCTCGCTGGGCGCGGGTCTCGCCATCGAGTTCGGCCTCGACCCGATCCGGCATCTCCCGGGCCAGTTTCCCCTGCATGAGGCTCGCACTGGTGAAGACGTCCACGTCCGCCTCGTGGGCGACTTCCAGCGCGCTCCGGCCGTCGTGGACGGCCGCCGTGAACGCGTCGGCCATGTAGACGTTGAACGGCAACTGGATCGCCTCGAAGTGACTGGTCTCGTGGCCGACCGCCTCGGCCGCACGTTCGGCGCGATCGATAACCTCGGGCAGCGAGAGGTAGCTATCCTCGTCCGGACCGACCCGGAAGGCGTCCCAGGTCGCGACGCCGTACGCGCCGATGTCGCCCTCCCCGGCGCGCTGTTCCAGCCGCTCGAAGGTCGCCTGGAGTCCCTCGTAGACGTCCGCCCGCGATCGAACCTGCAACTGCGTCTCGGGATTGTGGACGTAGTAGAGGTCGACGCTCTCGACCCCGAGGTTCGACAGGGATCGGTCGAGCTGGTGCTCGATGAACGCCGGTGCGATGCAGTGTTGGCCGGCCGCCAGATCCTCGGGGTCGACCACGCCCGGTTCGACGAATTCCCGATATATGTACCGACTCGGATCGTCCGGTCGCTCGCCGTCGAACGGAAGAAAGCCGCCCTTGGTGGCCAGGAAGACGCCATCGCGGTCGATATCGCTGTCGTCGATTGCTGCTCCCGCGACGCGTTCACTGCGCTGGTGGCGGTAGTTGATCGCGGTATCGATGACGTTGACCCCCGATTCTATGGCCGCGACGATTGCCTCGCGATAGGTCTCGTCGACGGCGTCGGTCGGGTCGCCAAGGTACGTGCCGACCCCGATGCTCGAAAGCGCCAGGTCGCCGAACGGCCGAAAGTAGGTCCGGGCGAACTCCTCGTGGAAGCGATCGCGGTAGGCCCAGGTACGCTCGTGGGTTGCCATATGAACCGTTGGGACGACGCCGGCAAAAGGGTCACTGCAACTCGCCGGACATCGCCTCGAACACTCGCTCGGTAAACTCCTCGACGGTGACGCCGTCGCCTGGACCGAGCCCTTCCATGTGCTCGATCGAGAGCTGTCCGCCGCCCATCCGGGCGTGTCCGCCGGCCTCAGCCATCGGGATGTCATCGGCAGCGGCTTTCAGCGCCTTGCCAATGTGGACGCGGCTGTCCCGGGACCGTCCGGAGAGGTGCATGGTACCGTCGCGTCTACCGGTGACGACGACGGCAGTCGTGCCCTCTAGCCGGAGCAGTTCGTCGGCGGCCTGGGGGATCGCATCGACGTTCCCGATCTCACCGACGTCGCTGATTGCGAAGGCGTTGCGGACCTCGCGATTGTTAATCGCCCTGGCTTTGATGTCTAGCACTTCCGCATCGACCCCGGGTCTGGCGACGCTATCGAGGATATCTTCATCTACGCCCCGATAGAGGAACGCTGCAGCCTCGAACTCCGCGGGTGAACACCCCTTTGTCAGGTCTTCCGTGTCCGACTGAATCCCGTACATCAATCCCGTGGCCAGTTCCGAGGAGATCGTCTCTCCGTCGGTTCCAGGTCCCCAGCCGAGCTCCTCGAAGTATTCGGCGAAGATCGTCGCACACGCCCCATAATCAGTTCGGATGTCGGTGAACGCCTCGCCTTCACCGTTGCCCGGGTGGTGGTCCACGACGGCGACCGGATCGACGCCACCGTCGCCGGGGAATCCACGCGGTTCGTTGTGATCGACCAGCACCACCGCTCCATCGGCGAGATCACCTGCTGTTTCGATGCGTTCGAAGTCCTGTTCGAGGACGGTTTGGAAGGCCCGGTTCTCCTGGTGACGGATCTGTCCCGGATGTTGTATCGTCACGTCGGCACCGACCGATTCGGCGAGCGTCTTGACACTCATCGCCGAGGCCATCGCGTCCGGATCGGGTTCCGGGTGCATCAACACCGTGACCGCGTCCTGACGATCGAGCACTCTCCGGAGACGCTCGCCGGGAGACCGACGGAACCGCCGGAACGCCCACCAGCCGATGCCCGCGAGAACGGCGACCACGACGACGACTGCGAGTGTCGTCGCCGGCTGATTTCGGATGAACGTCCCGACTGCGTCGGTCTGAATTCCGACGCCACCGCCGGCCCCAGGTGGCATACGATGTGGTGGACTCCCGACGACAATGAAGGTTCCCCTGCCGCCCCTCGAGATGTATCCCCGATACAACAGCTATCGCGGGGGACTGACGGTCGATTTTGCGGCCCTTACCGCCCTGCCCAGTTCACTCGACTTCGAGATTGAACTGTTCGTGCTCTTTGGCGGCGTTGAGGACGACGCTGGTGTTGGACTCTTTGATCTGGGGGTCGGTGAGCATGTCCTTGATCCGCTCGTTCATATCGTCGGTATCGAGGAACTTCCCGACCGCGATGACGTCGTAGTCACCGGTGACCTCGTAGACGCTGACCATCTGGTCGACTTCTCGCAGATTCTGAGTGACTTCCGGGAGCGCGCTCCCTTCGACTTTCAACTGGACGATCGCGGTGACGTCATACCCGAGTTCGTCGTAGTCGACCCTCGGCGTATATCCCTGGATGATACCCTCGTCTTCGAGGGTAGAGAGGTGATTCGAGACCGTCGTCACCGATACGTCCAGGTCGTCGGCGAGGCTGCGCAGACTCGCCCGTCCATCCCCCAGAAGGGCATTCACCAACTTCCGATCCAGATTTTCGTACGTCATACTAGCTACCGTCGCAACCGTCCCATTAGAATTTTACGAACATACATTTCTCGTCGGAGCTTCGAACAGAATTGCGCAAAGCAGCAGGGTTTTTATGTCGGGAGTATATCTCTCACCTGTCGATAACTATGACAAGCGAACTCTCAGAGGCGGCACAGTCTGTCCTCGACGAGATCGAGGAAAAGAACGTAGACTTCCTGCGATTGCAGTTCACGGACATTCTTGGGACGGTTAAGAACGTCTCCGTCCCGGCCGATCAGGCCGAGAAGGCTTTCACCGAAGGGATCTACTTCGACGGGTCTTCGATCAACGGTTTCGTCCGCATCCAGGAATCGGACATGCGTCTGGTCCCGGATCCGTCGACGTTCTCGATCCTCCCGTGGCGGAGCCGTGACGACATCAGCGGCGGCAACAGCGCCCGACTCATCTGTGACGTCCACGACACGTCGTCGGGCGAGCCGTTCGTCGGCGACCCGCGTGGCGTCCTGAAGGACGCGCTCGACCGCGCAGAGGAGATGGGCTATACAGTCAACGCTGCGCCCGAACCCGAGTTCTTCCTGTTCGAGGAAGACGAGAAGGGTCGCGCGACGACTGAGACCAGCGACGCCGGGGGCTACTTCGACCTCGCGCCCAAGGACCTCGCCAGCGACGTGCGCCGTGACATCATCTACGGTCTCGAGGACATGGGCTTCGAGATCGAGGCCTCCCACCACGAGGTCGCCCAGGGCCAACACGAGATCAACTTCGAGTACGACGACGCCCTGTCGACGGCCGACAACGTGGCTACCTTCCGTGCGGTCGTTCGCGCCATCGCCGCGGAACACGACCTCCACGCCACGTTCATGCCCAAGCCGATCCCGCGGATCAACGGCTCGGGAATGCACACCCACATCTCGCTGTTCTCCGACGGCGAGAACGCTTTCCACGACGAGAGCGACGAGTTCAACCTCAGCGAGACTGCACACAGCTTTATCGCCGGAATCCTCGACCACGCGCCCGCACTCGCTGCGGTCACGAACCCGACGGTAAACAGCTACAAGCGCCTGGTGCCGGGCTACGAAGCACCTGTCTACGTTGCCTGGTCCGACCGCAACCGCTCGGCGCTGATCCGCAAGCCCGCCGCGCGGATTCCGGCCGCCAGCCGCATCGAGGCTCGCTTCCCTGACCCGTCGTGTAACCCCTATCTCGCGTTCGCGGCGCTCATCAACGCCGGTTTGGACGGCATCGAGAACGATCTGGAGTGCCCCGACCCGGTTCGGGAGAACATCTACGAGTTCGACGAACAGAAACGCGAGGAGTACGGCATCGACACGCTGCCGACCAACCTCGGCGAAGCGATCGACGAACTCGAAGAGGACGAAATCGTCATGGACGCGCTCGGCCCGCACATCTCCGAGAAGTTCATCCAGGCCAAGACCGAGGAGTTCCGCGACTATCTCGTTGACGTCTCCGAGTGGGAGATCGATCGGTACCTCGAGAAGTTCTAACGCCTCTGTTATTTCTTTCGCGACGCGCTCGCCGATCAGCGGCATCACGACGCCTGCCAAGACACCGGTGAGCGTATCCCAGGGAGCCAGCGGGATTCCCTCTCCTCCTTATATATACCCTTTGCATACTTAAATGCGGAAGATTGACCTTCGGGATGGCCGAAACGGGGGACATGAGTGAACTGCTCGTCTCCGGGGGGACTGTACTCCGTCCGGACATGACGACCGAGCGAGCGGACGTCCTCGTCGATCAGGACAGTGGCGACATCATTGACGTCGGCGACGTCGGCCCGGCCGACGACGAGATCGATGCCGCGGGCGGGCTCGTCATTCCTGGACTAGTCAACGCTCACACACACGTCGCGATGACGCTGTTCCGTGGCTATGCCGACGATAAGCCCCTGGACGCCTGGCTCCGTGAGGACATCTGGCCGCTCGAAGCGGGCCTCCGGGCGGAGGACGTCCGGGCCG
>JAZKRQ010000092.1:0-10323 GCA_036628575.1 Halapricum sp.
AAGTGTAGCTATACAGAGTGGAAGTAAGCCTCTTTTCGACGCGTTTCGTTTCCACCGCGTTCGACGCTTCGAGAGAACGCGCCCCCCTCCCCTATACGATCGCGAGCCCGACCGCGAGTGCGCCGGCCGCGATCAGCGGGATCGTGAGGTTGTCGTCGAGGACGTAAGTCCGGATGACGGGTTTGACGCCGTCAGCTAGTGTCACGGCCGCGGCCGCGAGCATCGCCGGCCCCAGCGACACGAACGAGTACCCGATCGCCGTGCAGACGACGAACATCGCCGCCAGCACCCGGGGTGGCTTGAGGATCAGTTCCATCGTCTCGCCGTCACCGATCGGTCGGAACCGGCCCGAGCCGAGCAGCCCGCTGATCGGATCGCCGAGCGTGAGCATGAGGATCGACGGGACCGCGATCATCGGAGGGGCCAGCAGACCGACTGTCGTCGCACTGATCACCGCCAGAGCGTAACCAGCCAGGTTGTCCTGTTCGTACTCCCGGGTGAGGTGGTCGTAGATCCACCAGTCCAGCCCGATCACCAGCCGGATCACCTCGAGGATCATCGCAGCCGCGCACCCACCGACGAGAATTAGCTGGATGTGCGTCCATGTGAGGACGTCGAAGACGTACGCCAGCGGGACCGCGCTACCGCTGACGTGGACGAATCGTCGGGTGATCTCCGACTCCAGATCCGAGAGGAACGTGCGCACGGTTAGAGGTCGTCGAAGGTCAGAGCGCCGTCCCGGAGCGCCGTCAACGTCCCGGGGAGTTCGTCGATTTCGACCCGGCGCTGGGCCGTCGTGTCCCGTTCACGAACCGTCACTGTGCCTTCGAGTTCGGGATCGTCTCCCTCACCGAGGGTGTCGTAGTCGACGGTCACACAAAACGGCGTGCCGATCTCGTCTTGCCGACGGTAGCGCCGCCCGATAGCCCCGGAGTCGTCGTATGTGACCGACAGGCCGGCCGCCCGCAGATCGTCAACGATCTCGGTAGCTTGCTCGGCCAGCCCGTCCCGATCCATCAGCGGGAACACGCCGACGGTCGTCGGCGCCACCGCTGGTGGGAGTTCGAGGTAGGTTCGGGCTTCGCCGTCGATCTCGTCCTCGCGATAGCAGTGATCGACGACGGTATACAGCGCCCGATCGATCCCGAGCGACGGTTCGACGACGTGGGGCGTGATGTGCTCGCCGCTCTCGGTAACCTCCTCGACGGCAAAGCCGGTCTTCTCGATCGGCACGGTGTAGCTCTCGCCGCCGGTCTCGACAGTGACCGCTTCTCCCTCGAACGCATCCGGATCGCGTTCGGCCAACGATTCGAGGGCGTCGGCCACGGCGGCCGCGTCGCCGCCGAACTCCGGGCCGAGATAGCTCATATCGGGGTCGACCGTGGGCCGCTCGACGGTGATCGGCTCGTCGTACTGCTTGAAGATCGTAAACTCCTCGTCGGAGTGGGCTTCGTGCTTGCTGAGGTCGTAGTCGCCGCGGTAGGCAAAGCCGGCGAGTTCGATCCAGTCACCGTCGACTTCGCCTTCGGCGTCCCAACAGTCGGCGGCGTAGTGGGCTAACTCACCGGGCAGGTGCTGACGGAACCGGAACCGGTCCATGTCGACGCCGATCGACTCGTACCACTGTTTCGCGATTCCGAGATAGTAGGCGATCCATGGATCGGCGACGACCCCCTCCTCGACGGCCTCACCGATAGTCAGTTCCATGATCTCACCGTCATCGCTCTCCTGTTCGTCGGCGGGATAAAACGGGGCCTCGACATCTGCGACGGATTCGAGGGTCGGTTCGTCCTCCTCAGGGTCGATGAACAGCTCCAGTTCGGCCTGGGTGAACTCCCGCACGCGCAGCAGGGACTTGCGGGGACTGATCTCGTTGCGGTAGGCCCGGCCGATCTGGGTGACGCCGAACGGTAGCTGGTTGCGGGCGTATTCGGCGAGTTGGGGGAACTCGACGAAGATTCCCTGTGCGGTCTCGGGCCGGAGATATCCCGGAGACGAGGAGCCCGGACCGATGTTCGTCTCGAACATGAGGTTGAAGTTCTGGATCGCCTGCCCGGCCAGCCCCGTCCCACAGGTGGGACAGACGAGTTCGTACTCCGCGACGATTTCCTCGACCTCTTCGATCGGCAGGGACTCGGCCTCCTCGATGTCGGTGTTGTCCTCGACGATGTGGTCCGCCCGATGGCTCTCGCCACACTCGGGGCACTCCACGAGCATATCGTCGAAACCAGCGAGATGACCCGAGGCCTCGAAGACGGGTTCGGGCATCACCGTGGGGGCGTCGACCTCCATGTTCCCCTCCTGGATCGTGAAGCGCTCGCGCCAGGTGTCCTCGACGTTCTGCTTGAGCGCCGCACCCCGCGGACCGAACGTGTAGAAACCGGAGACACCGCCGTAGGCACCGGCCGACTGGATGAAGAACCCGCGTCGCTTGGCCAGTTCGACAACTGGGTTCCCCTCGCTCATGCCAGCGCCTCCAGCAGATCGACGTCCCGGACGATGCCGACCAGCGAGTCGCCGCTCAAAAGCGGGATCTGCTCGATGTCGTTGTTGAGCATCGTCTGGGCGGCCTCCTTGGCCGTCCGACGCTTGTTCACCGTCAGCAGGTCGGCGGTCATGAACTCCCGGACTGGCTCGTTCGGGATCTCGACGTTCCGGGTGGGCATGTAGCTGTTTCCAACGGCCTTGATGCCTTCCCACATCCACTCGTCGTCCTGGTTGGCGATAGACTCGCCAGTAGCGTCCTCGCCCTCGACAACGCGCGCGACCTCGATGATGTCGACCTCGGTGAGCATCCCCGTGAGTTCACCGTCGTCGTCGAGTACGACACCGTAGGGGACATCGGCGTGTGAGAGCTCCCGCTCGGCGACGGGCAGTGGGGTCCCAACGTAAACGCAGTTGACGTCCTGGCGCGCGAGGTCGCCGACCTCCGCGTCGCTCTCGACCCTGCCCTCGGCGATCGCGCGGATGACGTCAGTGACGGTGACAATCCCCTCCAGACGGCCGTCGACGACGGGGACTCGGCGCTCCTCTTCTTCGAGCATCAGTCGGGCGACTGATCCGAGTGTCGCGTCGGCGGTCGTCGTCGGGACTTCCTCGACCAACAGTGCGAGCTGATCCTCATCCGGGCGGTTGATCAGGGCGTCACGGGAGACGATCCCGCGGAACTCCTCGCCGTCGTCGGTCTCTTTGATCACTGGTACCGAAGAAAACGTCCGCTCTTGCAGGTACTCGAGGACGTCGTCTCGGGTACCGGGGATCTCCACCGTCACGACCTCCTCGCGTGGCGTCATGGCGTCTACGACGTTCATATGCCAACTACTCCCGTGTCCATCTACTAAGACCTTACACATTGGCGACCGCAGCCCCGAACACCGGGTCGAGCGACTGATTCAATCAAGCGTACGTCATATCGAATCCGGCTCCATCCACCGGTTTCCGGCACGTTTATGTAGGAGTGTCACAGAATAACAAGCATGTCGCAGGAGACGGACGGAGTCGCGGTCGTTGCTGAAGACGCCGAGGTCATGGCCTCGGTGGAGCACGGCACGACGGGTGAGAAGTTCATCCTCGCCGATATCACTCGCGACGATGCGTACGTGACACTCCCACTCGAGGACGCCGCGGCGCTCCCCGAGTGGCGATAGTCCCGTCTTCTCTGCGTTTCTGCGGCCCGGTAGAGCGATCGCGACGCGTCAGGAATCCAGTTCTTCCGCGACAGTCTCAGCGTCGAGCAGGTCGGGATCGACAACGAGGTCGACCTGGCCCCGGGCGAAGTCCGGCAGCGAGTCGCCGGTGTAGACGACTGTCTTCAGGTCCGGATTGAGCTCCTTCGCGACCGCGATCGCAGTTGCCTGTGCAGCTTCCGTCAGGACCAGCGCGGCGGCGTCGTGGATCCCGGCCGATTCTAAGGACGGCCGGTTCGCGACGTCAACGACCGACACGTCGTGGTCCTGTGCCTCGATCGCATTGCCGATCTCTTCAGCATCGATCCCGGCGACAATGACGTGCATATTCCCAGGTAGCACAGCGGGGGTTAATGTGTTGCGTCCCGCGACGGATAGCAAGGATCTTGCCACCGGATCGCCTGGCTCCGGTATGGTCGAACTGTTCGTGCTCGCCGGTCTTCCCTTCCTGCTGGTCGGCGGTGTGGTCCTGCAGTACGGCGGTCGACTTGCGCTCGGGCTAGTCCGGCGACACCGCCAGACCCGGACCGTCGACGCCGAGATTGTCGAGACGAGCACCACCGAAATCGCGGACGGCGTCTTCGAGCCGACCGTTCGCTTCCGCTACAATTTCGACGGTCACACGTACGATTCGACGTTCGTCCGGGAGGGTCGGGACCCGCCGTCCGGGAGTCACGAGGTCGCCAAGTCGTTCCTCTCGGAGTACGACGAAGGCGAGACCGTGACGGCCACACTGTTGACGAGCATGCCCGGCCAGGCCGTGCTGGAACGCTCGACCGACACCTGGCCGTACGTCGTCGCCATCGTCGCGACGCTTCTCGGAGCGGTCTTTACCGCTCTGGGCGGCGGGATCATCGTCGTCGGGATCGTAGGGTAGCGCCCTCCACGATCACCCCGTATCCGACCGACAGGGGCCGCTCCTGGGGGCGATAATCCACATAACGATCATGATAGTTCCTGGACAGGAGGAATCAACAGTCCCATTAAGGGCAGGGCGATATGATTCCCTCACATGGCACGCAGTCCTGAATCGAAGTCGGTGGCGTCGCGTCGCAGGTTCCTCGGTAGTGCCGCGATCGCATCAGCTGCGTCGATCACTGGCTGTCTCGGGGTTCTCGGCGGAAGCAACGAACGAGAAGACGTCTCCTACCGCCACCGATTCGAGCGGACGGGACTGGCCTCGGCAGTCAACGACGGGGGCATCAAACTCGGAACGTGGGAGTCAGAAGGGCTGAACGTCGAGTTCCGCGAATCGTCCGGATCTCAGGCGACCGTCCAGTCCGTCCAGCAGGGCGAAGACGAGTTCGGGAACGCCTCGACGGCCGCGATCCTTCAGGCTATCGAAGAAGGGGGCTCCTTAACCGCGTTCGGCCACGTGATCGAACCGATGGACGGCGTCGTCTCGCTCGCGGAGTCGGATATCACCTCGTGGACGGATCTCGAAGGCAAGACGGTCGGGGTGTTCCCGTGGTCGATCCAGGACGGTCTCGCGGAGGTCGCGATGCGACAAAACGGGGGGGACTCCGACACGCTAGCGTTCCAGAACGTCCAGCCGGGTGCTCACAACACGCTATTGATGGAAGGCGAACTCGACGCGAACATCTCCTACTGGCCTCAGTCGAAGGTCCGTCTCGAAAACAAGGGATACGGGGTCAATACTCTCGATATCTCGTCCGTCCTCAATCACCTCGGCGTCTGTCTATTCACACGGGACGAACTCGTCGAGAACGACCCGGACCTGGTGAACAAGTTCGTCCGGGGCTGGATGAAGGCCCACGAGAAATTCGTGACCGACCTCGAAGCGGTGATAGACGCGCACCGTGAACAGGTCGTCGAGTTCGATGAGGAACTCGAACGGCAAACGCTCGGACCCATCTATGCGTCCCGGGTTCCGCCGAAAGACATAGGGCAGGAACACGGTAAGGGCTGGATACCGAACGAAAAGATGGAGAACACGCTGAGCGTCCTTGACGAGATTGACCAGCTTTCGGGGACACTCTCCGCCGGGGAGGCCTATACGAACGAGTTCATCGAGGACAACAAAGAACTCGCCGTCGACACCGCGTCGGTGTACTACGAAGAACTCGAAAACAACTACGAGGTCGGTCCCGAGGCCTGAGTGCCGCATGGGCATGGAAGACCGGGCCGTTGACTACACCGCCGTTTCGGGACAGATCCTCCTCCCCATCTCCGTGCTCGTGGCCGTTGTCGTCCTCTGGGAGCTGCTCGTTCCCTGGATGGGAATCCCGTCGTTCGTCCTCCCGACCCCGTCCGCGATCGCCGACGCGTTCGTGGGGAATTCCGGCATCATCGCCGAGCAGATGATCGTCACGCTGAAAGCGTTCGCCATCGGAGCGTCGCTGTCGATCGTTACTGGCTACCTGATGGCACTGTCGATGGCCCAGTCGAAGCTGATCGAGACGACGTTCTATCCCTACGTCATCGTTGCCCGATCGGTGCCCATCGTAACGTTGCTACCGCTTTTCATCATCTGGTTCGGGTTCGGCTTCCCCACCATCGTGGCGATCAGCTATCTGATCAGCTTCTTCGCGATGGTCGTCAACTCTCTGGCCGGATTCAAGTCGACCGATCCCGAACTGGTCGAGATGCTCGAAAGCTTCACCGCGAACCGACGCGAGGTGTACCTGCACGTGTATCTGTATTCATCGCTACCCGCCGTGTTCGCTGGGATCAAGATCAGCGTCATCCTCTCGTTCACGGGCGTCATCGTCGGCGAGTTCCTGGCGGGATCGCAGGGCATCGGCCACCTCATCCTGACGTACAACAACCAGCTCGATACGGCGAAGATGTTCGCCGGGATTGGGGCAGTATCGATCACACAACTACTCCTGTTCGGTAGCGTCGCGGCCGTCGAGCGACTGGTCGTCAACTGGGAGTACGGTAACGGGGGGACCTGAGAGCATGGGAGACGCCATAACCGTCGAAAACCTCACGAAGACCTACACGTCGAGCCAGGACACCCTGCAAGTGCTCGACGACCTCTCCTTTACCGTCCGAGACGGGGAGTTCGTCGTCGTCCTGGGACCGTCCGGTTGTGGAAAGACGACGATTCTCAAGATACTCGCCGGGATCGACGACCAGTACGACGGACGGATCCACACGAACGGATCCCCGCTCAACGGCCCGTCGGAGGACGTCTCGATGGTGTTCCAGCACTACGCGCTCCTGCCGTGGAAGCCCGTCGTGGAGAACGTCGCGCTACCAATGAAGGTCCAACACACGGCCGACGGTCGAACCCGAAAGGAACGCGCATACGAGTGGATCGAACGGGTGGGACTCGACGGGTTCGAGGATAGCTATCCGGAAGAGCTGTCCGGCGGAATGAAACAGCGGGTCGGGATCGCCCGCGCGCTCGCCGCCGACCCCGCAGTCCTGCTGATGGACGAACCGTTCGGTTCGCTGGACTACCAGACGAAACATGAACTCCAGACGGAGCTCCTGGAGCTGTGGGGAAACGAGCAAAAGACGATCCTCTATATTACACACGACATCGAGGAAGCCCTGTATCTCGCCGACCGGATCCTCGTGCTTTCCGAGCGGCCGGCGTCGATCACCATGGAACTGGACGTGGATATCGAACGGCCGCGCTGGACACGCCGCGTCAGTATCGAAGAGGGAGCGGAGTTCCAGCGAATGAAACGAACCCTCCGAGAGGAATTGGGGCTCTCGAGGTGATGGGAAATGCTCATACTACCGGCTGTACGTTCGTAAAGATATTCGCTAAACCGGTGTGCCGAATTCGTTCGAAGTGATACAGCCGGCAGTATCAACCCTCGAGTATCGAATCGACGAACAACTCCTCCGGATCGTAGGCCCGCTCGACGATCCCCTGATCGGCGGCGTATCGGCTGAACGTCCGGAGTTCCTTGCGCGTTTTCTCGGTCAGCCCGTACTCCCAGAGATCGTCACCGAACAGTTCGCGCTCCTCGATCAGGTAGAGGTGAGCCCAGACGATCGACATGTGATACAGCGGCCGTCTGTTCCACTCGAGCGCGCGATCGCGAGCGTCCCGAAACGCCTCGTAGACGCGCTGGGCCACCCAGGGGTGCTCCTCGAGGATCTCGTCGCGAATCGCGATGACGTGCATTGGGGGATGGATACCGGTCTCCTCGAAGTACGCCCGCTCCTCACTGCGAGGATCTTCGAAGACGAACTCGATGTCGTCAGATTCGGCGGCGGCTCGCAGCAGCGTCTCCGACGGGTCCATCGCCGCGTCGAGTTCGCCGTCGGCCAGCATGCGTTGCATGTCCCGAGGCTCCTCGATGGCGTCCCCGCCTTGCGCACCCGGGACTGGCCGGATGTCGAACCGATCGGGCAACTCGAGCGGGACGTCGTCCTCGCGTCGCCGATACCACTCGACGGACTCGAGATCCAGTTCGTAGTGCTCCTGGACGATCCCGCGCGTCCAGACGTTCGCGGCCGTCTGCCAGGACTGGACGCCGACACGCTTGCCGGCCAGATCGGCCGGCTCCGCCACGTCGGCGTCGGCATGTTTGTAGAAGAACGCGTGCCGGAACTGTTTGCTCGGGAAGACCGGGATGGCAGTGAACGGGTACTCCGCAGGTCGGTCCTGCGAGGACAGGTAGGAGGCGAGCCCGACTTCACAGATATCGACGTGTTGCTCCCTGAAGAACCGTCGGTGGCGCTTGGGCGGATACGTGACTGTGGTGGTCAGATCGATGTCTTGGGGCTCTACCTCCCCGTTTATCAGTGCCCGATTCAGGTCGCTGTTGTCACAGCTCAACGTGAGATCGAGTGTCATCCAGTGGGGTATGTTCCTGTACAGAATAAAAACGTACCGTCGACGGTTGGGCGGGGAAGGCGATCAGTCGTCGGCGACAGCGCCGCTGTCTCCGATCTGTTCGACCTCGATGGAGCCGGTGAGTTCCGTGTACGGGTACGGCATCCCGATACCTTCAGCGTCGAACCGCCGTTTCACGTTCTCTACAAGTTTGTGTTTGACGCCGCCAGCACCCGTCTCCTGCGGGTTGATCCACACGCGACCGTTGAGGACGACCGCGGAATCCGCCAGCCCGGTGACCGGGGCCGACGGTTCCGGCTCGTCGAGTACACCCTCGATTTCGGCCGCTTCCTCGAGGATGATCGACCGGGCGTCTTTGATGCTCGCGTCGTATTCGATCCCGAAGTCGAAGGTGACCCGCCGCGTCTCGTTCGCGACGGGATTGGTGACGGTTCCGTTCGCGAGGTCACTGTTCGGGACGGTGACCTGCTCGTTGTCCCACGTATCGAGTTTCGACACGCGGAGGTTGATCTCGCGGACGATCCCGCCGTTGCCGTCCCACTCGATGTAGTCGCCGACCTCGAACGGTTTGTCCTTGATGATGAAGATACCGGCGATGAAGTTCTCGACGATGTCGCTAGCGGCGAAAGCGAACCCGAGTGCGAGGGCGGCGAAGATCGTCGCGAACGCCGAGAGGATCACCGGGAACCCGGCGACGACCGCGGCGATCGCCACCGCGCCGAAGACGGCGATCGTCCCGGCGATACTCGATCCGAGGCTCACGATCGACGGCGAGAACTCCCGCTCGTTGAGCGCCCGCTTGGTCACGCGGACGAGGATCGGTTTCCCGATTAGATAGAGTACTAGGAACGTGACGACGAACGACAACACCGTGACCGCGAACGAAACGAGCAAGTCGCCGTACTGGCTGGTGAATTCGTTGATACTGGTCGGGAAACTTTGTAGTACTGTCGGCATCACGGGTGCCTGGTGGAATTGAATTGTCTTATTCTTTGTGGCCAGTCACTATCACTCGTACTCGATGGTCGCGGGCGGCTTGTGCGTCACGTCGTAGACGACGCGTGAGACGTTCTCGTGAGAGCCGGTGATCCGGCTCTGGATACGCTGGAGGGTCTCCCAGTCGATCTCCTGAGCACGGGCGGTCATCCCGTCACGAGATTCTACGGAACGAACGGAGACGACCCAGCCGTGGACGCGGTTATCGCCTTTTACTCCGGTGGCCTTGCCGATAACCGCCGCCAGCGCCTGCCAGGGATCGTACTCTTCTAGCTCTTCCTCGACGACGTGGTTGGCCTCGCGGGCGACCGCCAGTTTCTCTTCGGTGACCTCACCGATGATTCGGACCGCGAGCCCGGGCCCGGGAAACGGCATCCGCTCGGAGATGATCTCCTCCAGATCGAGTTCGCGGGCGACCTCCCGGACCTCGTCCTTGTAGAGATCTCGCATGGGTTCGACGATCCCCTCGAAGTCGATCCGCTCGGGCAGACCGCCGACGTTGTGGTGGGACTTGATCGTTCCCTCGCTCTCGATGCGGTCGGGATAGATCGTCCCCTGGACGAGGTAGTCCGCATCGACGTCGCGGGCGACTTTCTCGAACTCCCGGATGAACTGCTCGCCGATGATATGGCGTTTCTCCTCGGGATCGGTGACGCCCTCGAGTTCGTCGAGGAACCTGTCTTTGGCGTCGATGATCCGCAGCGAATCCATGTACTCGAAGGTCTCCCGGATTTCCTCGGTCTCGCCTTTGCGCATCAGCCCGGTATCGACGTAGACCGCCGTCAGCTGGGTCCCGATGGCCTCGTAAGCCAGGGCGGCCGCAGTCGAGGAGTCGACGCCGCCAGAGAGACCGATGAC
>JAZKRQ010000093.1:0-10281 GCA_036628575.1 Halapricum sp.
GTATCGTGATCGAATCGCGGAGCGTGGCCTGATGGAGGCAACCCATGACTGAACAGGGACGACCCAAACCATCGGACGAACTCCGACAGTACGCGGCCAAGCGACCGCACCTCCGGGAACACCTCAAGAAGTTCAAACAGATCACCGGCGAGTTCCCGATGTTCATCGACGAGGCCAAAGACGAGTTCGAAACCGACCGGCCGAACGTCCTCTATCCCGTCGGTGGCCCGATCTTCACCCATATCTACGGCGACGTCGGCCAGGACATGAAATACTACGCGATCGAGCCGGAACTGTCCGACGAGGAGGCGGTCGTCTTCGACAAGGTCCGCAACCGCCTGCTCCAGCGTAGCGTCAACAAGCCCGCTCCGAGCGACGAGGCCGAGTACGACGACCGTATCGAAGAACTCCTCCAGGAGACGACCCACGTCAAGAAAAACGAGAGCGGCAGCGGCGTCATGAGCCGGCTACGGAACCTCAGTTCTATCGGCAAGGTCGACGTCAAACCCGAGACGTACGAGAACATCCGCTACCGTCTCAACCGTGATATCGTCGGGCTAGGGCCGCTCGAACCAGTTATGCGTGACCCGGCCAACGAGGACATTCACGTCATCGGCCCCACCGAGTGTTACGTCGATCACGGCGTCTACGGCATGCTCGAGACCACCGTCGAGTGGCAAAGTACTGAGAACTTCGACCAGTGGCTGCGCAACATGGGCGAGCGTATCGGCGACCCCGTCTCCGACAGCGACCCGATCGTCGACTCGACGCTGCCGGACGGGTCTCGTCTGAATCTCATCTACTCCGACGACGTGAGCGTCAAGGGGCCGAGCCTGACCATCCGTCAGGGCGATGAGACCCCCCTCTCGATCTTCCAGATCACCAAGTGGGGAACGCTCAGCCCGCAGCTCTCGGCATATCTCTGGCTCGCTCTGGAGAACGAACAGACAGTCTTCGTCGTCGGAGAGACCGCTTCAGGGAAGACCACGACGCTGAACTCCATCATGGCGTTCATTCCGCGGGACAGCAAGATCTACACCGCCGAGGACACCGCCGAGGTGCTGCCGCCACACGACACCTGGCAACAACTCCTGACCCGCGAGGGCGACGACACCAGTTCCACCGGCGTGGACATGTTCGATCTCGTCGCCGCCGCGCTGCGATCCCGCCCCGACTACATCATCGTGGGCGAGGTCCGTGGCGAAGAGGGTCGCATGGCATTCCAGGCCGCCCAGACCGGTCACCCCGTCATGTTGACCTTCCACGCCTCGGACATCGTCTCGATGATCCAGCGATTCACCGGCGACCCGATCAACGTCCCCGAGACGTTCATGGACAACGCCGACATCGCGTTGTTCCAGAACCGGGTCAAGCAGGGTGACGACGTTCTCCGGCGGGTCACGTCGGTCCAGGAGATCGAGGGCTACTCCAAAGAGATGGAGGGTGTCATCACCCGCCAGGTGTTCTACTGGGACCCCGTCGAGGACGAGATCGTCTTCCAGGGGATGAACAACTCCTACGTCCTCGAAGAACAGATCGCGACCCTGCTGGGCTACGAGGACACCCGTGACATCTACGACGACTTGCAGTTCCGAGCAGACCTGATAGAGCGAGCGATCCAGGAGAACATCCTCGGGTACCACGAGGTCAACGAGTTCATCGAGGACTTCCAGCGGGACGGCCTCGAAGGGGTCCCGTTCGACATCCACCGTCCAGACTGATGGCCACCGACGACACAGCTACCGTCGACCTCTCGCTATCGGGCACCTTCGCGGGACTGATGGATTCCTATCGCCAGATGGACATCCCGCTCCAGCGGTATCTGCTGACGATCCTGTTGCCGGCGACGGTGTTCTTCCTGGTGACTGCCGGCGTCGCCCTGCTGCTGGATCTACCGATATTCATCCGGGCTCCGATACCGCTTCTGGGTGGATTGATGCTCGTCACCGCTGTGTTCTACCCCAAAGTCCAGCTCTCCCAGCGCAAGCGCGAACTCAACAACCGGTTTCACCTGATGGTCACCCACATGACCGTCCTCTCGACGACGAAGATCGACCGCATGGAGGTCTTCCGCGCGCTGGCCGCAGAAGAGGAATACGGCGAACTCGCGACCGAACTCGGCCGGGTCGTCGAACTCGTCGACACCTGGAACCAGAGCCTCGACGACGCGCTCCGTCGTCGCGCCAAGCAGGTCCCGAGCGATACGCTCTCGGATTTCTTCGACCGCCTGGCGTACAACCTCGGAGCCGGACAAGCCCTCGACGACTACCTCGTCAGCGAGCAGGACATGATCATCGAGAACTACTCGACGGTCTACGAGGGGACGCTGGGCAACCTCAACGTCATGAAGGACCTGTACCTGTCGATGATCCTCTCGATGACGTTCGCGCTGGTGTTCGCTGTCGTCCTGCCCGTGTTGACGGGCACCGACCCGACGGCGACCGTCGCTTCGGTCATTCTCCTGTTCGTGTTCGTCCAGACGGGCTTTTACGTCGCGATCCGGTCTATCTCACCGCACGACCCGATCTGGTTCCATCCCGAGGAGTACCCCTCGCCGACCGACCCGCGGCTCAACCGCGCGTTCGCGATCGGGATCGCGCTTTCGGCAGTGCTGGCGTTCGTCACCTACGGCGGCTGGATGGGCGTCAGTCCGATCACGCTGGATATGCTGATCCCGCTGTGGTCGCCGCCGCCGCTCCCGCTCTATGCCGCCGTCCCGATCACGCCGCTGATCATCCCGGGGCTGGTGATCCGCGCCGAGGAACAGCGGATCACCAGTCGTGACGGGGAGTTCCCGAGTTTCATCCGCGGGCTCGGCGCGACCGAAGGGGCAAAACAGTCGACCACTTCGACTGTGCTGGAGACTCTCCGCAAGAAGGACTTCGGGTCGTTGACCCCCCAGATCGACAACCTCTACAAGCGGCTGAACATGCGGATCGAGCCCGCCAGTGCCTGGCGACACTTTACCGCCGAGTGTCGGTCCTACCTCATCCAGACGTTCTCGGAAATGTATCTGGTCGGCCGCGAGATGGGGGGCGATCCAAAGATGCTGGGTGAACTCATCTCCGAGAACATGAACCAGGTCCTCCAGCTCCGCCAGCAGCGCAGACAGGAGACCACGACGCTGATCGGCCTTCTCTACGGGATCACCGCTGCCTCGACATTCGCCTTCTTCATCGGGCTCCAGGTCGTCAATATCCTCACCGGTCTGACGCTCAACCTCGCGTCGACTAGCGAGTTCGACGTCGCCTCACTGATCAACACCAGCGTCTACAACATCCCGTTGATCGAGTTCCTGTTGATCATCATCATCGTCTTCAACGCCATGTTATCGGCGCTGATGATCCGCACGCTGGACGGCGGCCACAAGATGAACTCCTACATGCACTTCGTCATCCTCACCTGGCTCGGCGCACTGACGGCCATCTTCACCAAGTGGATGGTGAGCCAGTTCCTGTCCATCTGACCCACGATTCACAGGCGGTACGAGGCGGATGCCACGGGGCTTGACCCCGAGGCGGTTGCCGGTCTGAACGTCTTTGGCATTGAATTTCGAACTGGTAACTTCGGGGGCCGATAGCAAGACAAAAATACATCATTCACCCCCACCGATGAATGTAAATCCTAAAATCTATTGTACTCTTACACAAGGGTTAATTTTCTGCTCCAGTAATAAGTGGTATTGATGTGGTTACCTGTACTCACAGCAGCATCTGGGGCCCGTATCACGTTGTCCACTGTGCCGGTCGTCGGTATCGAACTGGGGCAGACAGCGTTCACCGCGATCGGCATCGTCATGATTCTGTTTCTCATCATGGGGTCCGGGTTCTTTTCGTCGTCGGAGATCGCGATGTTCTCGCTGTCGGCCCACCAGATCGACGGGATGGTTGAGCAGGGCAAGCGCGGCGCACGGGCGGTCAAATCCCTCAAAGAAGACCCCCATCGCTTGCTCGTGACGATCCTCGTGGGGAACAACCTCGTCAACATCACGATGTCCTCTATTTCGACGACCATTGTCGGCTTTTACCTGGACCCGGGGACAGCAGTACTCGTCTCATCGTTCGGCATCACGTCGATGGTCCTGCTGTTCGGCGAGAGTGCACCGAAGTCCTACGCCGTCGAGAACACCGATTCGTGGGCACGAACCGTCGCTCCTATCTTGAAAATCGCCGGAACAGTGCTGTGGCCACTCATCACTCTGTTCTACTACTTAACAAGGATCGTAAACAAGGTCATCGGCGGCAGCTCGTCTATCGAGTCGTCATACGTCACGCGAGACGAGATTCGGAATATGATCAAAACCGGAGAGCGTGAGGGCATTCTCGATGAAGAGGAACGGCAGATGATCCAGCGCACCCTGCGGTTCCACAACACCGTTGCCAAGGAGGTTATGACTCCACGTCTCGACATGAAGGCCATCTCCAAAGACACGACCGTCGAGGAGGCCATCGAGGAATGTATGCAGTCAGGGCACGCCCGCCTGCCAGTCTACGAGGGTTCCCTAGACAACGTGATCGGCATCTTCGACCTCCGTGACCTGGACAGAGATTCTAACTACGAGGCTTCCGCCGATCGTCGGGTCAAAGATGTAGTCAACCCAACACTTCACATTCCCGAGTCCAAGAACGTCGACGAACTGCTCCTGGAGATGCGCGAGAACCGGATACAGATGGTCATCGTCATCGACGAGTTCGGTGCCACCGAGGGCCTCATCACCATCGAGGACATCGTCGAGGAAATCATCGGCGAGATACTGGAAGGTGGCGAGGACCACCCGATCGAGTTCGTTGACGACACGGAAATGCTGGTCCAAGGCGAGGTCAACATCGATGAAGTCAACGAGGCACTGGAGATCGACCTCCCTGAAGGCGAAGAGTTCGAGACCATTGCAGGCTTTATTTTCAACCGCGCTGGACGGCTCGTCGAACAGGGCGAGGAGTTCGACTACGAGAACGTGACGCTACGGGTCGAACAGGTCAAAGACACTCGCATTCAGAAGGCACGAGTGACCGTCGATCGCGACACCGTCGATCCGCTCGAAGAGGAGTCCTCGACCGATGAGAGCAGGATCGATTGATCGCCACTGTCTCAGCGGCTGCGTCTCCGAACTGACGGAATCTGTTTGCGGAAGTGGTGACAAGCATTAGGGGATCGGCAAACCTACCCTCGTCTATCGAGCCATGTACGAGAACATCCTCTTCCCGTTCGACGGCAGTGAGGGCGCCGCTTCGGTACTCCATCACGCCAGCGAGCTCGCCCACTGGTACGACGCTACCATCCAGGTACTCTACGTCGCCGATACGACACGCGACAGCGTCACTGTCGTCGACGGCCACACCGTCGATGTGCTCGTACGAAAAGGTGAGGACATCGTCGATGAGGCCGCAAAAACGCTGGAGACACTCGGGGTTTCGTACGAGACCGACGTCGTCCAGGGTAATCCAGCCCAGACGATCGTCGACTACGCCGAGCGGTTCGACCAAGACCTGGTCGTGATGCCAACCCACGGACGTGAGGGAATCTCGCGATACCTCATCGGAAGCGTCTCCGAGAAGGTCGTCCGGCTCTCCTCGGTTCCCGTTCTCACAGTCAGCATGCAGCCCGATGAGACGCTCGAGTTCCCCTACGAGAATATCCTCATCCCGACGGACGGAAGTGACGCCGCGACACGCGCTGCCGAACATACGCTCTCGTTTGCGGCGTCGCTCGATGCAACCGTGCACGTCCTTTCTGTCGTGGATGACACTGCACTCGGGGCGGACATCCGGTCGACGACGTCTGGAACAGAGAACGAAGAGGCCGCGAGCAACGCTGTCGAGACTGTGATCTCAGCGGCCGAAACACGTGGTGTCACGAATACCGTCCGCCATATCGAACACGGAACACCTGTCGAGGAAATTCTCGACTATATCGAATCGAACGACATACACGCCGTTGGGATGGGGACGACAGGGAGACGCGGCACGGACCGGATTCTGCTCGGCAGTGTCGCTGAAAAGACCGTGCGCTCGGCACCGGTCCCGGTCATGACTGTCGCGGGCCCGGAGTGAATCGTCTCGAGCCAAGTGGTTCGAGAGAGCTGTATTCTCTCGTCTTCTGCTCGCGGACCCCTGGCCCGCTCGCAGGTTCGGTGGACGGTTCCCGACGCACATCCCGGAAGACAGAGCCCTCCGGTGACCCCCGGGCTTCCTGTTTCGACGACGCGGTTTGCCGATACGCGAGTGCAACGCGCAGACCTCGTCAGGGTGACGCCCTGACGGAAAAGCACCGCCGGCAGCGGCGGATCCTTGTGACCCCGCAACCGCACCGCGACTGCATTCTCCGTCCGCATCGGGTCACTTTTCCACACGGGTCGACTCCTGAGGGACATGAGCAAGCGATCTGAGTTCCTGGCCGGCGAACGGCCCGAGGACGTGGCTTTCTTCCTGCAGGAAGACGCCGTCGAGAACCTCGGTGCCCTGGACGACTACGCTGAAACCGTCGATGACGGTGTCGTGCTCGTCCTCCCGGGGGAGAGCGGTCGCAACGCCTTCCAGAAGGCCGCCGGGACCGACCCGATGGAACTGGCCCAGGCCGCGATGGGCACCGAGGGGACGATCGAAGCGGACCTGACCGGTGGCGTCTGTCCCACTGTCGAGGACGAGCCTGACGCGGATCACACCACGCGTTTCGTGTTCGCGTTCGCGGAGGAACAGAACGAGGACGTCGGTGGTATCTACGCGCAGGGGGATGTCGTCCACGCCTACGCGGTCTGTAACTGTGGGGAGCGGTACAGCCAGAAGTGGGTCGTCGGCGAACGCTAAATCAGGCTACCGGCGTCCGCTCGACGACCGTCCCGTCCACAGTCGGATACTGCTCGACGATTTCGCCCTTTTCGAGGTCGCCCTCGTCGACCATCTGCTCTAGGAGCCACCAGGCGACTTCGACGTGATCGCTTTTGACGGTGTAGTACTCCTCGGGAACGCCGAGTTCCTCGAGCAGTCCGGGATCGGCAGTGGTCTTGCCGTAGACGAGCGTCCCGTCGTCGGTGATCTCGTCGAACGGTCGGCGGACGTTGCGGGCCATCCGCTTGAGCCGGCGGCGGTGCTGGGCGGCGTCCTTGAACACGGAGGTACAGAAGTAGGTCTTCTCGTGGCCGCCCATCACGTCCAGGATCTCCTCGCGGTCTCCGTCGACGGCGCTCATGTGGCCCTCCCGGAGTTCGTAGCCCTGTTCTTGCATCCGCCGGAAGTTCCCGTCGGACATCTCGAACTCGTTGATGTTACAGAAGTCGGCCGCGCCCTCGTCGAGGAACTCCAGAAACTCCGTTTCGGGACGGATGCCGGGGATCTCGAAGGCGGGCGTAATGCCCTCCTCGCGGGCGATATAGAGGATCTCCTCCCACTCCGTCCCGTGGAGATCGCCCCACTGTTCGTAGGGCGGATGAAAGCGGATCTCGTCCAGGCCGGCCTCGGCCAGGCGACGCATGTTCTCCCGACCGCCGGTGATCCCGGTGTAGAGATGGATGTGGTGGTCTTCGCCGAACTCGTCTTTGAGCAGCGAGATGTAGCGGGTCGTCCGATCCATCACTTCCTGGGGCTCGCCGCCGGTGATAGAGGAACCCAGCGCGTCCATCCGTTTGGCCTCGCGGATGATGTCCTGATCCTCCTCGACCTGTCGCTCGTTGGCGTAGACGTCGGTGACGTTCTTGCGGTTCTCCCCAAGGGGGCAATAGAAACAGTCCCGCTGGTCACAGTAGCCGTAGACGAAGATGACCATCTTGCCGCCGTTGGCACACTGTTCACAGCCCTTGGAGATCATCGTATCGTAACCCCTGATAATGGGGGAACACTCAAAAGTCGTGCGAAAGTGATCGGCAGCGATCAGACACCGAATCGACGATACGCGGCTCCAACGAGACACACGACGCCGAGAGCCATCGATCCCAGTCGGGGGAGATGCTGGGTCACGAAGTCCGCATCGTAGGTGTGGTGTTTCACCTGCAGCACGTACCAACTGCCCTCATACCGAACGTTGTATTCTTCGATACCATCGGGTGGTGGGTTCAGCGATCCCGGAGCGTCAGAGACTGACCAGTTGATCGTCGTACTGCTACGCGTCCGCTGATTCGTCCGACGCGCTTCGTCGAAGACCGCGCGTTCGGTCTCGTTGAGCTGTGCATACCCTAGATTCGTTTGTCCATCGTAATCGCTCCAGTCGTCCTCGACGTAGTACTCGACCCGGTCGTCCGGGACATCCGGCGGCACGAGGACCGGGATAGCGATCAGGACGAGCCCGGCGATGAGGAGGATCCCGAGCAGGGCGGTAGATCGATCGACGTCCATATCCTCGCTTCTATTCGCCGAGGAAAGTATCGGTCGGTCGCGGAAGATGATTCAAACGAGCGCTGTACCTTTAGCCTCATTGATGGTCGGTGATGCCCAACGCAGTTGTATGGACCGAACCCGCCGCCGATACCTCCGACTCTGTGCCGCCGGGTCGGGACTGCTTTTGGCCGGCTGTTCCGGCCAGCCCCCGGGCGATGACGATGACGACCCGTCAACGACTGACCCCAGCGGGTCTCCCGGAGGACCGTCGACCGACGAGAAGATCGACGACTGGCAGTACGATCCCGACGAGCGCGTGGAAACCGTGTCGAAGAACGCCACAGGCGCTCCGGGCGGGACCGCCACGTACAGTGTCACTCTGGACGCGAGCCAAGAACTCGGATTCGCGGCCGGCGGCGCGAAGAACGTCGCCGCGTTCCGTCGAAACCTCGAAGATGGGTACCTGCCGCTACCAGAGAGCCTGGCCTACGAGGGGCTGTTCTACAACTACTACTTCGATACCGGCGAATCAGGCGCGTGCGACTCGCTGTTCTGCCCCTCCTACTCGACGGCCGTCACCGAAGACCCGCTCGGCGAGGAGACGGAGCGGTATTTCACCGTCGGGCTGAATTCGAACCTCACTACCGAATCGTTTGACAGGAAGCAACTCAACGTCGTGATCGTGCTCGATATCTCGGGGTCGATGAGCGCGCAGTTCAACCAGTATTACTACGACCGGTTCGGCAACAGACACGAAGTCGAAGACGCCGACGAGAGCCGATCGAAGATGGACGTCGCCAAGGACGCCCTGGTCGCACTCACCGAGCAACTGAACCCCGAGGACCGACTCGGTATCGTCCTGTTCAACCGGGATGCGAGTGTGGCAAAGCCGCTCCGGCGCGTCGAGGCCACCGATATGGACGCCATCCGGACGCACATTCGCGAGGACGTGCTGGCCGGTGGCGGGACGAACATCGCGGCCGGGATGGAACAGGCCGCCGAACTGCTCGGCGAGTACAGCGACGCCGACCAGACCGAGACGGAGACGCGACAGATCGTCGTCACCGACGCGATGCCCAACACCGGCCAGACCGACGACCAGGCGCTCGAAGAGCGACTCTCCGGATACGCTGCGGATACGATCCACACGAGTTTCGTCGGCGTCGGTGTCGACTTCAACCCGGTACTGGTCGACCAGATCACCGCCGTGCGGGGCGCGAACTACCGGGCCGTCCACTCCGCCGAGGACTTCGAGACGTACCTCGGCGAGGAGTTCGAATACATGGTGACCCCGCTGGTCTACGACCTTGACGTCGAACTCGACGCTGAAGGATACGATATCGCGAAGGTGTACGGCTCGACGGCCGCCGAGGAGGCGACAGACGACCTCCTCACCGTCAACACGCTGTTCCCCTCACCCGAGTCGGAAGGAGAGACGCGCGGCGGCGTGGTACTCGTTCGTATTGATAAGGTATCAGAAAACGGAGAGATGACGCTTCGAGCCTCCTGGGAAGATCGGGCTGGTTCGACGGGCGAGACGACAAAGACGATCGCCTTCCCCGAGGAATCGCCCGAGTTCTTCGCTAACTCCGGCATTCGAAAGGCTGTGTTACTCTCGCGGTACGCCGACCTGCTAAAGAACTGGCTGGTATACGAACGCGAGCCGGAACGGGTCGCGACCGACGACGGAATCGAGATCCCACCGGGTGAGGACGTCCTCAGCGAGTGGGAACAACAGTCTCAGCCGTTGACTGTCACGGAACCGTACGACGCACGGATCAGCCAGTTCAGCGAATACTTCGAGAGTGAGATGCAAGCGATCGGTGACGACGAACTCTCCCAGGAACTCGAGGCGATGTCGACGATTCTGGCGGCCGCTGAGTGACACACTGCTGAAAAACAAACGCTGGCAGATCGGCCCTACCTTAGTCAGCGAGAGAGTCCCGCCCTTCCCGTGAGGGGCGAGTGTTCCGAC
>JAZKRQ010000094.1:0-10040 GCA_036628575.1 Halapricum sp.
GGGACATCGCCCAGAACGACCAGACTCCCGTAACCGCCGGCAGACACGAGGACGGAAACGACGAGGGCTCCGAGTATCCTCGCAGTCTTCGTTGGCATTCCCAGGCCACCTATTCGTTAGTGGATCGAAACCATCGGAACCAATTGTCGCTTCCATTTCCTCGAAATAGGGGTCGTCTCGAATCGCTTGTAGATGTCTCACTGATTGGGATTCGGTCCAGGAAACGTCTCGAATGAACCTTGCTTTCGAGTGTTTTTTATTCCTTTCTGGGTGATTGTTGCTTGCGGCTACTGATTCAAAACCCAGAATACTACCGGAACTGATTCCTGCAACGATACCGTTTCGAATTATCTCACGCCGGCTTATTTCTTCCCCCACCATTACGTGAATTTGTTTCATAATTTGATTATGTATACGTTACTATTTTCAGATCAAATCTACAGAAATGCCAGAGGTAGCAATCTTTTCACACGTTACTTTGCTCTCTATCTGGGAGATCTGGCCTCTGCAGATCCACTTGCATCCTACGCTTTGCTGAGGATTAGGTAACAACACGGAGACTTCACCTGAGGGGCCGAAACCCGGTGTCCGATCGGCTACGTAGATCCCTATCAAATCCCGCCCCGGATCGTACTTGCGACCCGTGCCCTGGCGGCCCACTCCCGCTGGCGCTGGTCGAATACCTCGCGAGCGCTCGCGGCTGCATCTTCGTCGACCTCGAAGGACAATTCCGGATAGACGACGTCGGTCAGCACCAGTGGATAGGGGGGTGCCGGGGCGACGCCGTCAGGGCCTTCCAGTGGCTCGGGACTGAGCACGCGCTCGACCCGGTCCAGGCCCCTGTCGCCGATTGCCACCGAGGCCAGGACGGTCACCAGCCGGCGGACGAGTTGCCTGGCGAACCCGTCGGCCCGGAACCGGCAGACGAGAAACGCCCCGTCGCGCTCGACCGACGCCGCGAGGTCCCGGACGGTGCCCGTCTCGTCGGGCGTGAGGTTGTGGAAGTCGTGTTCGCCGGCGAGTGCCGCGGCCGCTTTCCGGGCTCGCGGCAGGGCCGCCTCGGGCGCATACAGGTGATACGTATAGCCCCGTTCGGTGGCGTCGTGGGTCGCATGGAAGTCGGGGGGTGCGTCGGCGGCCGCCCAGGCACGGACGTCCGCTGGTAGTTCGCTGTTGAACGCCGCCGGCGTGAGCCACTCGGGGGCTTCGAAGGCGACGGTCTGAGCCAGCGCCGAGACGCCTGCGTCGGTCCGGCCCGCGGCGGCGTAGCCCGGCGGTGTACCTCTCTCGAAGGCGACTCCTATATCTAGGAGCGCATCGAGGATCGCGTCGGCCACCGTCTCGACGTCGGGCTGGCGCTGGAACCCGTGGAACGGGCGGCCGTCGTAGGCGATCCGGAAGGCGCGCATACCTGGAGTTCGACGGGTGGCAACTTGACCGGTTCGGCGACAGAGCGGGGAGCCGTGCTGTCACGTATCAATGTAAAGCCATATCTGTCGAGTGGGTTCGTTAGTCAAGCGACTGTTCCGCGGTTAGTTACCGACCGTCGATTCCGTGCCGACACAACCAGTCGAGGACGTACCGCCCGGGACCGATACGCTTTCGCCCTCCGCCTGCCCAGGTCGGGTATGTTCGAACACTTCGAGGTCGTCCCAGCGGTCGACATGCAGGACGGCCAGGTCGTCCAGCTGATCGGTGGCGAACGGGGCACGGGCAAGACCTACGGCGATCCGACCGACGCGGCCCGACGCTGGGTCGAGGCCGGCGCGGAGACGCTGCACCTCGTCGATCTCGACGGGGCCTTCGAGGGCGAACGCGAGAACGCACCCGCGATCGAGGCGATCCTCGACGCTGTCGATGTCGAGGTGCAACTCGGCGGCGGGATCCGAACTACCGAGGACGCGATCGAGCTACTCGAAACGGGTGTCGATCGAGTCATCCTGGGAACCGCCGCGGTCGAGAACCCTGAAATCGTCGCCGAGATCAGCGAGACACACCCCGACAGCGTGCTGGTGAGCCTCGATGCGAAGGACGGCGAGGTCGTGGTCTCGGGCTGGACCGAGGGGACAGGTCTCGATCCCGCCGAGGCCGCCGGACGCTATGAGACACTGGGCGCGGGGGGGATCCTCTTTACTGATGTCGACGTCGAGGGCCAACTGGAAGGCGTACGGACCGAACCTGTCCGGCGGGTGGTCGAAGCGGTCGACGTTCCGGTGGTTGCCAGCGGCGGCGTCGCCACGGTCGAGGACGTGCAGGCGTTAGCGGAAGCGGGCGCGGCGGCAGTCGTCGTCGGAAGCGCGCTGTACGAGGGCGAGTTCACCCTCGAAAAGGCGATGGCGGCTGTCGAATCCTGATAGTGACTGCTGTAAGTCAATGCCACATCGACCGCCCGCAGTCGGGCGGTCGTACCGGTACATAGTCACAGCTGTCACTATGATGCCGCCGGTCATCTGCCCGGCCGAGGGGACCGTAACCGACCACCCATCGTTTGACAATACCACAGGAGAAACTTCTAGACGATGGTCGATCCAGTCGCGGATCCGCTGGCCGAGGTCGTCCTGCACTTGTTGCTCGCGTTTGGGCTCGGTGCACTCGTCGGTCTGGAACGCGAACAGAGCGAGTCGGGTGGCTCGTTCGCCGGTAGCCGGACGTTCCCGCTGTTCGCGCTGTACGGCGCGCTCACCTGGGGGTTCTTCCCGGAGGCGTTCCCCGTCGCCGTCGGGATCCTCGTGGTACCGCTGACGGTCGCGTATCTGGGAAAAGTCCTTTACGAGCGCGATATCGGTCTCACGACCGTGATGGCTGCGCTCGTGACGGTCGTCCTCGGGGCGCTCGCGATGCACAGCCAGCGTGGGGCGACTGTCGCCATCGTCGTCGGCGGCGGGGTCACCGTCCTACTGTCGATCAAGGATCCGATCCACGAGTTCGCCGACCGGATAGAGGAGAGCGAGCGACGTGCATCCGCGAAGTTCGTGCTCGTGGTGCTCGTGGTGCTCCCAGCGTTGCCGAACCGGGAGATAGACATTCTCTACGGCCTCAACCCCCGGTTCATCTGGCTGATGGTCGTGTTCGTCACGGGCCTTGGATTCGTCGCGTACGTGCTCGGTCGGATGCTGGGGACCGAGCGTGGTATCGCGATCACGGGCATCGTCGGCGGGTTCGTCTCCTCGACGGCGACAACGGTCTCGATGGCCGGCAAGACCGTCCAGAATGCGACGCTGTATCACGTTTGTGCCTTCGCAGTCGTGACCGCCTCAATCGTCATGTTCCCCCGAGCCCTCATCGAGGTCGCGGTCGTCAATCCGGAGTTGCTCCCGACGGTGGTACCGCCACTGGGCGCGATGACCCTCGTCGGGATCCTCGCCGCCGGGGCGCTCTACTGGCGGACGACCGCCGAGGAGACCGTCGAGGCAGAAGAACTTAAAAATCCGTTCCGGCTGCGACCAGCACTGTTGTTCGGGATCATCTTCGCGGTCGTGTTGCTCGTCTCGGAGTACGCCAACGAGTGGCTCGGCGCGTCGGGGATTTACGCGACGGCGTTCTTTTCGGGCTTAGCAGACGTCGACGCGATGACGCTCACGCTGAGCCGACTCGCCGCCGAGGATTCGGTCACAGCTGAGGTCGCGACGACCGGGATCGTCATCGCGGCTATCGCCAATACTTTCGTCAAGGCCGCGCTGGCGTGGATCCTGGGAACCTACAAACTGGGTCGGCTGGTCTCGATCGTTCTGGGGATCGTCGTCCTGAGCGGCGTGTTGTTACTCGTGATCTGATCACCGTTCTCTGAGCGTGACTTCGATCGCAGCGTACGGTTCAAGGAAGGGATCGATCCCGCCGCCGCCGTTGCCGACGGACAGCCGCTCACCATCGGCCTCGAAGACGAGACTGTTCTCCATGGGGAACTCCGCCGTCGACTCGCCGACGAGGCTCTGGCGGACGTCGAGGATCGGCACGCTCTCGAAGGACTCGCGAGTGCCGGAGTCGGTCCGCTCGACGATCAGATCGGCCGCGAGAACACGGCCCACGTCCCGGTGGAGCGCGGCGTTAGTCACGGCCGTTCGGAGATGGTCGTAGGTCGCCGGCAGAGGGTCGGGATCAGTCAGGTAGACGGTTTCGCCCATCGGCCAGACGTTGCTGACCAGGTTGCCGTAAAAGCCGCTCGCGATCTCCGGCTGGGCGAAGGCGAGGGCGTACTCGTCGCCGTGGCGACCGCTGAGCACCTCGTGACTGCCCATCACGCCGACGCGCTCGTCCGCCAGCACGAATATCGGCGGCGTCGTCTCCCAGGCCCGTAGTACGTCCGCGTACCGGCCGGGATCGTCGAGCCCGACGGCGGTCTCGCCAGCGTCCGGTGCTGACAACAGGCAGTAGACGAACACCCCGCGATCGACGGCATCGGCCAGCGCGTCGGCAAGATGGTCGAACTCGGGCGCCGGGACGACGACGAACGCCTCGTGATCGGCAGCTTCGATGGCCGTACGGGCCCGCCGACGAACCGTCGCACGGGAGTGGACGATCTCGAATTCTGCCCGGCCGGCACCGCCGGCGTACTCCGACTCGATGGCCGACTGCAACTCGTCTAGCCGGGATCCGAGTCCCGCGATCGCCTCCTCGGGCTCGCGAGCTCTGATCGTTGTCGGCGACGTGCTCTCGTCGATGACCACGAGGCCCCGCTCGGAAAGCGTCCCGACGACCTCGTAGACGTACCCCTGAGAAACCTCGGCAGCCTCCGCCAGTTCACCTGTCGTCGCCGTCCCTGTCCGGAGAATCGCTCGATAGACATCGATTTCTGTCCCCGAGAGCCCGAACGTCGTCAGGTGCTCCCGGAGTGGATCGTCAGCCATGAAAACATATTATTCGACTATTTCAAAAACCTTTTCTCATTCTCCCCTGGAGTCGATGGTATGGCTCAGGGCGACGGGACTGCGAAGGCGAGCGATCGAACGTCCAGGCGGCTGTGGACGGCAGCGATCGTGCTGTTCGTGGCGCTCGAGGGGCTCGGGATGCAGATGCGCGGTCCGTTGTTGCCAATCCTCGAGACACAGTGGGGGATCAGCAAGGGGATGCAGGGACTCGTCAGTCCGGCCGGAACGCTCGGGTTCGCGGTGACGATCCTGATCGCCGGGGCTATCGCCGGGCGTATCGACACCCGGCGGTACTTTCTGGGCGGGATACTCGTGACGCTGGTCGGCGTCGCCGGGATGGCGATGGCCCCGTTTTTCGTCGCGTATCTCGGCTTTCTGCTGCTTCGCGGGTTCGGGACGGGCGTCTCTCGCGGGCTAGACCGCCCACTTTTGGGTCACCTCTATCCGAACGCCCGCGGCCGCGTGTTCAATCTCTACGACATGGCGTGGGCGATCGGCGCGGCGGCCGGCCCAGCGGTGCTGAGCCTCGCGGTCAGCGTCGGCGATTGGCGCTACGCCTACGCCACGCTGACCGTCGCGTTTGGGCTCGTCGCCGCGCTCGTCTGGCAACTCGAGACGCCTGCCGACGGCGCGGAGGAAGAACTCGATATTTCCGCTGCGACTGGACTCTTGCGGACGCCTGCCGTTGCAGCGACGATCCTCGCGCTGGTCTTTCACACCGGGCTGGAGGGTGCGATGTTCCTCTGGCTGCCGACCTTTGGTGGCGATATCGCCGGGCTCAGTTCGACGCGCGCGAGCCTCCTGTTGAGCGCGTTCGTCGTCGCGTATATCCCCGGCCGGTTCGTCTACACGCTCATCGCCGAGCGCGTCCCGTACGGTCCGCTGGTCGTCGCGCTTGAAATCCTGATCGTCCCTGTCTTTCTCTGGACGTTTTTCGTCGCGGAGGGTACGATCGTCTTCGCCGGGGTCGTCCTCCTCGGTGTGCTCGTCTCGGGAATCTTCCCGACGCTGCTAGCGTTCGGGACCCAGGCTGCGCCGGAGTACAGCGCACCGATCAACGCGATCTCGACCTCGACGGCGTCGATCAGCATCGCGCTGGTGCCGGTCGCGATGGGCGCGCTCGCGGACGTCTCCAGCATCCGGACGGCGATGTGGATCCCGCTGGCGCTGACGGTCCTCGTCGCCCCGACCGTCATCGTCGCTCGACGGATGGATCCCAACATCTGACGTCGACCAGATACACTCTTGAGGTAGGGCGGCGTGGCCATAGCTATGAGCGATCGAACCGCAGCCGTCACCCGCGAGACGGCCGAGACCGACATCGAGGTCACGCTCGACATCGACGGCGACGGCGACTCGACGATCGACACGGGCATCGGCTTTTTCGACCACATGCTCGATTCCTTTGCGACCCACGGCATGTTCGACCTGACCGTGAACTGCGACGGCGATCTGGACATCGACGACCACCACACCATTGAGGACGTCGCGATCACCCTCGGTGAGGCGTTCACTGAGGCGCTAGGCGACAAACGGGGGATCGCCCGCTTCGCTGACCGGAAAGTCCCGCTAGACGAGGCCGTCGCGGGCGTCGTCCTCGACATCTCCGGACGCCCGTACTTCGAGTTCGACGGCGAGTTCTCCCAGGAGTCGGTCGGTGGGATGACCAGCCACATGGCTGGCCACTTCCTGCGCTCGCTTTCGATGAACGCCGGGCTGACCCTGCACGCCGAGGTCGACGGCGAGAACGCCCACCACGAGATAGAGGCGCTGTTCAAGTGTCTCGCCCGCAGTCTCGACGATGCGACGCGGATCGACGAGCGTCGCGGCGGCGTCGCGAGCACGAAAGGGGAGCTGTGAGAAAGAACTCGCAGCGCGCGGCTCGAAAGCCTCTCACCAGCCGCTGTGACGGCCGGACATGTTATCGATAGATAATTCGTACCAGATCTGGTCGAACTCGTCGAGACTGACCGGCCGGTCGCCGCTGTTGTCGTCCTCCTGCCGGAAGAAAAGCGCCGGGACCTGTTTGTCGACGTCGCCTTCGTCGATCTGATGGAGTGGCCCCGTCACGACGACGCTCTCCCACGAATCGGGCTCCTCGTGGATGTAAACCGTGAGGGAGGCCTGTTCGGTCTCGTCCGCGAGCGCCCGTTTCGTACTCCCTGGCACGTCCGTGAACGCGAACACGATCCGATCGGTGGTCACTTCGTACGCGAACGAGATCGGGACACCGTAGCCGCAGTTCCCGACTCCGAGCGACAGTACCCCGTGATTGCTCGACGAGAGCAGCGAGCGTGCTCCCCCATCACCCATCTCTTGGCCGACCTCGAACGACGGATTTGGCATGGTATCTTATGTCCCTCCTCGCTGATAGGTATTCGGTGTCTACCGTTGGTTGTCTGTCGTGAAACTATCGGCGGGCAATCCGCCGGGCACGTCTACGAGCTGTGTCTAGTCTCCTGCTCATAGTGACTGCTGTAACTATGTACCGGTACGACCGCCCGACTGCGGGCGGTCGATGTGGCATTGACTTACAGCAGTCACTATCACGTCCCGTGTTGCCAGGAGTCCATGTATTCGCGCTGCTCGGGGGTCAACCCGTCGATCTCGATGCCCTCGGCCTCTAGCTTGATCTCCGCGACTTCCCGATCGAGTCGGTCCGGGATGTCGTGGACGCCGGGGCCGTATTCCTCGCCGTTGGTGGCCATCTCGCGGGCCGCGACGGCCTGGATACCGAAACTCTGGTCCATGACCTCGACCGGGTGGCCTTCGGCCTTCGGCGCGGCCAGGTTGACCAGTCGACCGTCCGCTAGCACGTTCAGCTGACGGCCGTCGGGCATCACGTATCCGGTGACGCCGTCCCGCGCCTCGAACACTTCGGTGGCCATCACTTCGAGGTGGTCGAGGTTGATCTCGACGTCGAAGTGTCCGGCGTTGGCCAGCACCGCGCCGTCCTGCATTACGTTGAAGTGCTCCTGGGTGATGACGTCCCGATTGCCAGTCGTCGTCACGAAGATGTCGCCTTTCTCGGCGGCCTCGGCCATCGAGGTGACTTCGAACCCTTCCATGTGTGCCTCGAGCGCCTGGCGCGGGTCGATCTCGGTAACGACGACGTCGGCGTTCATGCCTGCGGCCTTCTTGGCGACGCCCTTGCCACACTGGCCGTAGCCGCTGACGACGACGGTCTTGCCAGCGATCGCGAGGTTCGTCGTGAGTTCGATCGCGACCATCGAGGCCTCGCCCGTGCCGTGGACGTTGTCGAACAGTCGCTTCATCGGCGTGTCGTTGACCGCGAACATCGGGTAGTCGAGCGCACCGTCCTCGTCCATCGCGCGCAGGCGGTGGACGCCCGTGGTAGTCTCCTCGCAACCGCCGACGATGGAGTCGATCAGTTCGGGGTACTCCTCGTGGACGAGGAACACGAGGTCCGCGCCGTCGTCGATGGTGATCGTCGGGTCGTGGTCGATCACAGCGTGCATCGCGTCGTAGTACTCCTCGTCGTCGACGCCGCGTTTGGCGTAGGACGTGATGTTTTCGTGGGCGTCCAGCGCCGCGCTCACGTCGTCGTGTGTCGAGAGGGGATTACAGCCTGTGATCGCGACTTCCGCGCCCGCTGCCGCGAGCGCTTCCGTCAGGACGGCCGTCGTGGCTTCGACGTGCATCGCCATGGCGACGGTCTCGCCCGAAAGCGGCTGTTCGTCCTCGAACTCTTCGCGGAGGGACTCGACGATCGACATATGCTGGCGTGCCCAGTCGATCTTCTGACGGCCCGATTCGACGGCCGACTCGACGTCAGCCAGTTGCTCGGAAATCGGCTGTCCGGTCATACCCCGACCCACGGACAGGAGCGGCAAAACCCTGCCGAAGCGTCCCGGAGATAGCCCGGATAATCAGCGATGCCACTCACCGTCGAAAAACGAGAGGAAACGTGTCGTTACCGGTCGCTCCGGGCGTGGTCCGGTGGTCCACGCTCGCTATCGTCGTCTTCTTCATCGACGTCATCATCATCGTCAGTCGATTCCTCGTCACTGGGCGGGCCGGCGTCCTCAGGCGGTCCTTGCGTCTTGTTCTCCGGCGGGCCGGCATCCTCAGGCGGTCCTTGCGTCTTGTTCTCCGGCGGGCCGGCGTGTTCCGGCGGCCCCTGGCCGGGGTTGAACGTGGTCACGAACGACGAGATGACCTGCCCCATCGGGCCGGAGGTGTTCTCGTCCATCACCGTGTGGACGAACGAGCTGACGTACAGCCCGAAGGGAGCGCTATCGTTGACCGTGACGTTGCTGTAGTCGGCCGTTCCGTTGTCGAAGGTGACGTTAAGATCGACGTCGAACGGCTCTTCACTTTCGTTTTCGGCCTCGGTCTCGTTTTCCGCGTCCTCTTCCGTCTCGTTTTCGTCGGCGATCGACTCCGCGACCAGCTCCGCACTGGTCGACCCCGAGAGGTTCCCAGCGGTCGCCGTGACGGTCACCGACACGTTCTCTTCGGGGGCCGAGAGCTCGACGACGCCCTCGTCAGTCGTGTAGTCTCCAGTCTCCTGATAAGAGGCGTTCTCGTCCACCGCGTCGACTGTCACGTTCGCCCCGTCGACGCCGGTGCTGTTCTCCGCAGTCGCGTTCTCTGTCACAGTGACTGTGACGTCGTCCCCGTCCTGGGAGACCGACACATTCAGTCCGCCTGCCGCTGCCGCCGGCCCGACGACCGAAAGGGCCATCATGGCGACCACGGCGAGCGTGAATAGCTTGCTCGTGCGCATCTCGACTCATACTCCGGAAGAGACACGCATAAACCCGTAATCTCGTTCACTCCGTTCAATCTCGATCCAGAAGCGATAATACTACCTCATAGATTGTTTTACCGTTTAATAATTTGTCTCGAAGTTTATTTCACTATGTATTCAAAATCTCGAAGAACCGCGCGGATGTCGTCACGTTTTGCTTCCCTTCGTGTTCTTGATGATCAGTCTCGGCAGCGGATTGACCGTCGCCGGCCAGACCATCTCGTTCGTCTTGCTGCTCTCGATCGGACTGGCCGCGATCGGGTTCGTTCTCGCCCCCGTACTGTTGCCGTTGATCGGTGGGTCGGCCGACTCCGAGGCGATCCGGCTTGCGGTCACATACACCCGGATCAGCTATCTCGTCGCCGCCCGTTACTCTGCCCCCTTGACCAGCGCCTGCGCGC
>JAZKRQ010000095.1:0-9978 GCA_036628575.1 Halapricum sp.
CAGATACATCTACTGCACAGTCCTACCTTTTGATGGGCCCGGGCGGATTTGAACCACGAGGACTTCGCTTCGCTCGTCCTCTGGGCTCAAACCGCTGGCCCATGCACTGCTCGTCACATTCGTTCCTCGCAGGCATGGGCCCGGGCGGATTTGAACCACCGCATACCCGGTGTCCCAGACGACGAGACGGAACTGAATCGCCTCGCCCCCATATGAGCCGGGGGCTCTTACCAGACTGAGCTACGGGCCCGCTGTCGGTCCGTACCTGACCCCCGAACTAAACTCTACCGCTTCCCCCTCTCGGAAGCCTTTTGCAGTAGACAGCCGTACCGTAATCTACCAATGGGTATTGGCGGCTCTGACATGTACCGACAGCAGATCCTCGAGCACTACAAGAACCCGCGCAACTACGGGGAGATCGAGGATCCCACGTTCACGCACGTCGGCGAGAACCCGATGTGTGGCGACACGATCAAGATGGACGTCGTACTCGACGACGACGAGGTGACTATCGAGGGGGTCGCCTTTCGCGGGGACGGGTGTGCGATCTCCCAGGCGTCGGCCTCGATGCTCTCACAGGAACTCCAGGGGATGGCGATCGAGGATCTCCGCGAGATGGACCGCGACGACATAATCGACATGCTCGGCGTCGAGATCTCCGCGATGCGGGTCAAGTGTGCCGTGCTCGCCGAAAAGGTCGCACAGGACGGCGCCGAGATCTACTTCGGCGAGAAGGACGACATAGACCTAACAACTACCGAAGACGGATCGGACCCCACTTGACCTCCTCTCCGTCCTGAAGGGCGACGATTCCTCCGTGAGTGATCCAGCCAGACTGATTGTGCCTGAGATGTGTCGAAACGTATTTACAACAGCCATATATCATGGAATTTCATGGGGATGACTCCGTTCTCGCTATCGAGCCACGACGACAAGGACGCAGTTCCGGGGCCCGTCGCGCAGAACATCGATCGAAATAATAGAATTAACGACAAAACAGGCAACTTTAGTAGATACACAGTCGGATGAATTACCGTGAGCAAGGCATGGGATCCCGACGACATCTTCGACATACTGGCCAGTGAAGATGTCCGTCGCATCCTGGTCGCCACGAGCGTGCAGCCAATGTCGGCCAAAGAACTGGCGACGATCTGTGATCGGTCCCTGGCTACCATCTACCGGCGCGTCGAGGCCATGGAGGAGTACAACCTCATTTCGGAGGAAATTACCAGAGATCCCGATGGGACACAATACAACGAGTACAGGAGCGATCTGAATGAAATCACAATCGCCGTCGACGAAGGGCAGCTCAATGTCAACATCGACATTGAAAAGGACACGGTGGACCAGTTCGCCGAACTTATCGAGGACCTCGAACAACCCGAAAAGACGGAGGATACCGACGAATGAGTAAGGTCGATCCGACTCTCTGGATGCTGGTGGTGAGCAACCTCTTCGTGTTCGTTATCGGTGGGGCTCTCACCTATCTGAGTTTCCAAGCACGTCGACGGGTCGGGAAGTCCAATCTGAACTACACGACTCTCGGATTTGGACTCGTGACACTCAGTACCGTCGCCGAAGTCATCTACGCGCCGGCCATCATCGGGATCTACGACATCACCGGACCGACGTTATTGGTCCTCTACACGATCGAGTCACTGTTGATCGGATTCGGGTTGGCAAGTATCTACTATTCCGTCCGTCAGTCGTGAACGCTCGGTACATGAGGGCGTAGAGACTCGGTCCCGGACGGAGTCGTCGTCCTGCTGGCTACGCTCCAGACCGAACTCTCGGTCGCTTACAACACCCGTCGAGTGGGTGCCGAAACCTCCGGGAGGCGTGACCGTCGCGTCGATCCGCTCACTGCTCGTCCGGTTGCATCGCCGTCGACCGACCGTTGACCCGTTCGCGGAATTTGTCGAGTGACTGCTGCAGTCGCGACTTCACGTCGAGATGGCGGCGGGCCATCAGGACTGTCGTCGGGGCCCGCTCACCGACCGCTTCGGGGATGGTTCCGAAGAGGAATCGCTGTAACAACCCCTCCCGGGTTGCGCCGATGACCGTCAAGTCGTGGTCGGCACTCGCTTCGACGAGCGCCTCCACCACATCGTCGCTCGTGAGCAGATCCGTCTCCACGGAGCCGCCTCTTTCGAATGCCTCGGTCGCCGTCGCCAGCAACGACCGGGCGTATTCGTATTCGTTTTCGCCCGCGTCCGGGTCGATGACGTACCTGGCGTGGACCGTCGCCCCGGTCCCGCGGGCCAGCGCTGCGGCCGTCTCGGCGGCGAGTTCGGCGTGTGGCCCACCTGCGGTCGGGAGCAGGATGGAGTCGATGGTGGGCTTGTCTTCCATCCCAATTTTTTCGACGTAGACATCGCAGTCGGCCTCGGCGACGACCCGATCGACCGTCGATCCGAGAATCACGTCCCGCCCCCCGGATCGCTCGCCGCCCCAGCCGAGGAGGACGGCGTCGCTGTCGTGCTGGGCGACCGTGTTCACGATGGCGTCGGCGGCGTGATGGCCGATCCGGATAGTGCCGCTGACGGGCACGTCTGCCTCTTCGGCCAGTTCCATCGCCCGGTTGAGCACATCACGTTTCTCGTCGGCGCGCTCCCGTCCCTGTGAGAGTGGGGTTTGATCGGGCACGGTAACCGCGCTCATCACGAGGACTTCGCCGTCGTTTTCGGCCGCGAGCGTCGTCGCAGTCCGCATCAGTTGGGCTGCATTGCGTGGGTTAGCGATCGGCACGACGATCTGGTAGCCCGTGCTGGGCCGAGTGTACTCGGCAATGGCCGTCGGCGTTTCCTCTTCGATTCGCTCGACCGACGGCGGGCGCGATTTCCATGCGAACCAGACGCCGATACCGATCGCCTCCGCCAGTAACCCGAGAGCGAACGCGACAGGTCCGACGTTAATTAGCAACACGAGGTTTGCGAGGACCGCGATGGCCGGCAGGAGGGGAACCAGCGGGACCTGAAACCCCCGATCGATGTCTGGGTATCTCCGTCGGTGAATGACCAGCGCGACGTTGACGATGGTCAGTCCGGTAATGAGCAGGAAGTTCGCGAACTGTGCCAGCCCCTCGATGCCGAGAACCAAGCCGAAGGGCCCTCCTGCGACCTCGTCTTCGGCACCGCCGCCAAAGATGACCGTGAACACAACGATGTAGAGGAGGATGAGCCCACCAGTCAACAGGACCGTCTTGTACGGCGTAGCCCAATTCGAGTGGATATCTTCGAACCCCCGGGGGAGGTGGTTCCGGCGGGCCATCGCGAGTTTCACCCGCGACCCTGCCATGATCGTGGCGTTGGCTGCCGAGAGCATCGAGAACAGCGCGCCGACGACGATGACGTAGAAGCCGAGGTTACCGGCGATGTCGAGATAGTACCGGGCGGCATATCCCATTGACACTTCACCGTGGGTGGTAACAAAGTTCTGCGCGGCACCCACCGACGCCAGTCCCTCCGTATCCATCAGGAACTGGAGGAACTGGTCGCTCCGGACTGCAATGACGATCACCAACACCACCAGCGCGTAAATGACCGTCACGATGCCCATGCTGAGGTAGATCGCCCGCGGGATCGTGCTGCCGGGATTTTTGATCTCCTCCGCGTTGGTCGCAATCGCCGAGAAGCCGAAAAACGTGATGAACACCAGCGCGCTCGTCAGCCCGATCTGTGCGACCCGACCAATGTTCTCCGTGACCGACTGTTGAATGACGGCCGGATCAAGTGCCTGAAGGCCACCGTACAGGAACAACAGGAGGAGTGCGACCTTCATCGCCGTGACGACGATCTGGAACTGGCTGGACTCCTCGGTGCCTTTGAGATTGACGAACACCAGAAGCCCGAGCACGGCGAATCCGGAGACCCAGAACGGGATCGCCCGGGGAATGTTGAGAACGGGATATATGAACCTGAAGAACCAGTCGGAGAAAGAGGCGAGGTAGAACGCAGCGCTGGCAGGATAGCCGAGGATCATCGTCCAGCCCATGATGTAGGTGAGATCGGAGTCGAACGTGTTGGCGACGTACATGTAGCCACCGCCGGATTCCTGATAGATCGAGGAGAACTCCGCGTAAGCGGCTGCGGTAAAGCCCGCGATGACCGCCGCGATGAGGAACGATCCGATGGCGACCGCGCCGACCTGTTCGACGGCCAGCCCCGACAGCACGAAGATGCCGGCGGCGATCATCGTCCCGACCCCAATCGCCAGTGCCCCGATCAGGCCAATCTCCGGGTTCAGCTCTTCGCTCACGTTGTCGCTTGTCCCGGTACCTTCGCCCCCTGCCGAAGCTTCGCCCGGTTCACCGGTCACCGTACCCCCGTCCGTGGCTCCCTCCGATGGGCCTGACGTCATTAGCTTCCCTCCCTTCGGTCGGCGCTGAACCACTCGTCGAGTCGGACGGTGATAGCTGGGACGTCAGCCTCCGTCTGCCGGAGGATCTGCGGGTCCGTGGCGTCGCCTTCGCTCACAATACCCGTCCTGCGGCCAGTAACCTGATCGGCGGCCTCGGAATCGCGCTCGATCAGATGGGCCCCGTGCCCGTACTCGTCGAGCACCTGCACCGTGTGATGCCCTATCCTGTCCGCACCTGCAATGAGGACGTGCTGTTCTTCCGTTCGACCGCTGTGTGTGAAAGCCATGGGTTCCTCGTAGCTGTGGTGGCCACTTCCGCGAAGACAGATGTCGACGCGTACGCATCGATACCCAGCCTGCATCCCCGCTGTCGCTCCGAGAGCGGGGAAGTTCGTCACTACCGTGGTGACAATTCATTCGGAGTACACCACGGCCAAGCGTCAAGTGGGACACCCTGGTGCGGTCCAAAATTTCCGGGGGGTAAATTGGTCGGGGGAGTTCCCAATGTGTAATAATCATAGTAGTTATTTATCCGTTTAAAGAAATCAGAACTTAAGTGCTGACTAGTCTTTGCGGCCTCCGTTAATTAGAAGTTCCAATAAGCACAGATCGCCGCGTCCCAACTGCGTCTACGAGGGGTCGAGAGAGATTAAAGCCAGTATTAACGCCTCTAACGACCAAATAGACCGGCTATTGTCGGCCACAATACGTCGCGTTCCGATTTGCGGCTTCCGCAAACAGGGAGAAAGCACCGATTTCAGTCCTGCTGACTTACATATAAGTAATATTTTAGGTTATTGTTATCTTTCCAGACATGTGCCGGAACAGACCCTGCTCTCACGCAGAAGAAAGTCCTAGAAAGATATATATCGATAACTAGTTTCGATCGAACGTGCTGTGGAACTGATTGATTCGTTCGCTCGGGCAAACAACTATCAACTCATCGTGTTCCTGCACACGGAAATCGGGCCCGACGTCGGTCAGCACCTCTTCGTCGCGCACGACGGCGATGACGGTACACCCCGTCTCTGCCCCGACGCGCGCCTCTCCGATCGTCTGCCCGACCAGACTCGGCGCTGGCGTACGGATGGCTTCGACTTCGCTGGCGATCGAGATGATCTCGTCGGTGTCGACGACCGCCGACGCGATCATCCGCCCGGTGATCGTTCCCAGCGAGAGTACATAGTCCGCTCCTGCACGGTACATCGGCTCGACGGATTCCGTTTCCTGGACGCGAGCGATTAGTTCCGCCGACTCGTTCAGATCCCGAACCACGAGTGTCGAGAGTTCGGCAGTTGCGTCGTCCGGGAGGACAATTGCGACGTAATCGGCAGTTTCGACGCCGGCAGCTCGCAGGACATCAGCGTCCGTCGCGTCACCGCCAGCGTCAACACCGGGCTTTTCCTCGATGTCGACGACAGTCGTTTCGATACCTGCCTCGCCGAGTTTCGAAACGATCGTCTTTCCGACTTCCCCGTAGCCGACGACGACGGTGTCCTTGTGCGTGAGCCTCCGGATGCCGGTCCCGGTCAGGCGGCGTATCTCGTCAATCTGGGATTGCTGTCCGGAGACGAGCAGGACGGTGCCCGCGTCGATGGTTGTGTCTGGATCGGGCGGAGATTTGAACTCACCGTACGACCAGACCCCGACGACGTTCGTGCCGGTCCGTTCCCGGAGGCCGCTTTCTTCGATCGTGGTTCCGATGAGGTCACTCTCCCGGCTGACGGGGATTTCGACGATTTCGAAGTCCTCGCCGACCTCGATGTCTCCGCCCAGATCCATCGAAATCGTCGCGGTCATTTTTTTCGCGAGACTCTTCCCGATCACCTGGCGTGGCGAGAGGACGACGTCCGCGCCTGCGAGTTCGTGGTAGGTCGCCTGGTCGGGATCCTCGACGACGCTCACGATCTGTACATCTTCGGCCAGTTCCTGTGCTGTCAGGATGATCCGAACGTCGAGACGGTCAGAGATGTCCGTGACGAGGGCCCGCGCCTCTGTGAGTCGAGCACTCCGGAGTCCGGATGCCGAGCGCAGATCCTCGTGGATGACCCGATAGCCGTCCTCGTACAGATCCAGTGCAGTCTCACGGTCCGGTTCCACGATCACGTGCTCGATTCCTGCAGCGTCGAGTTCAGAGATGAGTGCGTCGACGCGCCGGGAGTGTGTCGAGATGACGACGTGGTCCGAGAGACTCTCGTCAGCTGTCGTCGGGGCCGTCGTCTCGAGGGCGTCTTCGAGTGCCGGAAACAGAATCACCGGCAAGGCGAGGAATATCGCCAACGTCCCCGTCGTATCCATCACGATAACGAGGAGGTTCATGAACGTCGTCTCCCAGGGCGAATCGGAGCCAAAGCCGGTCGTCGTGAACGTCTCGACGACCACCTGGAACGCGTGGACGAACGTCGCACTGACGCCCTCTGCCCCTTCGAGGGTGACCATCCCCCACTGGTAGACCAGCGCGTAGGCGACCATCAGAACCGTCATCACGACGAAGTAGTAAACGGTTCGGCGCTGCCACTTGTCCATGGGTCAGTCCGAGGCCACCGGCTCTTCGCCTCGTCGTCGTGCGAGGATGGTACCCAGCGCGCCCGTTCGGTCGATTCTGGACCGGGCGTAGAGGAGGTACCACGCCACCCCGCCTACGATGATTCCGGCCGCCCCGAGGATCGGCAGCGTTCCCATCTGGGTGAGCAACGCCAGCCCCCCGACCAACCCGACTATTTGGACGAACGGGTATGCGGGCGAGGTGAACGACGGCTGATAGGATTCGACGCCACTCTCGCGGAATGCGACCAGGGCAACGTTGATGATGGAAAAGACAAGAATCTGGAAGGCGCTGGCCAGCTTCGCGAGTTCGACGACCGGGACGAACGCAATCAGTCCGAGCAAGAGTACACCCGTAACGAGGATCGCATTCCGGGGTGTCTTGAAGCGCTTGTCCACCTTCGTAAACTGATCGGGGAAGATAGAATCCCTGCTCATCGCCAGCGGGAAGCGAGAGGAAGCGAGCACGCCCGCGTTGGCCATACTCGTCAGCGCGAGGACGGCGACCATCGAGATGAGGACGACCCCGAACCCACCCAGGAGTTGGTGGGCACCGTCCGCCAGCGGCGTGAGCGACACACCACCCCCCGGACCGCCCGTCGTGAGAACGTCGGGCTCGACCATCCCGACGATGACCCCAACTGTCAGCACGTAGAGGAGCAGCATCACCCCCAGCGAGATGAGGATACCCAGCGGCAGGTTTCGATCCGGGTTCTCGACTTCCTCGGCGACGCTGGCGATTTTCGTCACGCCGGCGTAGGAGACGAACACGAACGCCGCCGCAGTGACGACTCCACCCGTCCCGTGGGTCGTAAACGGCTGGTAGCGTGCGGTGTCGACCACCAGTCCGCTATCGACGACGTATCCTGCCAGCAGTAGCACGACGACGGTGACGATGACCGACTGTGCCTGCCCGCTCTGTTTGGTCCCGGAGATGTTGAGGAGGATGACGGCCGCCCCGAGGCCCAGCGCGACGGGTTTCACGAACGAGGGTGGAATCGGGGCAAAGAGGAGGAGATACGCCCCCAGGCCCACCAGCGCGAACGAACTCTTGAATACCAGCGAGAACCACGCGCCGATACCGGCGATGGTGCCAAAGAGCGGCCCCATCGCGCGGTCGATGTAGAGATAGGTTCCGCCGGATTCGGGCATGGCGGTCGCCATCTCCGCTTTCGACAGCGCGGCCGGGAGCACGACCAGTCCCGCGAGGACGTACGCGACGATTACCGCCGGTCCCGCCTTCTTGAAGCCCAGTGCGGGAAGCACGAAGATGCCGCTTCCGATCATCGCCCCCATGCTAATCATTATCGTCGGGTACAATCCGAGGTCGCGCTCAAGGTCGTCGCTCATACGCTGGCCCCCCGAACTGATATCGCGGGCACGTCTACGGCCGAGTGCACGTTCCATTCGCTCGGGATCATGTCCCCTCCATGTCCCGGACCACGAAGGCCGGGTCGTCCGTGTCGGCGGTCACCTGCGCCGGAACGTTCCCGAAGATCCGGTCTACTAACGACGGGTCGGTCTCGCCCAACACGATGAGGTCGAACGCCTCCCCGCGCTCGACGATGCCCTGCTGGATGTCGTCCTCTTCCGACAGTTGCTGACTGATCCGGTCGGAATCGATACCCGCCTCGACGAGCCGGTCGGTCGCCCCCGCGAGGATTTCCTCGCCAGGCCGGCGGTCTGACTCCTCGCCCCCGTGAAACAGGGTCACGGACGCGTCCGTCGTCGTCAGCAACTCGCCGACGAACGAGAGGATCCGGTCGAAGTTCTCTTCGCCCCGGAGTGGCACGAACAGTCGCTCGATGGTCTCCGCCCGGCCCGGCGTCATGATTACGTCGCAGTCCTCCACGACGGCGACACGGTCGATCGCTTTGTCGCGGGACTTGCCGAATGCGAGCCGGGTCTTTACGGACATACCCGCGCTCTCGAATGGACGGGCCAGATCCTCGAGTTCCGCGTTGGCGTCCTCCTCGAACTGGTCGCGCGCCGCCGTCGCTGGCGTTTGTTCGGGCAGGTCGTAGTGGCCAAGGACGACCACTTCTGTCGATTCGAGTATCTCGACGACCGCCGATGGAACCGGCTCGGCGTCGGGCAGTTCGAACGGTACGAGAATTCTGTGGGTCGTGGTCATATGTACTGTTGCGACGGTAACCGCAAAAACGGGACGGGACTCCCGAGGGGGAGCCGTCTGATCTGATAGCGTCGAACCGCGATATCGCGCCGACCAGATTGTGTCGTTCCTCGCTCATTTCGACTACCCTACGAGGAGCTTGTGCACGTCATCAGCCACGCTGGGTTCTGCAGCAACGAGGTACCGACGATCGGGTTTGAGCGTCGTTTCTGGGCGGGCGACCTCGGTTCCGTCAGCGTCCGAAATGACGTGGCTTCCGTCGGGGAGGCGAACCTCATTCAGTTGCTTGCCGGCCACCGGCGACCGCGGGTCGACCCGGACATCGAGGATATCGAGGTCGCCTGTAACGTCTTCGAGTGTCCGGATGTCATCGCCCTGAATCCGGTTGATCGCCGCTTTCGATCCCGCCCGTTCTGGATAGATTATCTCGTCGACGAACTCCTGTGCCGTGTCTGCCCGTTCGGGGTCGTCGACCCGTACGACGGTTTGGATGTCGTCTGTCAGGTGTCGCATTTCCGCACAAATCGCGAAGTTCGTCGTTTCGTCGCCGGTCAGGGCAGCGAGGACGTCCGCCTCCCCGGGCACCGTCTGACGGAGAATCTGTGGGTCCGTGGCGTCGCCTTCAATCACGATACCCGTCCGTCGACCGGTAACCCGATCGACGGTTTCGGAATCACGTTCGATCAGGTATATTTCGTGGCCGTAGTCGTGGAGAACCTGTGCCGTGCGATATCCGACCCGTCCGGCCCCAGCGATGACGACGTGTTGTTCTGCTGTTCGGTCGCTTGATGTGAATGCCATGGGTGTCGTCGTGTCTGTTGGTGCCCACTTGCGCGGACAAGTGTCGACGCGTACGCCATCGGAAATCAGCCCCAGCCCCGCCGTCGGCCGAGCACGGGGCGGCCGTCACGACTGATGGTTGGAGAGTTTAGCCAATTAAT
>JAZKRQ010000096.1:0-9872 GCA_036628575.1 Halapricum sp.
CCCTGACCATATCTCCGTTGCTGGTTGCCGGGATCGTCAGTGTCGGGCCTCTCATGCCGAGCCGTCCAGCACACGGCGTGTCGACGTGGCCTCGGTTCCACAAAGAGTTCGACAGCGACTCGAACCCGTGTCCGTCAGAAAGCTGTTCGCGCTCGCTTGGCAGGACGATTACGGCCGGGGCGGTCCGTTCGGATCCCGCGGAAGTACTGTTAACTGAGATGGCTTCTTCGGGGCCCAGGCAGCTGCCCGCGAAATGGTCGACGGCAGTGACGGAACGATCATCAATATGTCGAGTGCTGCGGGCTACGTCGGCACCGGTGACTTCGTCACGTACTGCACGTCGAAAGGCGCCGTCAGACTGTTGACGTACGCACTTGCCGATCGGTTCGGCCCGGACGGGATCCGTGTCAACTCGATCCATCCTGGGTTCGCAAAAACGCAGATGATGGCCGAATCGGATCTGGGCCGAGGGATCCGGGGTCGAATACAGGACCAGGTCCTCAAACGGATGATCCCGCAGCGTCGATACGCCGAACCCCAAGAGATAGCCAACGTTGCACTCTTCTTGGCCAGTGATCTGAGCAGTTACGTCAACGGTGAATCGATCGTCGTCGACGGCGGGCTGAGTCATACGCGGTGATAGCCTTTCGGACCCTCGACCGTCGTGTCGATATCTTTCGATGTAGTGGCTTACCGACGGGTTACTGGACGTTCATTAGCGTGGGATCTGTCAATAGGGACATGAAGGAATACGATTTCATGGTCATCGGGACCGGCTCCGGTCTCGACGTCGCGAACGCCGTGGCAAACCAGGGCCAGGAGGTTGCTGTGGTCGAGAAAGGGGCCCTGGGCGGGACCTGCCTCAATCGCGGCTGTATCCCGTCGAAACTACTCCTGTATCACGCGGACGTGCTGGAGACAATCGAACGCGCGGCGGAATTCAAGATCGACGCGACCGTCGAGAGCGTCGATTTCGCGGGGATCGTCCGCGAGGTCAACGACGAGGTCAGGGAGGATTCAGAGTCGATCCGCCGAGGGCTCGGCTCATCGTCCCAACACGACCTGTTCGAGGGCGAGGGCCGGTTCGTCGACGATCGAACTGTCGAGATCGCCGGTGGCGAGGACGAGGGCGCTCGCCTGCGTGCGGAGACAGTGCTTATCGCCGCCGGCACGCGACCAGCCGTCCCGAACATCGACGGGATCGACGACGTCGAGTACCTGACCAGCAGGGAGGCCCTCCAGCTCGAAACGCCACCGGACCGCCTCGTGATCGTCGGCGGCGGGTACATCGCGGCCGAACTCGGACACTTCTTCGGGACCTTCGGGAGCGAGGTGACTGTCGTCGGTCGGCGGCCGAATCTCCTGCCGGAAGCCGACGAGGAAGTCGCCGCGGCGTTCACCGATCGCTACGCCGAGCGCTTCGCTATCCACACTGGGTACATGGCTACGTCCGTCACCGAACGTGACGGCCAGATCACCGTCGAAGCCCGACCCTACGAGTACGGTTCGGATGGAGGCATCGTCGAGGGCGAAGACGCCGTGAGCGCGACGGGTGACACATTGCTGGTGGCCGCTGGCCGGGTGCCGAACACCGACACGCTGAACCTCGATGCGACGGACGTCCGCACGGACGACAGCGGGTTCGTCGAGACCGACGAGTACCTGCGGACGGATGCCGAGGGGGTCTGGGCGCTCGGTGACATCGTCGGGGAGTACCTGCTCAAGCACAGCGCCAACCACGAGGCCAGAACGGTAGCCCGGAACATCCTGGGCAGTGATCTCCAGCCGATCGATTACAGCGCGATGCCGTTTGCCGTGTTCGCCTCACCGGAAGTCGCCGGCGTCGGTGCGCGCGAAGAAGAATTACGCGAGGACGACCGCGAGTACGCCACCAATACCTACCGGTACGGAGACACCGCTCGCGGGGACGCGATGAAAGCCGATGGGTTCGTGAAAGTCCTCATCGATCTGGAGGGGGAGATCCTGGGCTGTCACATCATCGGCCCCGATGCATCGACGCTGATCCAGGAAGTCGTCGTCGCGATGAAGTCCGGCACCGGGACCGTCCAGGACATCCGAAACGCCGTTCACATCCACCCGGCGCTCCCAGAGGTCGTCCAGCGAGCGTTCTCCGGGCGGTTCACTCGCGAGGGCGACGAACACGACCACGGCCACTGATCGGGATCAGTCCCGTAACGCGTCCGTTACCGCGTTACTCGCGCGTTCGCTCGGGCTTATGCCGCCACCGTAGCTATCAGCGGTTGTTATGACGAAAGCAGCGGTCATCATCTTGGCAGGAACGGAGTCGCACGCGGACAACGGCCGTCTCGTCAACGGCCTCGAGACAGCCAAGGAGTTCGCGGAGGCCGAGGACGACGAGGTCGAACTCATTTTTGACGGCGCGGGAACACAATGGATCCCGAAACTCGAAGACGAGGGCAGCGACTACCACGAACTCTACCGGACAGTGCGCGGTGACACCTCAGTCTGTGACTTCTGTGCCGGGGCGTTCGGTGTCGAGGACGCGGTCGCCGAGGCCGGCGTTGTGACGCTTGACGATCACGACGGTCATCCGAGCGTGCGGTCGCTCGTCGACGACGAGTACGAAATCATCACGTTCTGATCGGGCGGGTGCGCTCCGCCGCGAGCGAGAACGTATTTATGCCGGCAGAGACCATCCCCAGGTTATGAGCAGCGACCCTGTCGTATGGCGAACGGGACGGAACACATCTACCGGGAGGCCCAACCGATGACGCTCGATTTCGGAGTCGACCAGCCGATCGTCGGAATGATCCACCTCGATGCACTGCCAGGCGCGCCGGAATTCGACGGTGACCGAGCAGCGATCCGGGAGGCAATGCTCCGAGACGCCAACCGACTCGAGGCCGGTGGAGTCGACGGGCTGATGGTCGAGAACTTTGGGGACGCGCCCTTCTACGCCGATGACGTGCCAAAACACGTCGTCGCGTCGATGGCGACACTCGTGGCGGACCTCCGTCGCGCAGTCGACCTACCGATCGGCGTCAACGTCCTCCGGAACGACGCTGAGGCCGCACTATCGATCGCGGCGGCTGCGGACGCATCGTTCGTCCGAGTGAACGTCCACACCAGCGCTCGGCTAACGGATCAGGGCATCGTGACGGGAAAAGCCGCCGAAACCGTCCGTCTGCGAGACCAGCTAGAAGCCGACATCGCTGTCCTCGCGGACGTCGACGTGAAACACTCCGCACCGCTGGCCGAACGTCCGCTGGCCGAAGAGGTCGCGGAACTGGTCGAGCGAGGACACGCCGACGGCGTCGTCGCCAGCGGCGCAGGTACCGGTCACGAGACCGACCGCGAACACCTCGAAGCCGTCGTGTCGGCCCGCGACCGCTTCGGTTCGGACGCACCGGTGTTCGTCGGGAGCGGCGTCACTCGCGAGACCATCGATGAGATCCTCGAAGTAGCTGACGGGGTAATCGTTGGCACAGACCTGAAAGAGGGCGGCGAAACGACCGCACCCGTCGACGTGGATCGCGTTCGAGAGGTTGTCGCGGCAGCGAGAGATCAGTAATCCGGAAGGTCCGCAGGTGTAGCGAGTGCCCCGCGTGGCCCCGGCACGGTGCAATTCTGTGCAGCGGCCGCGGCCGCAATTCGGCCAGCGTCCACAGGGGGCTGATCTCCGAGCAGCCACGCGTGAATCAGCGCCGCCGAGAACTGGTCGCCGGCCCCTGTCGTGTCGACGACAGACCGCTCGACAGCTGGCACGTGGACGGTGTTCGTCGTTTCGTCGGTCAGGTACGAACCCCCGTCCCCGACCGTGACTGCCACGCGATCCGCACCGGTCGCTCGGAGGTGCTCAGCAGCGGCCTCCGGTGGGCGATCGAGGTACGATCGGGCGGCCACCTGGTTAGTGATGAATAAGTCAGCAGTCGCGGCAACGGTATCGATCGTCTCAGGGGTTGTTCCCCGTCCTTCGAGTTCCGGAAGCGGACCGGCGAGATCGAAGACGAGGGAGTCGATATTGCCGTTCCGACGCATCGCTACGAGATCACTCACAACCGGATCAGGCGCGTAGGCGCTAGTGAAGACCGCGTCAGCGGCTCGGAGCCGATCGCGGTCAGCCTTCCGGAGACGCAGCTGCGGGATACTATCGCCGCCGGCGATAATCATGCGCTCTCCATCGGGCCCCCGGAGGATCAGCGTATACGACGACTCGCCGTCCTCACGGCGGACGCTTGATGCGTCGACACCGTGCTCACGGAGCGACTCGACGATCAGATCGGCAGCGTCGTCGTCCCCTGTCCTTGAGACGACCGCCGTGTCGTGATCAAGCGCGGCAAGCGCACAGGCCACGTTCGCGGCAACGCCACCGGCCCGCCTTTGAGAGTCGGTGACGAACGCGCCGCCGTCCGGCTCCGGGAGGTTCGTCACAGCATAGACACGATCGACGACCGCACTCCCGACGGTGACAATTTCGGCCACACTATCCCCTCGTCCACGGCCGTACCGGAAAAGCGGGCTGTCGAAGCCGATCGGGCCACGATCGTACGACACGAGTGGTGTCTACGGTCATGTCTCGTCGCAAGCGGCCGTCGTTCATAAACCCCAGCGCTCGACGGTGTCCAGGTGGACAAAGCAACGCATCAGATGCTATCGGCCAATCAGCCGACTCCCGAGCAAATCAAAGAGCAGTACGGCCCCTGACTCGGTTGGTACACAACACAGCGCGACGGTTACACCGACTCACGTAACGCCCATACGTCAGTCGTCGGCTCCAGGTTCGACGGCTCCGCGCCCCGCGAGGTCAAGATCCCGGCGTGATACAGCATGGCCTTGAGCTGGAACACGGTGGGCGAATGGTAGACGTCACCGTCGGTGAGGGACTCGCGTTGTAACTCCCCGTCGGCGTTCAGGACGCGACTCCGGATGTCGTCGTCCCCGCGGACGAACAGTTCGATGGTAAACGACGGGTGCAACTCGTGAAGGTACTCGACGACGTCGGGGAGGCTCGGTTCGGTGATCCCGTCCTCGTGCATGTGCTGGAGTTCCTCGACGAGTAACTGCGTCGCCGGATAGTCGTAAACGACGCGTCTGGTGAGCATCCCCCACTTCGGCGCCAGGTCACAGAAGCGTTCCCGCGAGCGCTTCCAGTCGTCGAACGCTCGCAGCGCGGCCTCGACCGACCCGTACTCCCGCAGCGCGAACCGGACAACCTCCCGTCCGAGGGGAGTCAGCCGAGTAGCGGCGGGTTGGTCGTCGATGAGGTTCAGAAAGGCCGCCCCCGTCCGCGCGTCATCAGTGGCACGCACGACGTACTCCGACAGGACCTGTTCTGTGTCCCGCTCGTGGTAGACGGCGAGCGGGTACGCGAGGTAGTTCTTCGGATGATTGAGGCCGAACGACTTGCCGGCGACGCCTTGCGCACTCGCCTGAAACCGGATGGCCGTCGTCTCCGTCGTCGTCCGGTTTCCGACGACACGAGGGGTTTCGACTGGCTCGACGCTACCGTCGGGCGTCACGCCGAGGATGCCGACGTTCAACTCACGAGCGAGCGTCCGTGCGGACTGTGAGACGGTGTCGGCTGGTGCTGCAACGTACGCGGCGTTGGCTTCATGGAGCCGGTCGTATGCCTGGACGATCCCGCGCTCGACGTCAGCGACGCGTCGATTCGTGTGGCCTTTCGCTTCGACGACCACCAGCGGGGGGTCGTCACCGAGGCGGTCCACGGCCAGTAACTCGTCGCTGAGCAGTCGAACGCCGACGAGGTCGGGGTAGCCGGAGCCGACGCGGACGTGGTTGAACGGCGCCAGTTCGTCCGTGATGTCCGAATCGATGGACTCGTTAGCGAGCCACTGGTCGGACGAGAACTGGGTATCGACGACCGCGTACCCGTCGTCGGCGTCGTCGGGGAACAGGCGGCGCTTCGCGTGCGCCAACACGCGCGGTTCCGAGAGCGGCGACGCCGTACTTGCCATGACGGTATAATGCTATCACCAGCTCATGAAGATGGGGGTGACGGTGAGCCCGGGAGGAAGCTATAAGTCATTATCGAGATAATCATTATTCAGAGTATGACCTTCTACAATCGGAGGGAAGAGCTCGACGTCCTCGACACGGCGTTCGAGTCACCGGGCCACGACGTCTATGTGATCTACGGCCGACGTCGCGTCGGGAAAACCGAACTCCTCAAGGAATTCTGTGGTGATCGACCACATATCTACTTCCTGGCGGCCCAGGAAGCCGAAGAGCGACAGCGCGAGAAGTTTGTCGAGAAAGTCGCTGACTACTTCGACGACCGCGTCCCCCGTATCAACGGCTGGGATGAGGCCTTGGACTACCTCGGCGAGAAACTCGCCACCGAACGCCTCGTCGTTGCCATCGACGAATTCCCCTACCTCGTGGAGGAAAACGATTCCCTTCCCTCATATCTCCAGTCGTTCGTCGATGAACAACTCCAGGAAACCGATTCGATGCTCGTGCTGTGTGGCTCGAGCGTGAGCACGATGGAATCAGAGGTGCTCGGCCACGAGAGCCCGCTATATGGTCGTCGCACGGGCCAAATCGACGTGCAGCCGTTTTCCTTCCAGCAGGCCCGCGACGTCATCGCCTACGATATCGAGGACGCAATCCGGTCGTTCGCGGTCACGGGTGGCACCCCCATGTATCTCACCCTCTTCGACTACGACCACCCTCTCACGGAGAACATTCGGACGCATATTCTCTCCCCGACAGCCCGCCTCTACAACGAGCCCGAATTCCTCCTCCGCACCGAGTTACGGAAGCCCGCCCGATACATGAGTATCCTTGAGGCGATCGCAACCGGGCACACGACTCCCAACGAGATCTCGGGGGCGACCGGCATCGATTCGGGGCCGCTGTCGAAGTACCTCCAGACGCTCCGGCGGTTGCGATTGATCGACCGCGAGGTCCCTGTGACCGCGTCGGCAAATCAGTCCAAGCGGTCGCGGTACCAGGTGGCCGACGAGTTCCTCCGGTTCTGGTTCCGGTTCGTCGAACCGAATCGCTCCAGCATCGAAGAAGCACCTGGCATCGTCTACGATGGGACGATCGAGCCGAATCTCCCCGACCACGTGGCAACGACGTTCGAGGCCGTCTGTCAGGAAGTCGTCTGGGCAGCGATTCGTCGTGGCGAACTCGAGTCGTATTCCGAGATCGGGCGGTGGTGGTACGGGGAAGACGAGATCGACATCGTCGGGCTCGCCTCGGATGCCGACCGAATTCTGTTCGCTGAATGTAAATGGACGAGCGAGCCGGTTGGCCAGGCACTCGTTTCGCAGCTACGGGAGAAAGCCGAGCGTGTTCGCTGGGGGCCGGACAACCGGGACGAAGAATTCGCGTTGTTCTCGAAGAACGGGTTCGTCGATGCGCTCGCTGACGATGTCGGCGACAATTGGACGCTGTGTAGTCTGAATGAGGTGGAGGTTGTTCTGTAGCCGCATTTCCTCACGCCCGGAAAACGAATCAGGGCACCGCCCTCTGGCGGGAAGCCGGGCATGACTCATAGTGATTACTGTAGCGATTTACCGGTACGACCGCACTCAGTCGTGCGGTCGACCCGGAACAGACCTACAGTAATCACTATCAGGGCTCGTCACGCCCACTCAGGCATCCGCGTTCGTCGATCTATTGGAAAGCGACGAGTTCCGAACGAAGAACGGCGAACCGTACGGAGGAAACAGCAAACGGAAGTTCGTAAACACTCTCCAGAAGTACTCTCTCTGGAAAGCCAAGGAATTCGACGCTGACGAATGGGCCGAATATGAGCCTCAGGAGACGTTCGGCCAGTCCTCGTACGATAGCTCAGACACGTTCTCCCTCGAAGAGTTCGGTCGCTTAACGGAGGCCGCGAAATGCCTCAACGAACTTCCGGAAGACGAGGAAGCCTCACCTGAGGAGCGAGACGAGATCAACGCACGGTTAGCTCAACGGTTCCACAAGCCGAAATCTCGGGTCGGTGCCGACGACTGGACGCACGAAGAGAACGGCGCCAAGATCCCGTCGCTCGTGATGACAGGTCAGGATTTGGCACTACCACCGATCGAGATCCATCGGGCCACCGTCGATTGGCTCAATCTCGAACGCGGCGTTCTGGACATCCCGGACGAGAAAGCGTCGAAGCAACGCGAATCGAACGAACTCTCGTTGTCCCAACCGACTCAGGAACAGTTAGCGACGTGGCTGGACGAACGCGAGCAATACGAGACGTACGACGACGCTGACGCCCTCTGGTTGAACGAACGAGGGAATCGATACACCTCGAAAACGCTGAACGATCTTCTGGAGAAGCTGTGCAACGAGGCCGGTATCGATCAGGACGGCCGCAAAATCACCTGGTATAGCATCCGACGGACGTCGGGAACGTATCTCAAGGAATACGACAGCCTCGAAATGGCGGGCGACCTCCTCCGACACGGAGGCCTAGACACGACGCGCGAGCACTACTCGGAGGTGGTCCGGGAGGTTCAGCGAACGTCGGTGAGTGGCGTTCGAGAACTCGGTCAAGCGCGAGCCAGCGGTGAACTTAGTGAGAGCGAGGTCGCACAGATTCTGATAGTGATTACTGTAACGATTTACCGGTGCGACCGCACGACGCCGTGCGGTCGACCCGGAACAGACTTACAGTAATCACTATGAGTGGGGACGCGAGCGTACTGTTGGAGTTGTTTAAAGAGTTGAACGGCGAGACCGGAGCGACCTCTGGGTGAGTGAGTTGGCGACGGCTACTCCATTCGGTTCAGCGCGTTCCGCCGGTCTTCGACGGGCGTCTGATCGTACTTCATGGTCGTCTCAGGGCTCTTGTGGCGGAGCTGCGCCTGTGCGGCGGCGAGGTCTTCTTCGCGGGTCATGTACGTGCCGGTGGAGTGGCGGATCGAGTACCACGTCATGCTCCGGTCGCCCGTGTCGATGCCGGCGATGTCACAGAGTTTGTTCACGAGGTACTTGAGCGAATGCGAGCTGTGTTCGTTGCCGCGCTGCGTCAGCCAGAGTTTGTCCGTGTCGTCGTAGCGCTCACAGACGTCACGGTGGTCGAGCCACCGGTCGAGGACGTCCGCAGTTCGGTCCTGGAGGCCGACGATCCAGTTGTCGGTATTCTTCGAGGATTCTTCCTTAGGGATTCGCAAGGCACTGTTCTCAATGTCTACCCAATCAACGGTTGCCCGCCCTACCTCGATGGGTCGAAGGCCTGCGTCGAGTGAAGTCCAAACCAGACTCGGGATTTTCCAGCCATTCGCCCGGTCCCAGTCTTCCGGAGTCACTTCCGATTTCGGCTTCTCAAATCGCTGAGCTAGATAGGCTTTCCACTGGTCGCGCTCGGAAGGTGAGAGGTTGTTATACGAGGGTACACTTCCGTATTCGAGTGCGGCTTCGCGGACCTTTGACCGCTCATCACGTGTCAGGTAGTCCCGAGGATTCGAAGTGCCTGTCGAATCAGAGAATTGGAGCGCGGGATCCCATTGGTCCCTCCCTTGCTCATGATGACGCCATTTATACAGCATCTTTAGAGCCTTCAGATGATTTGAACGGTCGGCGTCAGACCGGTCCTCGTAGGCGAGATGCTTCAGAAATGCATCGGCGTGCTCGTGCGTGACGTTCGTCGTGTACCCGTCGTATTCCTCCCAGACCCATCGGTAGAAGATATCCATTCTAGCCGCACGACCTGCGACAGTATTGAACGCGTATCCTTCAGCATGTTCGGGGTCCTTCCCGAACGAGAGTAGCCAGCGAACACAGTCCTCACGGTGTGACTCGTAATCGAGGAGTTGTCGCGGATTAAGACGCTCAGCAGTCGGTTCGGGAACAAGCCGAATACCGTCTAATAGTGATTACTGTAAGTCTGTTCCGGGTCGACCGCACGGCGTCGTGCGGTC
>JAZKRQ010000097.1:0-9715 GCA_036628575.1 Halapricum sp.
CGACAGTCCACGTCTCGGGGTAGTCGAACGCGAAGACGTACGGCGTCCCCGAGACATCGTATGCGATCGGACTCCCGGCTATGGGGGCACAGACCGAGTCCGGGCTGTCCGGTGTCGTCGTCTCGTCATCAGCCGTTTGGGTGGGGGACCGCGTGATGGTGGTGTCACCCGTCTGTCCGGTACTGTCCGGCGTCGCCGTCGGTGTTCGATCGCCGTCACCTTGCTCGGTATCGTCTCCGTCAGTGGATGTGTCACCTCCTGAACAGCCTGCCAGAACGGTCGCGACTCCAGCCGTTCCGAGGAGGACCTGTCGGCGCGTCAGGGTCGTGTCTCTGTTGGGCATCCGGGTCAGACCTCCTCGATGGTCGTATCTGGATTCGGTCGCAGGCTCTCGCGCACCGTCTCAGCGGCTGTGTACACCGGGTCGTCACACAGTGTCACGCTCTCGTTGTCCTCGTTCAGCCGGAGGATACTGGTAAGCGTGTTTATCGTCAGCGAGTAGTATTGACGTCGGTCGGCAGGCCCGTAAGGGAGCCACATCTGATAGAACGACGGATCGGAGCCCGAAATCCCGACGACTCGGATCATTTCTCCGTCGAACTCCTGTTCGCCGACTACCTCGAAGCGAGCGTACTGGCCTTCGGTTCCTGCAGCGATTTCCGAATCGACCTCGCTCGCGGAGAGTGGGTCAGAAGACTGAATGACCTGGATGCCGGCGCTCTCCGGCTCACCGTCGACAGTGACTACTGGGCTAGTGATGCCCTGTGTTCTTCCCCCAGGTCCCGCGAGCGGCTCTGCTAGCTCCCAGCTGTCGATGTAGTCGAACGAGAAGACGAACACCGTATCGCTGGCATCGTAAGGGACCGGATCACCTGCAAGCCGGCTACAGTTCGGATCCGGACTGCTTCCAGGTGCCGGATCGCTCTCCTCCTCAGATGTTTCATCGGTTTCTTGGATTGCGTTCGAGACGTTCGTCGACTCGCTATCGGTTTTGTCTCCGGAACTGTCACCTGAATTGTCGTCGTCTGCGGCCTCGTTACCGGTGCACCCAGCAAGGGTGGCTGCTGCTGCAGTCGTTCCAGTCACGAACTTTCGTCGTGATATGAGGATTCGTTTCACATATGACTAATATTGTCTGAGTACGTATATGTATCGCCAAACATCCAATCCCGACGCGGTGTAATCCGGCCAAAGTTGCCGGATATTATTAAATATATTATAATTATGCCATAACATATATGTCCAGAGGAGCAGTCTGAATAGTGATAAAAAGTGTCCCTCCAGTATCTGTCGTTTGAGGATGACTACAACAAGAGTGCGTGAACGATCCCAAAAGACGCTTTCAGGACTGGATTTGGCTTGATCTCGTTTGTGTCCACAATGCGGGGCGGAGCCAGATGGCAGCCGCCTTCGCCGAGCGCGAGCACGCTGAACGAGATTTAATAGATACCGTGCCGGACGAACGCTCTCGCATATGACGGACGTTCTGATCCGTTTATACACACTCTAAAACGATCTGAACAGTTCGTTTCCATCCACGGGAATAACTACTCGCCTCCCCAAGAGGGTGGTAGAGTGATCATCCAATGACGAACCGCTCGAACCGCTGGCTGCTCGTGGCGGCCGCACTGCTCGGCGTTGCACTGCTCGTCCCGATCGTGAGCGCCCACGGTGGGCTCACCGCGATTCCCGCTACTGACGACATCGCTCAGGAACCGTCGCTCGATACGACCCCTCACCATGGGTCAATGGTAGACAATCGGTCGGACGTGACTGACAGTGATCGTCCGGGTCACGGCCCCGTGGGTCCCGAACACCAGCACGGTCCGTGGCCGAACGACACGCACAACGACGAGTGGACGAACGAAACGCGTAGTCTACACGGTCCCGTGCACCACGGCGCGTGGGTGAACGCCGCGGACCGGGGCGAGCGGACAAACGGGACCTACGGTCCGCACGATTCGTGGGCCGACAAGAACCGGGATGATGACGTGTGGACGAACGAGACGGATGAGTCGGCACCTCGCGACGGCCACCACCGAGGCCCGGGGGGATGCCGATGAGAACCGGTAGCTTGGCCGTCGCAACGGGTGTCGGGTCGCTCGTCGTGCTCCTCACGCTGGCTGTTCCGGCCGCTGCACATGGTGGGGGCCAGGGCGGAATGGGTGGTTTCGTCGGCGGCTCAGCCGCGATGAGCGGCACGGTCGGCGGTGCCGGTCTCGGCACCCTCCTATGGCTCGTTGTCATCGTGGCCGTGGCTGCGCTCGGGTTCGGGAACCTCCGGTCGGATTCGACCCCGCCGTCAGAGCGTACTGACGAGACGCGCGGGCAGACCGGCGCGATGGGGACAGTCAATCGCGGGCGATGAGCCCCGCTGCTCACGGAGCACTCGCAAGCGCGAGCAGGGCAGGCTCGTTCACGTCGACGTGAGAGCGTGTTGGCCCGTCAGGATTCTATCCAGATCGTTTCTATATTACAGTTAGGACAATCACGTAGCGTCTTTACGGGATCGTCATTGGAACGTGTGTCTTCTTCGTTCACCGTTGCAATCGCTGTTTCACCGCAAATTATGCACTCGAACTCGACTTTCACGTATCGAATCTATACTGACCGGAGCGAATATATTTGACTCATATTGACGCTTGCCTGGGGGCCCATGTTAAAACAAACGTAGCTTGTCGAGGCGGTGGCGACGACGCACATAGAGCGTGAACAGGGCCAACCTTCGATTCGGGTGGGACGACCACGATTGGTCGGGGAAACCACACTCCCACGAAAGTCCCAAAGAACCGCGCACAAACCCGCAAGTTCCCTCCGTGGATCGGTAGCTGAACCCCAACGGAAGAAACCTCGCGTTTAGCACGGGAGTGATCTCAATGATCGGGGTCGTTCGTGTGTTGACCCCAGAAGCCCGGGTACTTCTCGACAGTCACGTCGCCCTGGACACGGGTCTGACAGGCGAGACGGAGTCCGGCATCGGCGTCGTGCGGTGGAACCGACAACCGGAGTTTTTCCTGACGTCCGGGAGCGCTCACGTCGCCGGAGACCTCGACTGCGCAGGTCCCACACGTGCCGTGGCCGCCGCAATTGAGCAGGTCTGCCCGGCCGTTGTGCGGTGACAGACCCGCCTCTAAGAGGACGTCCCGTAGAGTCGCGCCCGTTTCACACTCGATTTCTTGGCCTCGAAACGTGACAGTCGGCATGTGTCATGTTGTCGTGTCAAATACAAAACCGCTCCGGTGTTCCGACCGACGGTTTTCGTTCGTTGCGACTTTCGAAGCGGTAGTGCTCTATGGGGGCTCACGCCTCCACGGCTCGATCCGGTCGACGGAGAAATCGGGCGGAACGGCGTCGCACGTTCCGAGTCGGCCGAGACCCAACTGTCGTCGACACAGCGGTCCACCACCCGGAGGACCGTCACACCGATCCGATCGGCAAAGGTATCTAGCGAATAAATAAAGCGTGAGGAAATGGAATGGGTAGTAGACTATGTCATACTCTATCAGGGTGATCGCTGCCGGCGGAGCCTCGCAGGTTTCACCGGGTCGAGTACTCGCCGCCGCTACCGACGCCCCCGGAGAAAGGTATACGCTACCGAACCACTCGGCAAGAGTCCGGCACGGTTACCCGACGACTCTCCGAACACGGGCGAACGGCGACCCAAAGCCGGCCGAGTCCGGGTCAGTGGTGCCACTTCGACGCGATGCTGTAGTGCTCGAAGCCGGGATTACGTCGTTTCCCGGCCGACACGGCGGTCGAGGTGACCCTCCGTGGGGCTGAAGAAAACGTTCTACGGCGCAGCGAGGGTCGTCTGGTTGGCTCTCGCGTTCGGGGCGTGGGTGAGCGTCGACCTGGGCTACACTGAGCCGTGGCTGTCCTTCTCGGACGTTCCCGGTGGGTCGACGGGCGCGTTGGCCGGCACTGCCGTGGCCGCCCTCACCGGGTATCTCCTCATCAGCACCCTCCACAGAGGGGCCGAACACGCCGAGTGGCAGGAGACGGGTCAGCAGGCGGGTCTCAGCCGGGTCGGCGACGACAGGGACGCGAGCGGGCCGGTGCTGACAGGCACTGTCGACGGTCGGACCGTCACTGCCAGCTACGACAAGCGCAAGACGGGCGGAGGCCAGGATTCGACGCGAGTTACGTTCACACTCTGTGGGGCGGGGCTGGCCGATCCCGCCGATCACGGGTTGGTGGTTGGCAGCACTGGAGGAACTGTCGACGCTGGGATCGGGACGCTTGACTTCGACGACATGGCCGGGACCGTCTCAGCCGTGGAAGGCCTCGTCGCCGCCGAGACGGGTGACCTCGTTCTCGTCGGGACATCGATGGCGGCTATAGAGGCTGTCGACGATGGGTTATCTGGGGACGCGTTACGCGCGATCGAAGACCTGACTATCGGTTCCCTCGGCGACGCGTCCGGCGTGGTCACCGACTGGGCCGAGGCACGCAACGAAGAGCTCGAGGGCTCGATCGTCGAGTTCCCCGTTGACAATCTCGCCGAGCGGGTTCCGGGCGACGCCGCGACGGTCACCGTCGAGACGAAGTCCTCGATACGGGACGGCGACGAACTCCGGCGATTCGCCGAGGGGGTCGTCGCCATCGCGGACGCCTTCGAGGAGGCGACCGGTCACACTCCGGCTTCCGGATAGTTCGGGGTGGCCTAATAGTGATTACTGTAACGATTTACCGGTGCGACCGCACGACTGCACGCGGTCACACCGGTAAATGGGAACAGCAGTCACTATCAGTGGTCCGGCTTGACGAGGACTTTCAGCGCGTCGCGCTGATCCATCGCCCGGTAACCTTCCGCGACGTTCTCCAGCGTGACGGTTTTGGTGAAGATCGGTGACGGGTCGAGGGTCCCACCGAGGACGTCCGCGAGCAACTCTTCCGCGTACGCACGGACCGGAGCGACGCCCCCGCGCAGCGCGACGTTATCGCCGAAGAAGTCGAACATCGGCATGCCGTCGCTCCCGACGCCGTGCGGGACGCCGACGTACCCGACCGTTCCGCCCGGGCGGGCCGCTGAGACTGCCGTCTCCATGGCGCTTGCGGCCCCGACACATTCGAGGACGTGCTCTGCGCCGCCGTGAGTGAGATCCACGACGTACTCCCCGGCGTCGTCGTGGGCCGTGCCGAGGACGGTCTCTGTCGCGCCGAACTCCTCGGCGATCTCCAGGCGGTCCTCGTGGTGACCGACGGCGATGATACGTGCAGCACCGAGCCGACGGGCGGCGAGGACACCGCACAGCCCGACGGCGCCGTCTCCGACGACGACACAGGTACTGCCCGGTTCGACGCCGGCGCTGAGGGCGGCGTGGTGGCCGGTCCCCATAACGTCGGTCAGCGGGAGGATCGACCGCAGGGTATCCTCGTCGTCGGCGTGGCGATCCGGGACGCGGACGAGCGTCCCGTCGGCGTGCGGGGCGCGGACGTATTCGCCCTGGGCGCCGCCGTTCTCGCCGCTCCAGGAGTCACCGTTGACACAGGAGGTGTGGAGGCCGCGGCGGCAGAACTCACACTCGCCACAGCTGATGACGAACGGAGCGAACACTCGATCGCCGGGTTCGACGCTAGTGACGTCCCCGCCGACGGCTTCGACGATCCCCATCGGTTCGTGGCCGATCCGCGACGGGGTGTCACGGTCGCTCTCACCGCGATAGGGCCACAGGTCCGACCCGCAGACGCAGGTGTGGGTAACTCGGACGAGTGCGTCGCCGGGCGACTCGATTTCGGGCCGCGGAACGTCTTCGACGCGGATGTCTTCCGGTCCGTGGTAGACGGCTGCGCGCATACTCGGATCCAGTGCTCCCATCCGCAAAAGTCGGCCGGATGATAGCTGTGGAGCGGGATCTCAATTGATCGAGCCGAGGTCGGCTGTGAGTCGCTGCTGAGTCTTACTCCCGGCGCTGAAACGGCCCAGGGCTTCTGCCTGATGTCGTTCGCATCCGAGTATCATGACGGCGCCCTCCCCGACCGGGACCAGCGGATAGCCGGGTTCGTGGACCGATAACCGGCACGCGGGACAGTGGATCCCACCGGCCGGTCGGTGTGTGAGGTGCGTGACCGTCTCGGTCGAGGTCAGCCCGCAGGCGGTCGTGAATTGTTCGAGGTGCCTGTCACAGCCGACGAGCGGGATCGTCAGTCCATCGAGTAGCATAAACGAGAGCCCTCGCTGGCCGAGGTCGTCCAGTGCAGATCGACACGCGGGACACCGGACTCCCCTCGTGTCGCGACTCGTGCCGTCAGCGTCAGGACTCTCGATCGGTGACATTACTCGTACACCTCTTCAGGGTCTCAGCCTCGTAAGTGATGCGCTGTATATCACAGCCACTGACCTCGACTGAGTCACTCTTCGGTACTCGTCGTAAATGCCGTCAAGTCGGTTTCGCGAGTCTCGGCCAGTGCCTGGCGGATGTCCGTCCGATCCCACCCGAGCGGTGACAGCACACTTTCGACGGCTCTGACGAGTTGTCGCTCGTAGTATGCCGTGTCGTAGGTCTCGACGTCCTCGTAAGCAAGGGCGACGCGGTCACGTGCGGACTTCTCGTCGTCGACAACGACGTACTCGACGTCCTGCCCGGGATGGACGGCGAGGCCCTGGTCGCGAGCACGTTCGAGCGCCGCGACGTTCCGGGTGGTCTGGGTGTAGTCGTCGAGCGGCTTGGAGATACGATTCCGTTCAAGGAGCCGCTCGGGAGCAACGTCCCCGGATCGGAGCGTGTCCAGCGCTTTCTTGAGATACGCAAGCACTGCTTCTGGGGACTGCGTTGCATCGAGTCGGTCGAGACACTCACGCTGGACGTCCCCGATGAACTGTGGGGTCGACCGCTGCCGGGCCTCGATCCCCCTGATCTTGAATTCGTCTCTGTCAGCGACTTTCCCGAAATACTTCGTCAACGCGCCGGCCTCGCTCTCGCGCTGCGGGACGAACGCCACCCACTCGTAGTGGGCTTCGTGTTCGAGCCGGATGTCGACGGCTTCCGTGACCTCCGTCGCGAGCGTATCGAGGCCTTCCCGCTGGGTGTCCGCCACGGCCGGGTCAGGAGTCACCCAGATCGAATCGACGATCCCGTGAAGGACCTGCCAGCCGCCGGCCTCCAGGTGCCGTTTCGCCGTCAACAGGATCTCGCGTGCGAATGCGTTGATCGCCTCGTGACACTCGATTCGGCCGAATTTCGCATTGCTGAATCCCTGATATCCGAAGCAGGCGACGAGGATCCACTTGAGCGCTTTCGATCGGCCTTCTAGTTCCCGGAGTCGCTCGTCGTCGGGGTCCTCCCGCTGCCGTTCGCGACGGATCGCGGTCTTGATCTCGTCGCGAGCATCGATAATCGGTTGGAGGACGTCGACGAGGTAGCCACGCTCGTCACAGATCCCGTAACCGAGTTCGGGGACATCCTCGCGGTCACGATGACATTCACAGCGGACGACGTCGGGTGAGACGTTCCGCGTGCAGATGATGTTCGGATACAACGAGGCGAAATCGAGTTCGTGGACGTCCTCGTGGAGGCCGACTTCGGGTGCGAAGATGAACCCGCCCCGGTCGGCATCGTGGAGCGTCCTCATCGACTTGTACAACTCGTGGCGCCAGGAGTGCCACGGTACCAAGACGCCGCGGTCGTGGGCTTCGCGGATCTGGATCGCGGTGAGGACGTTCCCGATCGATGCCCACGCGAGTTCCTGGACTGGTTTCCTCGAGCGCGAGACGAGGTCGAGGACGCCGTCGAGGTTCGTCTCGCCGTAGAAGAACGTGTTCGACTCGTCGATGATCGCCCGGCCGGGCACGTTGTACCGCGCTGGGGAGTGCCCGACCTGGCCGTAACTCGCGTACGTCGACCGACTCGCGAGCTGCTGGTACTCGACGTCGGGCCACCGACTCAGCGAAAAGTCTCCAACGCCGGCGGTCGCGGCCATTTCGTACAGCGTCGGGACGATATCGCTCGTCGAGCAGACCAGGATGTCCGGGTCGTGTGTCTCAACCGCAGCCTGGACCGTCGTCAGGATGTCCTCCGGTGATCCCGTCACGGTCTCGCCGGCGACGGTCAGCTCCGTGTATGCATCGCCACTCGTTTCGGTCATCGGGACACTGAGCCGGAGTCTCGACAGGCCCGCCGTCGGCGTTGGATCGACGTCGTTCTCCAGACAGTACCGAAACTCTCGCGAGAAGTCGACGTTGAAGCAGGCGAGATCCCCGATTGGAGACGCTGACCACTGGCGTATCTGGCGGGCAAGTGGTGTAATCCGGTTGATGTGACTGACGTCGACAGCGACGACGCGTTCGTCGTTACGACGGAAGTCGGGCCGCCGAGACAGCATCTCGGTCGTAACGACGTCCGGATGACGCTCGCAGAATCCGCGGAGATCCGCGAAGTCGATGTCGCCGTCGGGTGAGCGCGAGCCGACGTAGAAACGCGGCGCGTACCCTTCTCGCTCTGTCACGACGGCGCCGTCGGCGGTCGCGTCCCATTCGAGGACACGTCCGTCATCGAGGAAGTCGAGCGTAAACGGCATCAGTCACTGACCCTCCCTCGGCATACTGCCACGCCTCGGATCCGGACAGCAACGCCGAAAAGCACGGCTTCGGTAGACGTGTCTGGCGACATAGTTACCCCGTGACAGGATCGAGTGATTTCATCTGGAAATCGGATTTCGAACAGTACCGCTCGGCCAGATTCATCAGTGCACGCGTCCGCCGGATGTCGGCGATGTTGTGCAATACGACCGGCTCGAACTCTCCTTCCTGCCATGCGTCGACAGCCTCGGCGCTCTCGGTGAACGGATCGATGGCACTCAACCTGCCGCCGATGAGTTCGTCGTACACGCTGACGAGCGTCGTGTCCGTCGTGTTGAATCGTGACTCGAAGACCCCCAACACGTCGATGTAGGGCAACTCGGTAAACGGCCAGTCGAGATTGTGCTGACTGAGTCGCGTCCGAAGAAACGGTAGATCGAAGCCGCCGTTCCACGTTTCACCGTTGTACGCGACGAGTTTGACTTCTTGTTGGCTGATCGTTGATTCGACGAAAGTCGTGACCGCCTGTAACAGTGCCGGCTCGGTATCGTGCAGCGAGAGCGTCACGGGGGTAGTCACGGCGTTGTTGAGACGCTGTTCGAGAGTACCAGGGTGAGACCTCTCATCGACGTTGAGAAACACGCGTGAACTGACGTCCGCATCGAAGCCGACGACTGTCAGTCGATCCGCCGTCGTGAATCCGGTTGTCTCGATATCGAATGCCACAGTGTCGAGTTCCGTCATCGAGACGTCCCCTCCCCCGGATCGTGCTGTCGATCGCTCTCCGATTCGAGCCGTGCTTCGAGCTGGTCGAGACGGTCTTCGTGGTTATCGAGTCTGGCCTCCTGTTCGAGATCGATGCTGAGGAGAGTCGGCAGCAATGGGCTTTGATGATTCAACAGGCCGCTGGCGTCGGCGTGTTCACGCGCGTAGGCGAACAATCGATCGAAGCGGGGTTGATCGCGGCGGCGGAGCGCTCTCCGGAAATCTGCCCACCGTCTCTCGATCGCTCGCAGCGCATCTCGGTACGTTGGATTGGTTCGCCCCATCGCTATCTTCCTCCCGTTCCAGCTGCCGTCCAGGCGTCGAGTAGCGGGTTTACAGCGATCGACGCCGTCTTCCCCTTGACCGTTACGCCCGTACCGACGCCCGCAACGCTCTTTCCCGATGGCGAGGGAGCGGCTGGTTCGAGGCCGA
>JAZKRQ010000098.1:0-9515 GCA_036628575.1 Halapricum sp.
GGACAGAGTCGTCGGGCCTGGAAGCCAGCGGCCCGACGTCCGCGTTCAGCTGGTCACCCAGGACGAGGACAGTCATACTCGTCGTAGGGGTGTCGGGAGCAAAAACGCAGGTGCTAGAAAACCTCGTCAGGGTCGGCTGCGGTCTGATCGCGTCGAGCCACCAGCAGATTATCCAACGCTTCGCTCAGTTGAGTCTCGTTGGGTAGTGCGTGGATCTCGCAGTCGAACGCGATCGAATCGGTAGTGATCCGGGACTCGATGGTGTAGGCGTGGGTCTGGAAGGGGCCGAGTTGCTCGGTCACCAGCTCAAGTAGCGTCATCTCCATGTCGTCGCTGAACTCGGGTGGCGCGTGATCGACGGTCGTCTGGAGGACGTTCGCCCAGCCGTCGATGAACCCCGAGGCCATGACGTTCCCGAGCTCTTCGAGCGCACTCTCGTGCATCCGGGTCAGACCCTCTCCGTCCGGGTCCGTCGGGAGCATCTCTTCGGCTATCAGCCGGGCGGATTCCGCCGGAAACATGATTGCGAGATGTCCGCTGGGTTTTCCCTGGAAGGCGATCGTAGTCCCGACGTAGGAGTCCGCGTCCAGATGCGTCGAGATGTCGTCGATCGGCGTGAAGTTGATACCCGAGATCTCGGTCTCGGTCTCGACGCCCGTAAAGGCCGTCACTCTATCGGCGGCGGCACGGGTTCCCGCTCGCGTCAGGTCCGAAAACATCGTGAGCTTGTCCAGCGGCAACGGGGTTGAGGTCTCTGACTCCTCGTCAAACAGACCGCTGTCTCCACCGACCGAGTCCGACTCGTCGTCAGATGCTTCGAACGCGTCCGATTCCGTCTCATCCATACCGAAGGAACCGGACGTTTCTGTCTGGTCTCCTTCGCCGGATAGGAGCGTCACCATGGAATCGGAGTCGGGAACGAGATAGAGCTTGACGCGCCCGCGGCTGTCTGTCACGTCGATGCTCCCCTGAAACAGGGGTGTGCTCTCGGTTTCCTCCGTTAGCGACCCGATCCCGAAGTCGTGGGCGGCCGGATTCGGGACGTAGGTCACCGATTCGATAGAGAGATTACCTCCGACATAGCTTTGCCATTCTTCGACGAACGCGTCGAGCAACTCCGCCGCCAGGTCGTCGACATCGTCGTCCGTCCCCGACTCGCGGATCAATGATCGGGCAGCTTCGTCGAACGACAGGATCGCCGTCCCCGACAGCGGTCCGCTCACCCCAAACTCGATACATTCCTCATCGCCGGCCAGTAACTCCGCTACGAGATCGTGCTGGCTCGCGATCGTGATCCTCGTCGCGCCAATGGTCGTCTCCAGATCGACCGCTTCACCGAATCGGGCACCCGCTCGCTCGGCACCCTCTCTGGTCCGCAAGTTCAATTGTTCGAGTGAATCTGCGTCAACGTTCACGACACCCACCTCGCGGTGTGCTCGCGGGGCGAGTCACGGACGCGTCTCTCTCACGGTTCAGATCGGTCATTACGTGACTGACAAGGGTACTCGGTCTAAGGTGTTTGGGGACAGTTTTCAAATGTGGTAATCGAAGCCGAACCTCCTCATAGTGACTGCTGTAAGTCTGTTCCGGGTCGATCGCCCGATAGCAGGCGATCGTACCGGTAAATCGTTACAGCAGTCACTATCACTCGTCGTAACCTATCGAGCGTTCCCGAATAGCGGTCCCGAACAGGCCGAATAGCCCGGCAGTGAGGCCGAGTCCCCCTCCTATCGAGAGCAAGGCACCTGGGGCAGTCAGTCCGCCGCTCGACGTGCCGTCGACCACTACCGCGCCTTTCATCCCCATCTCCTTGTGCGGCAAGCAGTAGTACTTGATAAGCCCGCTCTCGACCGCCCGCTCGAAGGTGTGGTCGGCGTCGCCGGTAAGTTCACTCTCGAAGCGACCGTCCTCGGCGACGACGTTATGCGCCCCGCCGACACCGGTCCACTCCCAGACGACGGTCGTCCCCGGGTCGACGCGCACGGCCGGCGGATCGAAGGCCAGCACACCGTTGTTGCCTTCGGACCCTACCTTGACTGTCACTCTCTCTTGGCCGGTCCTGTCGACCGTCCCTTCGAAGTTCCCGACGTCGTCGAACCAGTCGCCGTAGTCCGCTCCACCGAACCTGTCTTCGCCGGCCGCCACGTCGTCGATGGCGACCTCGGCGTCCCCGACCACGACGGCGCCTTTCATCCCCATCGGTTCGTGGGGTCGACAGAGGTACTTGACGACACCCTCCTCCTCGAAGATTTGTTCGAAAGTGTAGCCGGCCGAATCGGTCGACTCGCTCCGGAAGGCACCGTCTTCGGCTTCGACGTTGTGGTAGCCGTCGCCGGTCCACTCCCAGACGACGGTCGTCCCCGGGTCGACCCTGATCGCTGGCGGTCCGAATCCGTTCGGCCCACCGTTACCGGAGACGCCGACCGACACCGTCACTTCGCTCTGGCCTGTCCTGTCGATGAGTCCGTCGAAGTTGCTGGTGTTCTCGAGCCATCCGTCGAACGGAGGTGCCGCCGTCGCGACCGCCGAGAGTCCGCCCGCGGCGGTGGCCGCCGCACTCGCTCGGAGGACTGTCCGCCGGGTAGCGGTGTAGTCTTCCATTATCGCTCACCTCAGACCTCGTAGCCGGCGTACTCCATCAGATTCGCGAAGATCTCGGTGTCCATGACCTCTTCGTAGACGACACCGGTCAACATCCCCCCGGGATAGAAGTTGCCGTTCATCACGTGGTTGACCTTGTGACAGTGCATGAGGTATATCCCGGGATCGGCGTCGGCTTCGAACTCGATAGTGTGACGCTCCGCTGGCGCGACGTTCGTCACATCCATCTCGTGACGAGCCGCTTCCGGGATCACTCCGCCGTCCTTCTCGACGCGCTCGAAGCGGTGGTTGTGGATGTGCAGTGGATGGCTCATGTATCCGCCGTTGACGAAGTGAACTCGGACGGTGTCGCCCTGCTTGACGATGAGGGGCGATCCGTCTTCGGGGTGCAGTGTCCGGGGTGCGACTTTGCCGTTGATCGTGAACACGTCCGGATCGCGCTCCCGCGGCGAGTAGGAGACGTCCTCACCTGCCATCATCCGGTTGAGCCGGGAATCCCACTCCTTGACGGTCATGAAGTACTCTTTGTCTGCCGGCTCGTAGCCCTCCGGATCGACGCGGAAGATGCCGTACATCCCCATGTCGATGTGGCGGTGGGTCTGGAAGTGACAGTGATAGAGGTGCGTCCCGGGGACGTTAGCCGGGATTGTGTAGGTGTGCTGTTCGCCCGGTTCGACAGTGATCCCCGTCGTCGTCGGGACGCCGTCGTCTTCCCAGGCTTTCTGAACGCCGTGGAAGTGTACGGTGTGGGGTCGTAGTCCGTCGGTGTTGTCCAGCGTCACCTCGATGTCCTCGCCCTCTGTCGTGCGGATGATCGGTGCGGGGACGCTCGGATCGCCGTCGTCAGCCTGGAACGCCCAGACCCGCGGGAGTTCGACCGGGCCGCCCATCGATTCGAGGGGGTGGGCCTGGTGGACCGCTGGCAGGCTCTTCAGCGTGACCTGGTTGCCTTGCTCGTCGGCCTGCACGACTTCCGGCGGACTGGTCGTCGGGAAGTCGGTCTGTTGGGCTGCGGCGAGCGTCTCGCCGCTATCCTCGACGCTGTTGGCCGGCGCCGCACAGCCGGCGGCCGCCGCCACGCCGATCCCGCCTGTCGCGGCGAGGAACTCTCGTCGGGACGGTCCGTCTCCGGGTGCACCGAGTCGATCGCTCATGCTGCCTCAGTATATGAAAACCCCTTTTATAACGGGACGACCTTTTCCAGAAATCCGAGAACGGGACGAACATATTCCCCAAAACGTTCACTCTCAGTCGTCGATTCGGCGGCTGACGGTGATCCCTCCGCCGAGAGGTAGCACGGCCGTCTCGAAATCGGGAACACCCAGAACCGCGGCGAGATACTCGTAGATCCCCCGGGTCTGATCGTTGATCCTGTCTGGAGGTTCACCGCCGAAGCTCGCTTCCAGTAACTGATCGAACTCGATGCCCGGGGCTTCCATTACATTGTCGGCCACGATCACGCCGCCCGGTGGGACTTTTTCCCGAACGGCTTCGAACCCTTCCCGGTAGCGGTCGTTCTCGTGGTCCAGCAGTACGACGTCGAACGGCCCCTCGTACTGCTCTATGGTCTCGAGTGCATCCCCCAGTTCGTACCTCGCAACGTCGTCGAACCCGCCTTTCTTCAGGAACTCGCTCGCTTTCTCCAGTTTGCGCTCGTCGACTTCGGTCAGGACGAGCTCACCGTCTACGGGGAGCGCTCGGGCGAACCAGTAGGCAGAGTAGCCGAACCCGGACCCGAATTCGAACACCCGTCTGGCGTCGACGAGACGGGTGACCATCTGGAGCCAGCCTCCGACTTCAGGCCCGACGGTAGGGAACTCGTCTACCTGCGGGAACCGCTCGGCCCAATCCGGAGTGCGCCCACGGGCGAACTCGTGCATTTCCTCGATCACGTCGTCAGTCGCTGGCCCCACTTTGCGTGCAAACCGCTCGCTGTGATCCGGAACGATATCGATCATCCTACGTATCGAGATATGCACACGTCGGCAAAAACGTACAGGACTATTCCAGCCAGAAGAATCCGATAGTGTCGGCGATATCAGGACGGCGAGACGGCGATCTGTTTGCCCCGATCAATCGCCGCTTCGAGTTCCTCGGCGATGGCGCTGCCTCGCGAGACCTGGATCTCCCCGCCTCGGGAGACCGTCGCCGTGAAGAGGTACTCGCCGTCGGCCTGGACCTCGACGGTGTCGCCGGTGTACTCGTGGGCAGGGACGATCACGTGTCGGGACGTGATCTCCGGCGTGACGACGTCGCCGGTCGCCGCGGTACCGGCACTCCCGCCGGACGGCGTGTCCGACCCGCCCGATTTCCCACCGGGGCGCTCGTCGAAGGTGCGGACATCGATTTCGATCCCCAGGCGGTTCTCGATGTCGGCGATTCGGCCACCGCCCTTGCCGATGACATGGCTGATATCGTGCTGTTCGACCCAGACGACCGCCCGATTGGATCCCTGGAGCTCGACCTCGACGTGCCCATCAGCGACCGAGCGAATCTCACGGGCTACCTCCTGACGTGCGATCCGGTCGACGCCGCTCTCCTCGCTCTCGCCCTCGTTCAGCGGAACCGTCACGACCTGGCGGTTGAAGGTGTAAATCTCGTACTCCGGACGACCAGTCTCGAAGTTCGCGATGGTGATGACCGGCCGCGCGAGGTCCTCTTCCATCAGCCCTTCGGGGACCTTGACCTCGGTCTTGACGTCGTAGACTGTCTCGATCTCGCCGGCCTCTATGTAGATGACGGTATCGACGATCTGCGGGATCATCCCGAGCTCCACGCGACCGACGAGCCGCTGGAGGGCGTCGATCGCGCGGGTGGCGTGGACGACGCCGATCATGCCCACACCTGCGAGGCGCATGTCCGCGAAGACCTCGAAGTCGTCGGTCTTCCTGACCTCATCGTAGATGGTGTAGTCGGGCCGGACCATCAAAAGCGAGTCCGCTGTCTTTTTCATCTCGCCGGCTAGCGCGGTGTACTGGGTTATCTCCGGGCCGACCTGGAGGTCGCGGGGCTTCTCCATCGTTTTGACCGAAAAGTCGTTGTCGGTCAGGTACTCCGCGACGGCCTGGGCGAAGGTGGACTTCCCTGCGCCGGGGGAGCCGGAGATGAGAACGCCGCGCTGCTGGGAGGCGAGTCGTTCCCGGAGTTCGTCGGCGTACTCGTAGTCGTCGAGGTCCGTCTTGACGATCGGCCGGACGGCCGTGATTTCCATCGCGTCGGAAAAGGGCGGTCGAGCGATGGCGATGCGGTATTCCCGGAACTGGACGATGGACATTCCGGGTTCGTCGAGTTCGATGAAGCCGTCGGCGCTCGCACGGGCACTTTCCTCGATCTCGTGGGCGTACTCTTTGAGTTCTGACTCGGTTGCGGGGTCGTCGCGGATCCGCTGGTAGTGCATATCTCCGACCTCGCCACGCTTGGCCATCGGGGAGACCCCGACCTTGAGGTGGACGGACATCGTCGACTCGTCGAAGAAGTTCTCTATCTCCAGGTCCTCGACGTCCCGGCCGTGAGGTTCGAGGTAGACCACGTCCAGTCCTTTCGCGCCGGCGACCTCGCTCTGGACGACGTCGCTCGTCACGAGTGTCGCCGTTCGTTCCTGTGCGATATCCCGGATCAACGCGTCGATCTCACCCTCGCCGGCCTCGCGTTTCTCGATGGCGTCCGGGCGGCGACCGACGTACTCGACGTCGATGTCCCCGGCATCGTGGAGGCCAGCGAGTTTCTGTAGCTCTTCGAGCCCGTCCCAGCCGGTCTGACGGCCGTCGTTGGCCTGGGCTTCGAGTTCGCCGACGACTGCCTCGGGGACGACGACAGTCGCACCGGCGAACTCGCCGTCTGCGATCTGCTCGGACACGCGGCCGTCGATGACCACGCTCGTGTCCGGTACGATTTCCATATCCTAATTCGGTGACCTGGCTTGATAAACACGGTGACTGAGCCCCGGTCGATCGTCGGTCTGCCGTCGCTGATGTGTCCGACACTCTGACCCGACTACTGCGGAGCTGCGACAGGCTGTTCGGCTGTCGGTAATTCGAGTACCGCCACGGAACCGCGTGGCTCGTTATTCTCGAATCGGACGCCGCCGCCGTAGCGATCGATCATCACCCGAACGAAGTACAGGCCGAAGCCGATCGACCCCGACTGATCGCCCGTGAACCGTTCTTCGAAGATCTTCGAACGGATCTCGTCGTCGATCCCGGGGCCGTTGTCAGCGATCCGAATAGTTACTGTCCCATCGACATGCATGCCGTCTATCGTGATCGCTGGCGAGTCTGTGTCGTTGTGATCAACGGCGTTTACGACCAGGTTTTCGACGACTGCCGCCAGAAGGTCGTCGCCCCGGACGAGCGGCAGATCGTCGATCCCGTCCCCTACCTCGACTGTTACCGAAGGGTAACTGTCACGGATCTTCTCAGCCTTCTCGCGGAGGTGTTTGGAGACGTCAGTAGCCCCCAGGTTTGCGGGACACTCACCGGCGATAATGTTCGAGGCCGACCGCACTTGTTGAGCCAGGGTCGTGATGTCCCGACTCCACGTGTCGATCGTTTTGACGTGTTCTGCTGTCTGACCGTCGACGAGTTCGTCGAGCTGATCCGTGTGCGCCTGGATTACATGCATCCCGTTTAGTAGGTCGTGTCTGAGGACGCCGTTGAAGAACTCGAGCTGTTCGTTTCGCTCGGCGATCAGCTGCCTGTTCTCACGCAGTTGCTCCTCGTTCTCGATTCGGTCGAGAGCGTTCTCGGTCGTTTGTGCCAGGATTTCAGCAAACCGATAGTCGTCCTCGCTGAACCCCTCGTGCTCCGGGCCACTGCTGAGCCCCAGGACGCCGTGCTCTCCGAGTGGATATAGCAACGAGCCCCCGATATCGATTGGGAGGCCGTTTCCGTCCCCTGGTTCGATGGGGACGTCCTTCTGTGGTTCGCCGGTCGCGAACACCTGCCAGACGTCGCTGTCCCCCGGTTCGACGACCGGGTCGCTGTCGGTGATGTCGCTGTCCCGGTAAGCGATCTCGAGGGGTTCAGCAAACGCCGTCGAGCGCAACTGATCTCTTTGCTCGTCGTACAACATCGCGCCCGAGTATGGACAATCCAATAGGTCGTTTCCGGCAGCCACAGCGATCTCCACTATTTCCTCGGCAGTCGCCGCGGTGAGAAACTGCTGGGTAACCGACTGTAGGCTCTCGAGCGTTTGCTCCCGGCGCTGCTGGAGTGTTACGTCCCGAAGCACGAGGACGGCCCCCCGATCGCGGCCGTACTGGTCGCGGATCGGCGCGTCGTTGACGTCGTAACATTTGATCTCGTTACCGTCGGTTCGGAACTGCGTCTCGCCGGTGCTGTTTTCCTCGAATACAGTCGCGAGCGCCGGCAACGTCTCCACAAGCGGGAGGCCTATGGAATCAGGGTCGTCGAGTAACAACTCGGCTGGTGGGTTCGCGTCGACGACTCGATCGTCCTCGTCCAAGACGATCACCGGATCGGAGATCTCTTCGAGGACGATATCCGGTGCCATGGGTTCGACGTTCAGGAACTCGTATTTGAACAGCGCGAGGACGATGATGATCGCCTCACCAGTGAACAAAAGCGGCGTGAGGTTAAGGCCCGGATGAGGGGATACTCCGACCTCGAAGAACACACTCCCCGCGACGGTGACCATCACGGCCAGCAAAATAACCGCCGTCTGCTTGCGGTACATATTGCTCGAGGAGACGAGAAACGATCCCAGCAATCCTATCCCGAGACCGACAGCGGGATACGCGAGTCCGAAGGTGAGTATCGATGTCACCGTTTGGTCTGTCAACACAGGGAGGGTCAGTCCGGAGACAGTCTGCATCGACACCCCCGTCCAGACGTACAGATCCAGAACAACGATCATAACGCCGAACCCGTAAACACCCACTATCACGTTCTTCCAGTCGCGTTTCAATTCTCTATCCCGTCCCGTATAGACTAGCGCGAACAGGAGGAAATACCCCGCCGAGAGCATCAGCGCCGCGTTTGAGAACGCCAGCAACCCGCGCGTGATCGCCAGGTCCGACAAGAGTACCAACCCGGCGGACGCGAACGCCGAGAGGGCGGGAAGCAGCGCCATCTTTGCTAGAGGCCCGGCAGCAGGGTGTTCCCGACGCCCCCAGGCGACGACTGCAACCCCAATACCGGCGATCCCACCGAGGAGAAGAACGGACACGATCGCCAGTACAGCGGTTGTAGACATATATCCCGACTCAGGATTCACCGGGGGTGTAGTTTACCCTCCGATTATCACTCCCTGAAACACATCTGTTGCTGGCAGTCTCGAGAGAGCCCCACTGTCTGATCTTCTCGATCCGATGCGGAAGGCCAAGATAGCCCCCCTGAAGCCGTCCCTGTCATAGTGATTACTGTAGCGATTTACCGGTACGACCGCACTCAGTCGTGCGGTCGACCCGGAACAGACCTACAGTAATCACTATCAGTGTTCGTGATCGTCGTGGACGTGGCTGTGCTCGTGACCACCCTCATGATCGTGGCCCGGATCCTCGCCGCCGACGACGACGACTTTGACCTGGCGGACGCCGCCGACCGCCCGGAGACGGTTGGCCAAGGCGTCTATCTCGCCGGCGGTCCCGTCGACCACGAGCGTCTCCATACATCGGTCGTGTGAGAGATGGATGTGCTGGACCGATGTCACCAGGTCAGCGTGGTTGTGCTGGATCGTCTGGAGTTTTCCCGGTACGTCGCTATCGTGTTCGTGGTCGTGGACCACGACGATCGTCCCATAGTGCCGTCCCTGATCGCCGGCCTCCCAGTCGTAGGTCGTAAAGAAGTCCCTGAGAGCGTCCCGGACGGCTTCCGAGCGACTGTCGTATTCCCAGTCCGCTACGATCCCATCGAGCCGGTCGGTCATCTCCGGCGGTAACGTCAGGCTCACTCTGT
>JAZKRQ010000099.1:0-9230 GCA_036628575.1 Halapricum sp.
ATAGCGAACCGTTCGGGTCGAGAAGATGAGATTAAGTGTCCACCACGTCACGTTTCCCTAGAGATGGTAGATCCGACATCCGACGTCGGGGAGGACGTCACCGAGGAGGACGCTCCCAGGTGTGAGACGTGCGGGGAGCCGATCGTCCAGGAGGCGACCCATCGCGTCGTCACGTGGATAGAGGGTGGGGAGACTCGGACGGTGCACTTCTGTGACGAGGCGTGTCGGGACGAGTGGGACCGCCCCACACAGGGGGGCACGTAACCGACACCGACGTTTCGCGACGTTTTTAGTGGTCGGGAGGGTTACTCAACGGTATGGAACTCTCGGTAGTCGTCCCGACGCTCAATGGCCGGGACCGACTCGCGGGGACGCTCGAGACCCTCGCTGAGACGGTACCCGACGCCGAGGTCGTGGTGGTCAACGGCCCGTCGGCCGACGGCACGACCGGGATGGTACGCGACCGCGACGACGTCGATCTCCTGGTCGAGATCGCTGACCGATCCGTTACGGTCGCACGGAACGCCGGGATCGCACGATCGAGCGGCGACACCGTCGCGCTCGTCGATCATGGCCTGGCCGTCACCGACGGCTGGGCGGACGCGGTTCGTTCGGGGCTGGCTGACGCCGACGTCGTAACCGGACCGACCAGACAGCCACGCAGAGCGGGGGCGACGACCGAAACCGTCGAAGCCAGCGGTATCGCGGGTCGGGACGTTATCTTCTTCAACAGCGGCAACGTCGCGTTCGACCGGGCGGTGCTCGATGCCTTCGACGGCTACGACGAGTATCTGGACGTTGGCAGCTCGCGGGACCTAGCCCATCGGATCGCCGACGGCGAGTACGCCCTCGAGTGGGACAGCGGGATGGCCGTCGAGCGAACCTACGGAGCTGACGGCGGCGAGCCCGAACGGGACTGGGCGTGGAAGTACCGCTCGCTCGCCTATCGGCTGGTGAAGAACTACGGTCTCCGGCCGACTGTCTTCCGGCGACTGGGGGGACACGCCGGCGGCGACGCCATCGCCGCACTGAAGGACGTGGTCCGCCGGGACACGAATCCCTCGGAGTGGCTCGGGACTGGCAGGGACGTCGTCACGGGGACGGCTGTCGGCCTCAAGGATGGCCTGCGATCCCGGACGCGTGACCCGTCTGCCGCACGCAACCCCCACGGTGCGAGTACCCGCGGCGACCGCGCGGTCTCGGTCTACGACTGGCGATAGCGACTACTCGATTTCGTCGCCGATCCAGCTTCTGGCAGCCATCGCATCCGGGAACCCGAGCGTCGTGATCGCTAACGTGGCGACGTGTTCGATCGCTGCCGGGTCGACTCCATCTTCGAGTCCGCGACGAACGTGGGAGTGGACGGCGCCTTCCGAGCCGGCTCCGACCGCCAGCGCGAGCTTGACGAGTCGCTTTGTCTCGCCGTCGATCGGACCCGCCTCGGCACAGGCGGCCCCCAGGTCGCTGTACGCGTTCCAGACGTCCGGGTGTTCGGACGCGAGTTCGCTCGGTACTTCTGGCAGCTCGTCGACCTCGTTTGGTTCCGTTCCCATAGTCGTCCGTCGTTTGGGCGGCCACTGTGTTGTAGCTTACTACAGATCGGACCGCCACCGTTTTGCACGAACCGCCCCAGGAACGGGTACGATGAGCGACGCAACCGACGAGGAGGAGCGATACGTTCACCGGCCGTCGGGCGAGCCACCCCGCAAGCCCGAGGCGGACGAGGAATTCGGGTTGCGCGGGTGGGTCCTCGTGGGCGTGATCGTCGTCTCGTTTCTGATCGTCCCGTGGTCGCTGATCCTGCTGTCCTCGGCACCTGGGGCGCTCGCCAGCATCGGGCTGCCCTGGCGGGAGACGTTCCTGGTCGTGCCGCTGGTCCCGGCGCTGGTGTTAGGCGTGGTCGGCGTCTGGACGGCGCTTGCACAGGGATAACGAAGGTCGCTTCGCGGGCGAAATCGAGCCGCGGACCGGTCGTCAAACGAGGGAAACGCTTTATCGCCCCGCATCCGAACGGTCCGAGTACCGCGATGATAGCGTCGCTATATCTGCCGCTGGTGCTGCTATCGGCAGTCGGCGGGATCGGGCTGGCGCTTTTCGCCTGGCTCCACCGCGAGACACCCGGGGCAGCCCCGCTCTCGCTGTTCCTGCTCGCCGCGAGCGTCTGGTCGCTGGCGGACGCGTTGAGCGTCGCGTCGAGTTCCGGTGTCGTCTGGTGGGCCTTCCTGAAGTACGCTATCTCGACGCTGTTGCCGCTGTCGTGGCTGCTCGTCGTCTTCGAGTACACTGGACGTGAGCGGTGGCTCGCGGGCCCGCGCCTGCTGGTGCTGGTCGTCGAGCCGATCCTCTTCTCGGCGCTGATCTGGACGAACGACGCCCACCACGCTGTCTGGACGACGACTCGCGTGATCAACGTCGAAGGGTACTGGATCTTCGCTGGCTCGGAGGGGCTCGCGTTCTGGGGCCACATGGTGTATGCATACGCGCTGGTCGTGATCGGGGCCGCGTCGCTGGTGAGCGTGCTGTTGCGAACCGAGGGCGTCTTCCGTGATCAGAGCACGGCGCTGCTGGCCGCGATCGTCCTCCCGATGGTCGTCAACGCGCTGTACGTCTTCGACATGCTCGGAATCGACGTCGATCCGACGGGCGTCGCCTTCGTTCTCTCGGGGGTTATCCTCGTCGCGGCGATGCTCCGCCAGCACCTGCTCGCGGTCGCCCCGGCGACTCGCGACCTGGGTCGCGAGAAGGTGATCGAACAGCTTGACGATCCCGTGTGTATCGTCGACGCTGGCGGTACAGTCGTCGACTTCAATCCCGCGGCTGAATCGCTGCTTGAAGTCCCAGCCGAGGACGCCATCGGTCGGGATCTCGCGGCGATCGAGCCGACGTTGGCTGACGCGGGGGCGAGCGAGGAAGTCACGCTCGAACGGGACGGCGTCCGCCGGTACTACGACGTCAGCGTCTCGGAGCTGGATCGCGCCCGGGGCGCCGTCACCGGTCGGATCGTCAGCCTCCGTGACGTCACCGAGCGTACCCGTCGCGAACAGCGCCTGGAAGTGATGCATCGTCTTTTCCGGCACAACCTCCGAAACGAGATGAACGTCGTCCAGGGCAACGCCGAACTGCTCCGGGAGAACGCGTCGGAGCCGACGCCACAGGGGCGCGCCGAGAAGATCATCGACATCGTCGATGAGGTGATCGGCCGCAGCGACAAGATCGGCGCGATTTCGGGGGCGATCGACGACGAATCGACCCGGCCGCTCGACCTCGCGTCGGTCCTGTCGACCGTCGTCGACTCGTTTCGAGCGGAGTATCCGCGGGCGACGTTTGCGGTCGATGCCCCAGAGACGTGTCCCGTCATCGGTGATCCGTCGATCGAGGTCGCCGTCCGGGAACTGATCGAGAACGCGCTGGAACACGCCGATCGATCCGACCCGACGGTGGATATCGCGCTCTCGGTCACCGAGGATGATTGTGCCGAACTGACGGTCAGTGACGACGGCCCGGGGATCCCTGAGCAGGAACTCCAGGTACTCGAAGCCGGGACCGAGACCCCCATGCGACACGGCAGCGGAATCGGGCTGTGGCTGGTCACCTGGACGGTCGAACGGGCGGGCGGCTCGATCGACTTCGAGACGGGTGAAGAGGGGACGACAGCGACCGTTCGCCTGCCGTGTGCCTAGAATCCCACGTCGTCGGCCCGGAGCACGACCGCGTGCTCGACCTCGACGCCATCACCGCTGCCGATATCGCTGTCGGTCAGCAGGTCCGTCGTCTCGACGCTGTCCGGGAGTGACACGGTCGCACCGCCCCCACTGAAGTTGAGCACGACCAGTACCTGCCCGTCCTCGCCGCCCCGGGCGTAGGCGACCACGCCGTTCGGCCGGTCATCGAGTTCGACCGGTTCGGTCTCCGCGTCGGAAGCCAGTTCCGGAATCGAGTCCCTGGCGTCGATCAGGTTCTCGTAGTGGGACTGTAGATCTTCGTCGACGTCGCCCCAGTTCATCGTCCCGCGTTGCTCGGGGACGCCGGTCTCCTGACCGTAGTAGATCATCGGCGCGCCGGGCAGCGTGAACGTCGCTGCGCCAGCGGCCATCTGTGAGGCCTTGCCCCCGATCGAGAGGTATCGATCCATGTCGTGGTTCTCGACGTAGTTGAAGAAGGCTGTGTGGTCGGGGTAGCCTCTGGCCGCTCGGTCCTCTAGCACGTCGTGGATAGCCGTGGCGTCTTCGTCGCCGCGAGCGATGGCGCGAAGCGTCTCATTGAACCCGTAGTCGAAGTGAGCGTCAAACTGGTTCTCCGCGAGGTCGCTGTGCCAGGGGACCGTCTCGTCCAGCAGCAGGAACTCCTCGTCGCGGGCCTTCACGCGGTTCCGGACGTCCTTCCAGAAGCTCCGGGGCACGCCCCAGGCGACGTCACATCGGAAGCCGTCGACGATTCCCTGCCAGTGGTCGACGACATCGAGGAACCACGATCGTAGCGCGAGCGAGTCGTAGTCGACGACCGGGATCCCCTGCCAGTAGGCGTAGGTCAGCGCCGTGTTCCCGTACTGCCATTCGTAGAGATCCTGGAAGAACGCTTGATCGTCAGCGGCGACGTCGATGCCGTGCTTGGCGGCCTGGAAGTACGGGTGTTCGCGCGCCGTGTGGTTAATGACCAGATCAAAGATGACCTTGATGTCCCGCTCGTGACAGGCCTCGACCAGCGCCTCGTAGTCCTCGTTGCTGCCGAGAGCGTCGGCCGTCACGTAGTAGTCGATTACGTCGTAGCCGTGCGGGCCGCCCGGCTGGGTCTCGTCGCGGTGGCTGTGAGCATCCAGGATCGGCGTCAGCCAGAGCGCGTCGACGTCCAGCTCATCGAGATAGTCGAGCCGGTCCACGATAGTCTGGAAGGTCACGTCCTCGTCGAACCGGCGAACGAAAATCTCGTAGACAGTCGCGTCCTCGGCCCACTCGGGCGGATCGTTCGGATGGGCCGTCGATCCGTCCGGCTCAAGGCGGACGAAATCGGCGACGCTGTGGCGGTCGCCGACCGCGACCGCGTGGATCCTGACGGTCTCTGTCACTGCTTCGACGGGAACGGCTGCGGTGTGAGACGTCCCCGAGACCGACGACGGAACGAGGAGTCCGGGGTCGTCCAGCGCGTCCCGGTCGCGGTCGTCGACGTAGAACTCCACGTCCAGGTCCCCGACGGCGTTGTCGCCGTAGGGACTGGGTCGGGCGTCGGCCTCGACGACGAACCGCTCGCCGTCCTCGCTCAGTTCGGCCCTGAGCGTGACCCGCGGCTGTGGGTCGTCCGCTTCCTCTTCGGGGAACGCCCGGACGGTCAGCTCCCTGGTGTCGTCCGGGCCGTCCATCTCCAGGCGGTACTCGCCGGGGACGTCCGGCTCGAAGTGGACCACCGGAGCGTCGCCGGTGTCGGCGCTCGATCCGTCAGGTGCCTTGAGGACCGACCAGCTATACGAGCCGTTCCGATCAGGATTGAACGGCGCCAGATCGCCGTCGACGCCCGACAACTCCACATCTAGCGGCGAGAGGTTCGTGTTTGTGCCCGGCCCGTGGAGGAGTTCGCCCAGCGGCTCCGCACCGACGCTGGTGAACCGCGGCGGTCCGGGGTGATTCGAGCCTCGAACCTCGGCCTGCGGGACGTCCGATGGCGAGAGCGATCCCGGTGGAGACGCGGTCGCTGTTTCCGTTGCAGTCGCCGTTTCCGTGGCCGTCGCGGTCGGTGTCTCCTCTGTCGTCAGGGACGCCTCGTCGGAACCGCCCGTACACCCCGAAATCGATCCCAACCCTGCAATCCCGGCGGCAGCGAGCAACTGTCGGCGCGTGAACCGTCCGGGAGACTCGTCGGTATGTGGCGCCATACCTTGGCCAGACAGTCGGGTGTTGATAAGGATTAATATATCAGCCGGGTCGCCGACAGACCCTCTCTGTCCGGCGAATCGATTCGGTGTCGGAACGGACGAATTAATAATGATCCGGGACCGTACACTGAGTATGACCGACGAGCGGGAGTACGAGGACTACCGGAACACGCTCAACGAGATCGTCGACGGTGGGGGTTGCGTGGAGACGATGACTGCCGCCTCTGACCTCCGGGGCGAGGGGAGCGATACCTCGCGGCGTGACCTGCTCGACAGCGACGCGCTGGCCGGCGGCGTCGCCGGATCCGTCGAGGAGGTTCTCGCGGAAGTCGACACCGAGGAGGCGCGAGCGACCCTCAAAGACGGCTACGACGACCTCGAGGACGTTCGGGAGGCGTTCCGCGAGACCGTCGTCCCCGAACTGTTCGATACGCTCGCTGAGAGAGGGGTCGACCTTGAACTGGCCGATCTCGCACTCGACCCGGCAGTCTGTCTGAAGACCTTCACCGAAAGCGAGCTGGACGAGGCGATGACGTTCGTACCGCACATCCATGATGGCGGTGTCGTCGGCCGGATCGTCGCCCGGACCTCCGTAGACGACACGTCGATCACCGTCCACGCGATTCCAGAGTGGGACCGATCGTACGCCGTCGTCGAGGGCGAACGGCTAGTCCTGACGGACGGAACCGTCACGGATTGCTCGGACGCCCCGGAGCGCGGCACCGGTGTGGACTGCGATCCCGAACGCGCCGCTCGGACGGAGTACGTCCAGACGACTGCGACCGTCGGCGGCGAGAAGTACGTCCTCGCGACGACCTGCTCGATGGCGTAGGACGGCTGTATTCGAGGGCGACGAGAAACGTGGTCCGGCTCGATCGCCGTACGCTAACCCTCTAGTTCCTCACGTAGCAATCCGTTGACTTCCCCGGGATCGGCACTCCCACCGGTCTTCTGCATGACTTGCCCGACGAGGAAGTTGATCGCCCCGCCCTCGCCGTCGTGGAAGTCCTCGACTGCGTCGGGGTTCTCCTCGATAGCCTCCTCGACAGCTGCCTGGACGGCGTCGCCGGAAGTCTTGCCCAGTCCCTCCCGGTCGACGATCGTCTCGGGATCGTCGCCGTTGTCGAGCATCTCGCGGAGGACGGTCTCGCGGGCGTTCTTGGCCGTAATCTCCTCCTCGGCGACGAGTTCGACCAGCGTCGCGACTTCGACGAGACGACCCTCGATATCGGTAATCGCCATGTCACGATAGTTGAGTTCTCCCAGCAGGTTGTCCGCGACCCACGTCGCAACCAGGTTCGCGTCGTATTCGCTGGCCAGTTCCTCGTAGAAGTCCGCGACCTGCTTCGTCGAGGTGAGTTTCGAGGCGGCCTCCTCGCTGAGACCGTACTCCTCCTGGAAGCGTTCCCGGCGGGCGTCCGGGAGTTCGGGGATCGGGATCGCCTCCTTCCAGTCGCTGACCTGCAGCGGCGGCAGGTCGGCCTCGCGGAAATACCGGTAGTCTTTCTCTTCCTCCTTCGAGCGCATCCCGACTGTGTTGCCGTGGGTCTCGTTGAAGTGGCGGGTCTCCTGTTCGACTGCCCGGCCGGACTCGATGAGTTTCTTCTGACGGGAGGCCTCGAAGGATAGCGCCTGCTCGGCTCCCTTGTGGCTGGAGATGTTCTTGACCTCTGTGCGGTTAGCGTCTTCCAGAACTGATTCGTCGATCTCGCCGCTCTCGCCGACGTCGTCGGCATCGACGACCGAGAGGTTGGCGTCGATCCGCAGGCTGCCGTCCCGCGTCGGGTCGAACACCCCCAGGTATTCCAGCACCTCTTCGAGCTTTTCGAGAAACGCTCGTACCTCGGCTGGATCGCGGAAGTCCGGTTCCGTGACGATCTCCATCAGCGGCGTCCCGGCGCGGTTGTAGTCGATGAGTGTGTAGTCCGCCCGATCGATCGAACATGTCCGGGCTTCGAGGCTCTCGGTCCCCTCACGGACGTGTTTGATCGAACCGGGGTCCTCTTCGAGGTGGGCGCGGCGGATCCCGACCGACCGACGGTCGCCCGCATGACTGAACTCCAGGGTCCCGTCCTGACAGATCGGGGCGTCGTACTGGGTGATCTGGAAGTTCTTGGGCAGGTCGGGATAGTAGTAGTTCTTCCGGTGGAAGGTCGTCTCCTCAGGGATCGAGGCGTCGATGGCTTTGCCGACCTTGACGGCGGCCTCGACGGCCCCCTCGTTGAGGACGGGCAGCGCGCCGGGCAGCCCGAGACAGACCGGACAGGTGTGAGTGTTGGGTTCGTCGTCGCCGACGTCGGTCGAGCAGCCACAGAAGATCTTCGTCTCCGTCTCCAGCTGGACGTGGACCTCTAGACCGATGACGACCGCCAGCTCGCGTGATTCGGCGGCTTGCGCAGTCATTACTCCCGGTTCGGCGTGCCGCGGCTAAAGACTAACGAACGCTCCCACGGCTCTCGGGAGTCCGTTGATTCTTCCGGTGAAATCCGTTTCCACTGTCGGTCGGTGGGATCTTTCTGTGCGGTCGGTTCTCCTGTTCGGCTATGGCAACCGTTTCATGAGCACGAGCGCGTCCTCGCCGTCGTCGTAGTACCGCGGGATCGTTCGTCGGTGCTCGAAGTCGAACTGACAGTACAGGTTCAGTGCACGCTCGTTCCCGGCCCGGACTTCCAGCTTCACCGAACTCACGTCCTGCTCGTCGAGCACGGTCAGTGCCCGTCCGAGCAACTGCTTTCCGATCCCCTCGCCCCGGCGGTCGGGATGCACCGCCAGGTCCTTGATGTGGCCGAGCGGCTGACCGTGGTTCGGGACGGTGTCGGCGACGATGTAGCCGGCGATCCCGGACTCGCCAGGCATACCGACTTCTGCGACCAGGAACCCGGGCGTCGAGAGGAACTGCTCGAACGCCGAATAGGGCCACGGCTGTGGGAACGAGGCCTGCTCGATCCGGAACACCGCGAGCAGGTCTGCACGCACTGCCTGTCTGACGGTGGGCTGTCGCCGCCCCTCGACCGTCGTGGTCACACGTCAGCGTAGGGGCGCCGCTGGTATATCGCTAACGACCATGAAAGTCGCGGACGGGACGGGCCTAGCCATAAAGTTCTTAAATATTCCAATCTAAGCACCTCGTGCACCCACTTTTGGGTGCCACCCCAACACCCCCCACCCCCTCTTTCCGTTTTCAGTACCCGGTAGCCGCGTGACTACCCTGTCGGCCACAGACACGACTGATCGGGACGCGTTCGAAAAAGAAAGGATAGTTTCCAGGTTCTCAAACGTCGCCCGGCTGTAATGCCGGTCGACATCTCTACTCGTCGCCCGGCTGTAATGCCGGTCGACATCTCTACTCGTCGCCCGGCTGTAATGC
>JAZKRQ010000100.1:0-9120 GCA_036628575.1 Halapricum sp.
CGCCCGGGAACAGCGATCCGGTCGTCCGATCGGAGTGAGAATTCCTCCGATCGGCGACGCTAATCCCTATGAGTAGGCACTTCAAGATCGACAGCTACGACCGATCGGGTTGATGAGAGACGCCGTCCCGATCCGCCGCGGACCGCCGTCTGATTGCGGCCCTGGCCGTACTCGCGTCGTATCCGTACAGTACCAAGTCAGCGTACTCTTCGGCGACACTTGTCGCCTCGATCAGGTCGTCGACGTCCACGTCAACGGCGTACAACTCGATGCTCAGGCGTACGTCAAGGCGGTCGCCGAATCCGCTCGCGATCGATTCGAGCCAGTAGGTTGTCCCGTAGTGGGGGTCGTACAGCGGAACGACGAACTCCTCGACTAGCGGTTCGATCGTTTCGAGATCGATCCCCGAGCGCTCGTAGAGGTGGCCCGGATAGGGGTCTGGATGCAACGCCACAATGAGATCGCCCGGAACCCGTTCGCGTGCAGCCGCGAGAAATTCCGTTACGACGCTCGCCCGCCAGGCCCCGCGATCATCGTACTCGCTCTCCTCGAAAGCGTCGTCACAACGCCTGCAATGACAGTACTCTTCCTGGGGGAACCCGACCTCGTCCAGACGGACGTCGCCACTTTCCTCCCCGGCGTCGGTGATCATTTCCAGCAGCCCCTCACGGTAGGCTTCGTGATTCGGACAGACGTGTGACCTGTCGAAGGAAGGGCGTTCGTCAGTCGCCGGTTCGCCGTCACGCGAACGTGCAGCCAGCGATTGATCCGCTCCGACTGCAGCGTTGTCGGCGAAACACGACAGCGTATTGATCCCTTCGGCGACAGGATCGTTGGCGCGGCCGCTGACCGACTTACACTCGTAAAATACACGGTCGAATTCCGACCACGACAGTTCCGGTTCGTTGCGCGTCACGACCCCGACCATACGTCCCCTGTGGGCCGGGCCGTGAAGTCAGTCACGTTCGACGAACTCGGTCACTCCGAGACGACGAGTTTGTACACCAGTACGAGGGCGATAACTGCCACCACTAGTTTCGCTTTCGAAGACATCAATCGAAAGAACGATCTGCGACAATAAAGTCTTTCTCCTCGGGCGATCAGCCGGCGAGGATGTGGGCAGCGAGGTCCTCTCGGATGATCGTATCGCAGTAGACACACCGGACGCCGTCCTCCAGGACCTCGAACTCCGATTCGATGGGCTCGTTCTCGGTGGAGATGCAGTGCTGGTTCGGGCACTCGAGAACGCCGACGACCTCCCCCGGGCGACTGACCCGGTGTTTCTCGACGACGTCGTAGTCGCGGATGATATTGATCGAGGCGGCTGGTGCGATCAGCGAGAGGGCGTCGACCTCGTCTTCGCTGAGTTCGCGTCCCTCGACCTTGATGATGTCTTTCGTCCCAAGGCGGTCGCTGGGGACGTTCATCACGATACTTATCGGCTCGCCCTCGGTCCCATCGATGCCCAGTATTGCCAATACGTTCAAAGCCTGCCCGCCGGCGATGTGGTCGATCACAGTGCCATACCGGATCTTGCTGACGCGAAGTTTCTGGTTGTCGCTCATGAGTCACCTCCGAGCAGGAGATCGAGTAGTGCCATCCTGACCGGGACGCCGTTGTGTGCCTGTTCGAAGAATTTCGCGTGATCGGTCTCGTCGACGTCGTGTGCGATCTCGTCGACCCTTGGTAGCGGATGCATCACTGTCAGATCGTCACTTGCGGCCTCGAGAGTTCCGGCGTCCATCTGGTATTCGCCCGCCACCTCACGGTACTCGTTCTCGTCAGGGAACCGCTCTTTCTGGATGCGCGTGACGTACAGGACGTCCAGCGTCGGCAGGACCTCCTCCAGTTCGGTGTGCTCCTGGATCGCCGCCCCTTCCTCGTGGAGGTCGTATCGGACCGATCGGGGCAACTGGAGACTCTCGGGGCTGATAAAGTGCTGGTGGGCGTCGAAGTTCGTCAATGCGTGCGCCAGCGAGTGGACGGTCCGGCCGTACTTCAGATCGCCCATGATCCCGATCGTCAGGTCGTCTAGTCCCGCGTTCTCCCGGATCGTATACAGATCAAGCAGGGTCTGTGTCGGGTGCTGACCGGCCCCGTCGCCCCCGTTGAGCAGTGGGACGTCGACGAATTCGGTCGCCATCTTCGCCGACCCTTCACTGGGATGACGCATCACGAGAGCGTCGGCGTACCCCTCGACGACCCGCACCGTGTCCGCGAGGCTCTCGCCTTTTTTGACGCTTGAGTACTCGACCGGTCCCATGTCCACCACGTCACCGCCGAGACGCTTGATCGCCGCGGTGAAACTCATCTTCGTCCGCGTGCTCGGCTCGAAGAAGAGGAGCCCGAGAAGCTTCCCAGCGTGTTGATCCGCGTACGCTCCTGGATCGGACGCGATGTCGGCGGCGTGGTCCAGTACCTCCTCGATGTCCGCCCTGGAGAGCTGTTTCGCGCTGATTATGTGCTCGTGCCGCATCGAGCGTAACCCCGAAGCGGACGCTCTTGAATCCCCCGACACGGGACGACTTCGTGACAATATTTCCATATGAATTCGACGCAGGCGTTCGAGACCGTCGAAATTTCCCCGACCACGGGACGAACACAATATTTAATCACGTGCAACAATAACATCCGTACCGACATATGCAGGATCGGCTCCGGACCGGGATCGACGTCCTCGATCGGAAGCTGGACGGTGGGATCCCGGCCGGAAGTATTGTCGTGTTGAACGCGGATCCGGCGAGCCAGGCCGAGTTGTTTCTCTACGAGCTGACCGCGACGCGCGGGACGCTGTATCTCTCACTCGACCGCTCGGAGCAGGCCATCCGGGATAGCCTCGCGAACTCGCCGACCAACACCGGCGAGCCGACTGTGCGGCACGTCTCCGGGGAAGCGCCGCTGGACAACGCCAGTAAACTCGTCAGTGCCCTGCCCGAGACCTCGAACCTCATTATCGACCCCCTGAACGTTCTCGAAGAGCAGGAGCCACCCTCCCGGTTCCGGAGTTTCATGAACGACCTCCAGAATCACATCTTCAACACCGGGAGTCTGGCGGTCCTGCACTGTCTTGACGGCCGCGCAGTGCCGCCGCTCCGGGACACGACCGAACACTTCGCGGACGTCGTTTTCCAGATGGATACGACTGTCCAGGGCGACGAGATCGAGAACCAGCTCTCGATCCCCAAGTTCCGCGGCGGGCGCGCTCCGACGAACATTATCAAGCTCAACCTCGTCGAAGAGGTCAGCATCGACACCAGTCGGGATATCGCCTAACCACTTTTTGCGCTTTCGGGTCTCGCACTCGCACCGACTGGCGCGAGGCGGACCACTCATAGTGACTGCTGTAAGTCTGTTCCGGACCGATCGCCCGATGTCAGGCGATCGTACCGGTAAATCGTTACAGCAGTCACTATCAAGCGCAAAAACTTGGGGAAAAAGGCCTCATAGTGATTACTGTAGCGATTTACCGCTACGACCGCACGACTGCGTGCGGTCGATGTGGAACAGACCTACAGTAATCACTATCAATCAGCCGCTATTCCTCGGCGTTCTCGATCTCTTCGACGATCTCGTCAGCGTCTACGTCGGCGTCTTCGAGATCCATGTCCTCGACGGCCTCTTCGATGTCGACGTCACCGCCGCCCATGCCGCCCATCATGCCGCCCATGCCGCCCATCATGCCGCCGCCCAGCTCTTCCTGGACGATGATTCGGTCGACCTCGAGCTGCTGGGTCAGCTGCTGGGCGATCTGCTGTTTGCCCATCATCCACTGCTGGTTCATCGTTAGCTGCGGAGTTGCCTCGATGTAGAGAGTGTCTTTCTCGACCTCGACCGTCTCGGTCTCGGGTTCGGGCTCTTCGTCCTCGTCGAGTTCGTCCTCGTCGGGCTCGACCAGCTGTTCTTCCTCGACGGTATCGGTTTCGAACCAGACTTCCAGTTCCATTTCGAGGAACATCTCGATGAGCCCCTGGGCCTTCTCTTCGCGGTCGTCGATCTCCCGCAGGATCTCGTACTCGTACTCGATGTCCTCTCCCGCGAGCGGGTGGTTGAAGTCGACGCGTGCCCGGCCGCCGATGATCGTCTCGACGTGGCCGTGCTCGCCGTCGACGTCGACGTGCGCGCCGGGGTAGCGATCGTCCTCGGGGATCTTGTTGGCGCTGACGGTGCGAACCTCCTCCTCGTCGTATTCGCCGAACGCTTCGGCAGCAGGCACGGTGACGCTGCCGGAATCACCGACTTCCTTGCCGATGATGTCGTCCTCGACGGTCTGGAATATGTGACTCTGACCGAGAACGACCGTGCGGGGGCCGAACTCTTGGTCTTCACCGACGCCCTCTTCTTCGGCGACCTCGGGATCTGTCGTGTCGACGAGCTGCTCGCCCTCGACAGTCCAGGCGGTGTAATCCAGTTCGACGAAGTCACCGTTCTGCAGTCCAGCGGGCTCCTCATCGGCCGTTTCGCTTTCTACCTCCTCTTCGACGTCGTCCACGTCGGCCTCGTCGGCCTCGGAATCGTTACTCATAGTTTCTCTGTTCTTCGTTGCACTCTTAAGGACAACGTTTCCGACCGGAGCGGACGACTTTATAGTGATTACTGTAGGTCTGTTCTGGGTCGACCGCCCGACTGAGTGCGGTCGTACCGGTAAATCGCTACAGTAATCACTATTAGTCCGGGGCCGGCTACCTCGCGGGTATGTACGAGGTAGAAGTGAAGGTCCGCGCCGATCACGACCGTCTCCGGGGACGACTCGGCGAGATAGACGCCGAGCACGTCGAGACAGTTGACCAGGTCGACACCTACTACGACGCCCCGCACCGCGATTTCGCGGCGACCGACGAGGCCTTTCGCGTCCGAGCTGAGTCTAAAGACAGCGAAACGGAGACCAAGATTACGTATAAAGGCCCCCGTGTCGAGGCCGAATCGAAGACCCGAGAGGAGTTCGAGACCCACGTCGGCGACGGCGAGACGATGCGTGCGATCGCCGAGTCGCTGGGGTTCGAACCCGCTGTGACCGTCCGGAAAGAGCGCGAACGTTTCGAGGCGTCTGGATTCACTGTCACGCTTGACTCCGTTGAAGGGTTGGGTGAGTTCCTCGAGGTAGAGACCGAAGTCGCGGCAGAGGCGGACGTCGAAACTGCCAGAGAGCGCGCTTTCGAGCTACTTGAGGACCTTGACCTGGAGCCGGACGAACAGATTCGCACATCGTATCTCGGCCTGCTTCTCGCGAATGATGCTCAACGGTAATTATACGACCTCGAAAAGTTTCCGTAAGTTATAGAGCAGCGGGATGCCAAGCTCGGGTAATGACCGAACGGAACATTCGCGTCCAGGCCACGGAAGACAGGGCCGTCGAGGACCAGGAAGTAGAGATCGTCGAACGGAAGGGGATCGGCCATCCCGATTCGATCTGTGACGGCGTCGCCGAGAGCGTCTCGCGCGCGCTCGCTCAGGAGTACCTCGACCGGTTCGGAACCGTCTTGCACTACAACACCGACGAGACCCAGCTCGTTGCCGGGACCGCCGCGCCAGCGTTCGGGGGCGGGGAAGTGCTCGATCCGATCTATCTGCTGGTGGTCGGCCGTGCTACCAAGACCTACGACGGCCGTCGGTTCCCCGCGGAATCCATCGCACTCGAAGCCGCGCGGGACTACCTCGACGAGACCTTCCCCGAACTGGACGTCGGCTCGGACGTTATCGTCGACGTCAGCCTGGGCGAGGGTAGTGGTGATCTCCAGGAAGTCTTCGGGGAGGAGGGTGCTGTCCCGATGGCCAACGACACCTCCTACGGCGTGGGCCACGCGCCGCTGACCGAGACCGAGCAGATCGTCCTGAACACGGAGCGGCGGCTCAACGGCGAATACAGCGACGACAACCCCGCAGTCGGTCAGGACGTGAAGGTTATGGGCAAACGCGAGGGCGACCGTATCGACGTGACCGTCGCCGTCGCGGTCATCGACAACTACGTTGACAACATGGCCGACTACCGCGAGACGGTTGAGGACGTCCGCGAATACGTCCGCGACCTGGCGAGTGAGTACACCGACCGCTCTGTCGAGGTCCACGTCAACACTGCCGACGACTACGACGAGGGAGCGATCTACCTCACGACCACCGGAACGTCCGCCGAGCAGGGCGACGACGGATCCGTCGGTCGGGGCAACCGCGCCAACGGGCTCATCACGCCCAACCGGCCGATGAGCATGGAAGCCACCTCCGGGAAGAACCCTGTCAACCACATCGGGAAGATCTACAACCTGCTCTCGACGAAAATCGCTCAGTCCGTCGCCGAGCGAGTCGAGGGCGTCCGACAAGTGCAGGTCCGCTTGCTCAGCCAGATCGGCCAGCCGATCGACAACCCCCACGTCGCTGACGCGAAGCTGGTCACCGAGGAAAACGTCGCAGTCTCGGACGTCGAGGACGAGGTCCAGGCCACGATCGACGACGAACTGGCCAACATCACGGACGTCACCAGGAACGTGATCGAGGGCGATCTCTCGACGTTCTAGGTCGAAGGCTGTTTATTTGTTCCCAGGGTAGCTCCGGTATGCACCCGCCGGATGCCGGGACCGTCCTGGTGCGCCACGGGGAACTCGGCGTCAAAAGCGATCAGGTTCGGATCAAGATGGAGCGCCAGCTCCAGGGTCACATCGACGCCCTCCTCGACGACCGAGACATCCCCGGCCGGGTCCGGACAGAGCGCAACCGTCTCTACGTCGAAACCGACTCCGAGCACATCGAGGACGCGACCGACGCGGCCTCTGACGCATTCGGGGTTGTCTCGGCGAGCCCAGCCGTCCGGACCGAGCCAGATCTAGAGGCCGTCTTCGAGGCGATGGCGACCACCACGGAAGCCTGCTACGCTGGCGGAGCCTTCGCCGTCGAGGCCCGACGGGCCGGCGACAGCGACGCACACGACTTCTCCAGTCGCGACCTCGAACAGGACGGCGGCGAGACCGTCGGCGAGACGATCGAGCGACTCGGCTACGAGCCCACAGTCGATCTCGACGATTCGGATTTCACGGTCTTCGTCGAGGCGCGCCCCGAGAAGGCGTTCGTCTTCGTTGAGAAACGCGACGGGCCAGCTGGACTCCCGCTCGGGAGCCAGCGCCCGCTCGTCGCGCTGATGAGTGGGGGTCACGATTCCCCCGTCGCCGCCTGGGAAGCAATGCGCCGTGGGAGTCCTGTGATTCCGCTGTACGTCGACCTCGGTGAGTACGGCGGGGCCGATCATCGAGCCAGAGCTGCCGCGACCGCGGACCACCTCGCCCGACTGGCGCCGGAATACGACATGCGACTCCGGATCGCCCCAGCAGGTCCCCTCGTCGAGATACTGATGGAAACGACCGAGGCCCACCGGATGCTTGCTCTCCGGCGCGCGATGCTCGTCGTCGCCGAGCGAGTCGCAGACGACCACGACGCTGTTGGGATTGTCACCGGTGAATCCGTCGGTCAGAAGTCCAGCCAGACCGCAGCTAACCTCGCGGTGACCGACGCCGCGACAGATCTCCCGGTCCATCGCCCGCTGCTCACGACTGACAAGACTGACATTTTGGAACAGGCGCGCTCGCTGGGGACCTACGAGGAGTCGTCGATCCCGGCCGGCTGCAATCGCGTCGCGCCCTCATTTCCCGAGACGAACGCCACAATCGAGGGCATCGAGGCGGCCGAACCCGACGACCTGTTCGAGCGAGCGCGGGCGATCGCCGCAGAGATCACGATTGAGGAATGATACGGCCGCGAGCGAAATCGCTTTCCGGCGGGCCCGCGTGCGTCGAGACGATGACGCGGGTCTGCCTGCTCGGGAGCGAGGACGTCAACCTCAAGTACGAACTGCTCAGCCACGAGACCTCCCGGGACGCGCTGGCGACCTACGACTTGCGGGAACCGTACGACAACGCCGTCGCCCTGGAGACAGTGAGCCTCGGCGCGGCGGTCGCACTGTTAAACGACCTCAACTGGTATCTCGTCCGATTCGTCGACGACGTGCTCGTCTTAGAACCGAGCGTCTCCGAGTCGGAGTGGCTCTCCCGTGAGGCGGCGACGGCCGTCAGGGACGACGAACTCGCACCCGACGAGACCGATCGGTTCCTGAAGATCTACGGCGTCGAAAAACCCGACTACGACCCCGGTTCGGACGGCAGCGGCTCCGGTACCGACGACGACGGACCCGAGCCGGACCGCCAGCCTCGACTGGTCGAGCCGATGTTCGTCACCCGAACCGGGCCGGAACTGCCGGAGTACGACCTCCGGGATGTCGCGGAGACGCTGATCGTCCGGGTCACTGAGTCCGAGTTCGGGGCGTGACATCCGCGCATTGGAATACCCCGTTCGGATTCTGGCCAGATACGGAATCGAATAGCGTCGATTGATAGTGATTACTGTAGCGATTTACCGGTACGACTGCACTCATAGTGGTCGCTATAACGATTTACCGGTACGACCGCACGCGGTCGATCCGGAACAGACTTATAGCGACCACTATCAGTCGTGCGGTCGACCCGGAACAGACCTATAGTAATCACTATGAGCTGGAATATTTGCGATGAGCCATAGTGTTTTGTCCCGCTAGAGTATCTTCCCACACATGACGGCAAAGACCTGTGTGGTTACGGGATCGTCGAGCGGAATCGGACGCGCTATCGCCGAGCGGTTCGGCGAGAAAGGACACAACGTTGTAATAAATTACAGGACCTCCGAAGAGGCTGCCGAAAAAACCGCCGCCAACGTCGAAGAAGCGGGCGGCTCAGCCCTGGTTGTTCAGGCCGACGTTACCGACATCGATTCGGTAAGGCGGATGGGTGATAGAGTCCGCAAGGAATTCGGAATGGTAGACGTCCTGGTAAACAATGCGGGGATCAATCAGGACGTCAAGTTCACGGAGATGTCCCACGAGGAATGGGATACCGTTCTGGACGTCCATCTCGACGGTGCGTTTCACACTACCCAGACGTTCTATGACGACCTGGCCGCTGCAGACGAGGGACGGCTCATCAACATCTCCAGTATCATCGGAAAGGAGGGCAATTTCGGACAAGCGAACTACGCAACAGCCAAGTCCGGAATGTTTGGATTTACACGGACGCTTGCACTCGAGCTCGCTCCTGAAGGATCGACTGCCAA
>JAZKRQ010000101.1:0-9048 GCA_036628575.1 Halapricum sp.
GAATTGTGCGGCGTTGACGAGACGCGGAGCGTCTCGTTCGCACACCAGAACGCGAGAGTGGTCAGCGTCACTTCTGAACGTCGAGTTTGTCGATTCCGGGTTACTGGCGTCCGTTTCTGGCTATGCAATGGATACCGAACGTGCAAACGTTGTGCAGACCACTCAAGCGTTCTGGGGACGCTGTATCCCCTCCCTGCTCGCGCCTTCCCTTTGGTCGGCGCTCGCTGAGGAAGGGGGCTTAGCGCCTCAATTCAGCTAAATGCAAATCCGAGAATATATTCGGCGGAGTGGTGTCCCGAACTCCTCTCAGACATCATAACACATAGTGCTAACAATATATCTATTAAATATATACTACATAATTCATTATTTCAGAATATTAAAATACATAAGAGTCCATTTTGAAGTGAGGAACGGATTATGAACTCTCGAAGGGAGTTTGTCAAATCGGTGGGGGTAGCGTCACTAGGTAGCACATTTGGTATCGGCAGTGCGAAGAAGGGGAAAGGAGGGGAGAGAAACGATCGAAATTCGCGCGGACACGGTCGCACCGATACGAACCTTCAGAAACGCGTCGACAAAGCCTTTCACAAGGGTGGTTCGGAAGCTGTCCGGCAGCTGCTGGACGGTGCAGATGTGGGGTATGATATGTCGACATCAACACTCGTTGATGTAGAGGAAACAACGGACGGAGACGACTCAGAATACACAATTCAAGAAGGGTTTTCCCAGAGTGACTCTGAAATCAGCGTGGCTACGTGGGTCTCCACTCACCAAGACGGACCAATAAGCCGACCAGACGACGATGATGATATAGTCACATTCCATGTGGCACAAATATTGGAGAATATAAAGGGGACGATAGGATCTGCAAAGTACGTTGACGACGTCATCGGCGCAACGTGGAAAGGGGACAACTGGGAGCTTGTGGGTGAACCTAGTATCGAAGCTACAGCACCACATGAGGGATACTTTAATTCTGTCAGCTATAGAGATGAAGGAATTCTGGCAAAAATAGATTTACAAACGAACAACTGGAGTGGGTATATCGAGGACAAAGAGTGCGTTGTGACGCTCAGTGGCACCGTGGAATACGTGGGAGATAATGTGACACCCATCATGGGGTATTACGAGCATCTTGAGGGGTTCTCTGGCTGGGATTATATCAAATCGATAAACGTGGACGCAGGCTCGATCTCTATTGAAATAAGCGATAACGCGAAATCTCTCTGGGAGATGGCAGATTTCAGCGATCCTAGTGAGACAACGTATTTGTGAGACAATGAATAGGACGGAATTACTGTACGAGTCCGCAATGCTATGGCTCATTAGCGTAGTCGTGGTCTTCGAAGTCCTCCCGACGATTCCCCCGCGTCCCGGCCCCATTGGGTGGATAATCTGGGGGGTTTCCCTCAGCGCATTTTATCTCGTCCCTGTCCACTTCTTCTGGCGTCTCATATCAGATTATTTTGATATTGGTGATGAGACAGTCAGATAGAGTAAATATTCTCCGCAGGAAAATTCTGACACGAGAATTCGCGTGTGACTGACTCTCGACAGATGCCACGAGAAAGGCATTCTGAACGAACCCGCACTCCAAGAAATGACGCGGGGTTCCGAGATCCGGATACCTGACGCCGTCGATACAGCACAAGCGGCCGTCCGACCAGTAAGGCGTTTACGTCCGGCCCGCCCACCCGGATACATGGTCGAGAACGTCATCTGGCCCGCAGCCCTCGACGCGGAGTTGACCCGTAGCGAGGGGCGGCGGGTATCGAAAGATATGGCGGTCCCCGAGCCGACGGTCGACGAGATCGCCAAGGCCGTCCAGCAGGTCGGCTACGACGCCAGGATCGAGCGCGAGAAGACCTATCCCAGAGAGTACGAACCCCGCGGGCGGGTCGTCGTCAAGAACGCCGACGACGCGACCAAGAGCGACCTGTTGGGGGCCGTCGCAGCGTACCTCGGGATCCTGCGCGAGTAATGCGACGCGCTGGCGAGGTTACTGACGTCGCGCAGGGAGTGGCGATAGTCCGGTGTCCCGACGAAGACCACCCCGACATCGGCACGCCCGTCCTCGACGAAAGTCTCGAAGACGTGGGTCGGGTCGTGGACGTCTTCGGCCCCGTCAATTCTCCGTTTTTGGCTGTCACGCCCGACGACGGCGTCCGGCTTCCGACCCTGCTCGGGGCTGCGCTATATTACCGTCCCGACTGATTTCAGACGACAACGGGTCGCTGAGGAACTATCGGGCCGGCCTCTTTCCCGACTGATTTCAGACGACAACGAGTCGCTGAGGAACTGTCGGGCCGGCCTCTTTCCCGTCCCGACTGATTTCAGACGACAACGAGTCGCTGAGGAACTGTCGGGCCGGCCTCTTTCCCGTCCCGACTGAACACGCTTATTCGGCTCGCTGTCGGATACCCGTCCATGGAACAACGGACGCGCGCCGCCGTTGCTGGCCTCGGGATTGCCAGCATCTTCCTGCTGGTCCAGTTGGGGGCACTCGCACTGGTCGAACCGTTCGAACAGGCCGGATTGCAGGCGACCGAAGACCCCCAAAACACCACCAACAGTTTCATCTACGTTCTCGCGCTGCTGGTGATGACCGGGTTCATGCTACTTGCGTTCAAGTACGATCTCGACGCCGTGATCCGGGGGATCGTCGTCCTCACAGGCGGATACATCGGATTTATCGTCCTCTCGGCGATCATCCCGGCGAGTCTGGTTCCGGTCGCCGGAGCGAGCGTACTCGCCTGGGGGGCCGCGGCCGCGATCGTACTCGGACTCCTGGTACATCCTGAGTGGTATGTCATCGACGCCGCCGGGATCGTGATGGGGGCAGGCGCGGCCGGGCTGTTCGGGATCTCCTTCGGCGTGTTGCCCGCGCTCGTGTTGCTCGTCGCACTCGCTGTCTACGATGCGATCAGTGTCTACGGAACCGAGCACATGCTCACCCTCGCCGAAGGCGTGATGGATCTCCGGGTTCCGGTCGTTCTGGTCGTCCCGCTGACCCTGTCGTACTCGTTTCTGAACGACGGGACACCCGACACAGTCTCCGAGGAAGACGGGAACGAGGATGAGAACGAGAACGATCTACAGGATGACATTAACTCGGACGACGACTCTTCGGAAACTTCTGAAGACGAACACCCGGATCCTATGGAACGGGAGGCACTGTTCATCGGCCTCGGCGACGCCGTGATCCCGACTGTGTTGATCGCCAGTGCGGCCTTCTTCGCGCCAGACTCGGTTCCCGTCGTCGACCTTCCGGGACTTGCGATCCCGCTGACGGCAGCGACCGCAATGGTCGGGACGTTCCTCGGGCTGATCGTGCTGATCCGGATGGTGCTGAAAGGGCGGGCCCACGCCGGCCTGCCGCTGCTCAACGGTGGTGCGATCGGTGGCTACCTCCTCGGCGCGCTCGTCAGCGGTCTCTCGACCGCGCAAGCGATCGGCCTCTCGGCGGTGTAGCTACTCCATTGCCTCGCTCGCGGGGGCGAACGATATCGTCTCACCGAAATCGCGCTCGGCGGCTTTCTCGTGGAGCAGGTGGGCAGCCGCGACGGTTTCGATCCCGGTTCCGCCGCTGTCGAACAGCGTGATCTCTTCGTCAGTGACTCGGCCCTCGGCAGCCCCAGCGACGACGTTTCCGAGTTCCGCGTGAATATGGTCGTCCCCGATAGCGCCTTCCTCGCGCGCGAGCATGAACGCGCCGGCATCCTGTTTGGTCCGGCCCCGCAGGTCCGGGACGTACGTCGAGCGTGCGACGGTTCGAGCGTCCACCTCACGTTTCTCGGGGTGGTACTGACCCATGGCCGTGACGTGGGTGCCTGGTTCGAGGCGATCACCGTCGAAGACCGGTTCACTCGCTCTGGTGGCTGTAATCACGATGTCCGCGTTCTCGACAGCTGCCGCAGGCGAGGCGACCGCGGCGACAGTCGCGTCCAACTGCCTGTTCATCTCCGCGGCGAAGGACTCGCGGTGGTCGCTCGTTGGCGAGTAGACGTTCACTCGATCGAGCTCACGTACCGTCGCCGTCGCCCGGAGCTGTCCCCGGGCCTGTGTACCGCTACCGAACAGCCCGACCGTGCTGGCGTCCTCGCGAGCAAGCGTGTCCACACCCACGGCTCCAGTCGCGCCGGTTTTGTACGGGTTGAGATGTGCGCCGTCGAACACCGAAAGCGGTTGCCCCGACTTGACGTCGAAAAGCGGGAGGACGAAGTGAGCGTCCGCGTTCCTGAAACCTGCCGCGTACATGTATCCGCCCATGACCCCCATCTCAGGCAAGATTGCCATGTATCCCGTGAGCATCCCTGTGGGATCATCATTTCTCAGGACTGTCCGGGGTTCAGCGGGCGCACCCTCGCCGCGCTCTCGATAGCCCTCTCTGACGACCTCGACATACTCCGCCGGGGTCGCGAGTCCGTACGTCTCTCCACTCCGATAGAACGGGACCTCTGTCATAGTCGACCTACGAACCGATACGATATATTATCGTTCCTGCGGAGAGCGTACCCACGAGAGAACTGTCCGACGATCCGCTATCGTACTACGATAGATAGTTAGTTATCGGGCCTGATAATCAGCCAAGAGTCGTGCTGACCGAAGTGGGTGTTTTGCCTGGAAGCCCTCTTACCTGTTGTCCAGCTTCTGGACGTAGCAACGCTGGCTGTGACCAGTATCCAGCCTGTTGACCCCTGAGAGTGCGATTTTATCAGGTGATAATTAGGGGATAGGACTTATACAGGTGCGCCGACCAGTATCGATTGGAGGGACAGTAAGACGGGTTTCCCGTCCACACTGAACTATGAGCACGAACGCCACGGACGATACGAACGAGCAGGCCACTGATGACGACCAGGCACAGCGCTATGCTGAGCTCACAATCGGTGACGACGAGTTCGTAATCTATGATCGCGAAAACCACGAAGCCTGGATCCAGTCGACCGTGGCAGTGACGATCGAAGACTATCGGTAGCGGACGGGCCCCCGGTGGCACCCTCCACCTGGCTGGGCAATCATCCGCGGTGGGCACTCGTGGCGGCTGCACCTGATCACGGTCGGACTTCCCTTCCCGGGCAGTTTTTCGACTGGCGGCGGTCAGGATTCAGCTTTTCACACCCCTTGATCGATACAACTGGCAAGGCCTTCATAGTGATTATTGTAACGATTTACCGATGCGACCGCACTCAGTCGTGCGGTCGACCCGGAACAGACTTACAGTAATCACTATCAGTCACCTCGACTGACGAGGCCGTCGATCACTTTTTTGCCATCACTGCGACGGTCGTTCGCCACGGAATCAGGAGCGTCAGTCCGACAACCATCGAGACGACAACGAACGAGGGCTGGACGCCGCCGCGAACGACAGGGAACCAGCGGATCGCCATCGCAATCAGGACGCCGGTGATCCAGGCCGGAGTCGTCCACGAAATCGCCCGGAGCGGGAACTCCCAAGCGTCAGCCGTGTACAACCCGCCGACGAACGCCGCTATCGCCCATCCGAGCAGAAACGGAACGAACGCTTCTATCGCACGCGTCGGGAACTCCCAGGGAGGCGTTCCGTGCGAGACCTCGCCAAAACCGACGAATAGCGCGATCAGGACGACGTCACCGACGGCGACCAGCGTGGAGAGTCGTGTCCGATCTATATGCCGGTCGATAAACGAGATCACCTCTACCATAGCCGCTACTCCGGTCCGGGGGATTTTTTTCTTTCCCGTTTCCGTGCGATGCCAGCGACAGTGTATCCGAACCCGCCGTCGACGAGATGCGTCTCGAATCCCGCATCTTCTAACTGCCGACGGAGCAGCTCAGGCGGTGCGAACCGGGATTCGAACCCGACGAGTCGCTCGCCGGCGACCAGGGCCCGTCCCAGAACAGTCGTCGGATCGAAGTCGCTGATCACGACGACACCGCCCGGTGCGAGCACGCGGAACAGTTCCGCGAAGACGGCTTCCCAGTCGTACATGTGGTGGAGAGCGTCGACGATCGTGATCGCGTCGACCGATTCCGCAGTCAGTGGGAGTCGGGTCGCGTCGCCGTTGATGGCTGCCAGCGGGCTCTGTTTGAGCATCCCACGGGAGGCGTCGAGAACGATCCGCTGGTCGACCGTTAGCGCTCGCGCCGCCCGACCTGTGCCGCCCCCGACATCGACCAGCCGATCGACCGGCCGTGTCGCCAGATCTATCCCGCGTGAGAGGTCGGTGGCCTTCGCCCCCGGCATGACCAACTCGTAGAAGCGCGCGAACCGGTCGAAAACGGCGACGTCTCCTGTGTCCATACCAGTGACTGGGTTCGGGTAGTCAAAAGACTCGCGGAGCGTCACATCCTTCCCCTACGAGGTTCTGTATCCTGTATGGAGTTCGAGCTGCTCGGCTGGTCCGATGACGGGTCTACGCTCCAACTCGATTACGAGCAGTTCAGCTACGCCGGAAAGTTCGTGATGTCGTCGACCGGAAAGGCTGTCGTCAGAGACGGGAGGTCGGTGGTCGCGGCGGCAGCGTTCGACCCGGACCGCACCGACGAGGCGACACTACGAATCCGGTACGTGACCGTCCGGTCCGATCGGCGAGGTGAGGGAATTGGTGCACGATTGCTTCGCACTCTTCGGGATCGAGCGTGCGACTGCGGATTCGATCGAGTCGTGATCGCCGTGAACAACCCCTTCGCCTACGAGGCCGCCTCGAAAGCTGGATTCGGATACACCGGCGAGCACACGGGCCTGGCCGAACGAGTCATGGCCTGGCCGAAGGACGCTTTCGAGGATCGCTACCGCGAGGGCATCGAAAGTTTCCGCGAACGAGATCTCACCCCCGAGGAGGCAGCCTTCGTCGACGATCGACAATCGGCCCCGTCCGTCGTCGACTCACTATAGGTCGTCGCTGATCGGTGCTGACTCGAACAGTCGCGATCCGCACTCGTCGCAGTCGACGGCTGCGACCTGGTGGCTCCCACAGCAAGATTCGACCTCTTTCGTCTCGAAGACGACCTCGTTGCCACACTCCGGACAGGTCTCCAGGAACAGTCGCAGTCCCTTCAGCAGACGGCTCCGGTCAGCGACCGACAGGTCGTACCAGTCCTCGATCCGGGTTTCGAGCAACCGGGCAGCAGCTAGATCCGCGTAGAAAGCCGCCTGGGATTCCAGGATACCGACGAGTGCGCCGTCAATGGTGATCCGGAAGGCGTCGTTTACTGCCTCGAGTTCGACTTCGCCATCGGAGTCGATACCCATTACCTCGACCAGTTCCGCTCGATTCGCGTCCTCGTCGGCCTTTACGTCGGCGATCGATGATTCCCAGGCCTCGTCGAACTCCGGCGTCAACTGCAGGTCACCAGACGGTGCCTCCTCAAGCGCGCCCGCTGAAACCAGTCTCGCCTCCGGGTCCTGTACGGTTGGTTGCTGGCTGTCGGTCGACCCCCCGTCGGTCCGGATACGTGGCTCTGGACCGGACCGCTCTTGGAACGCCGCTGAAACGAAATCTCGCTGTGTCATCCTATCTACTGGTAGTTAGATATCCCCACTTGTAAATTAATCCACTCGAATCCGCGAACGCGAACCGGAAGGTTTGCCCTCGTTACCGGGTGGGAGGGGCTGTCGTCCTTTCGTAGTAACTCCTTTCTGGGTGTGCCGGATCGACCAAACGAAGTCGTCAGGTTGTACCGGTAAATCGATACAGCAGTCTATCAGTAATGTGGCGAGCATCTCGATACGAAACACGTCGGTGTTGTCACCTTTGGACAAACCAGTTTGGACCGTTCTGAGAGTTCGTATCGACTATTCGTAAGAACGCTCCCAAAAATATCATATTTTATATTTATGTGTGACGTTTCCTCTACTACAAGCAGCAACCAAAATAAACGTCGGACGGTATCGATTCGGCACCATGACGCGTGGGGTGGACACCGCGCATGTGATTGCGAGCCGCTTCGATACGTTGCGAAAACAATATATACTAACACCCAAACAATGGCTACCGATCCCAAAATTATCACGGACACCACTGAGCGGTCAAACGCACCGGGCTGGACGGTCAAGCAGGAACTGGACGTCTGGACCCGTCAGGTCTGGGGAACTCTCGTCTACAGCTCTGCGTATCTCGCGATAATCGCAATGGCGGAAATCCTGGTAGTCCAGTACGTCTTGTCGCTCCCGCTCAGCCCGGCACCGCTGGTGGGAGGACTCGTGACGTTCGCCATTTACGCGAACGATAGACTCATCGATACTGATACCGACGTCGTCTCAGACCCGAGACGGACGGCCTTCGTGAACCGGTACCGGGACATTTTATACGTCTCGGCGGCGGTCGCCTACGGACTCGGGGTGGCGATCGCCGCGCTTGGCGGCCCGCTCGCGTTTGGAATGACCCTGTTCCCAGGCGTCGCCTGGATCCTGTACGGGATCGAGTGGATCCCATCGCCACGACTCCCGTTTCAGCGAGTCAAGGAGCTTCTGGTCGTCAATTCGCTGCTCGTCGCTGTCGCCTGGTCGGTTCCGATCGTACTAGTGCCCCTCGCGTTCGCCGACCGGGCACTATCGCCGACCGTTCTCGTCGTCATTTGGTACTTTGTACTCGGGACGTTCGTCAACGCTGAGGTTGCCAACGCGACCGACGTTGCAAGCGACAGGCGAAACGGCGTTAGTACGCTTCCGATCGCTCTAGGGATACACCGCACCACCTACGTTTTGTATATTATAACTCTGTTGATGGGTATCGTCCCGGGGCTGGCGGTGCTAGCGGGGTATCTATCGTTCACGACGGCTACAATCCTCGCTGCTGGGCCACTGGTGCTACTTGTTGTTCTCTCCCGCCTCAAGGCCGTCGAGGAAGACGACTCCATAGTCGTCGCGGCCGAGTGTACTCGGTTGCCAGTGGCTGCCCTCCTATTGGCCGCCTCAGTCGTGGTATGACTTCTTTCACACCGTGAACGACGCGGTCACATCCGTGAAACCGTCTGCAGAGCGGGTGACATGTTGGTACGGTTGGTTAGCCAGTTCAATCTACAGATGAACAAGGCAACTGCCTCGGGGTCATCTGGAAATCG
>JAZKRQ010000102.1:0-9005 GCA_036628575.1 Halapricum sp.
TTACTCGAAAAAGGTTGTCGGGGAGTTACTACGAAGGGAGAGTCGACCGTAATACCAGAAACGAGACGATACCGCCAGCGACCCCGCCGATCAGTGCCGTCCAGTAGGTCGGCTCGACTATCATAATGCCGAGCGCAAGGAACGAACCCACGACGAGCCCAGCGCCGACCGCGCCGTGATGATAGTTCCCGGTTGCGGAGTGAGCCTGACTCGGAACCTGTTCCCCACCGTACCCCGAGACGCTGGCGTGATACGGAATATACAGTCGGACTCCGATACCCGCGAACGCCGCAACAGACGCGTTAAATGTATTATTGCTCGTCAACAGTATCGCAAGTCCGTATGTCCCCATCGCGAAGAACAGTGCGATGACCTTGCTCCATCGATCGGCTTTCATCAACGCCTCGTCAACCTGCTGTTCTACCATACTGCCCCAAAGCAGGGCCACACGCTTAACTATTGGAGGACGACTCGGAGGCGACCCCTCGTCAGAAGTAGTTCCTGACAATACTTTATCGGAGCTCCCAAGAAACACGTAAAGAATTTGCCGCGCGCACAGTACACGATGCGGTGCTGATATCGATGACGAAGTGACGGCCGACGGCGTGACCCCGTCAATCGATTTCGGCCAAACAACTATGCCAGTTCCCCGAATTACAGACACTATGTTGGAGCGATTGCCTCTGAAAACAGGCGATGGCCGGAAGTTCGTTATCGTTGCGGGAGCTATGACCCTAATCCTCGCTTTCGTCATCGACGGAAACATCCCAGTTCGTGTCATATCTGGTATGATACTGGGACTATTCAGCGGTATCGTGTTCCTCGTGACGACGATTGTGCGCAGAATATTCGACACCAATTACTACTGATTATAAAGGCGTAATGGAGCGTTTCAGGCAATATACGTACGGAACCGTACATCCGACCCGCGAGTCACCTGGCCAGAATTACGACGAGTCGAGAAGTCCGAAAGCGGATCGCGACGGAATCAGATATCTTCCAATAGACAGATATGAATGCCCAAATAGAACGTGACATTATTATTTATATACCACTGTAGGATCAAATCATTTTTTATCCTCAAGGGGCCAGTAGTAATCACACAAACATCGATTAACAATGGATCTTGCCCAGCGGATCAGGCGTCGGCGACGGCGAGGAGCTGATCGGCCGATAGTCCTAGACTACGAACCGTTGAATCCGGTTGCACACGTAAACGAGCCGATCGGCCGCGGTCCGATCCTCGAAAGACTTCTCGATCACTTTGATCCGATCTTCGATGGGACGCTTCCGGGAGACGTGTACGTGTGGGGACCGCCGGGGAGCGGCAAGTCAGCTATCCTGACGTCGCTTTTCGATCAGTTACGGTCGATGACGGTCCAGCCCCACACGGTCATCCACACGACGACGCGCGCCCAGACAGTCGAGTTGCCGAGTTTCGTCTACGTCAACGCCCGGAAAGCGGCCAGCGAGTTCCAGATGTACCATAGCGTCCTGGAAGCGTTGCGGTCCGACGACGTCCCACAGCAGGGCGTGAGTACGGGCGAGCTCCGTTCGCGGTTGCGCCAGACGATCAGTGGCAGCTCCGGGGCGGTTCTGGCAATCGACCACGTCGACGAATCCGGGTCGGTCACTCCCAAGGAGATAACGGACTGGTTCGGCTCGTTCGGCCGGACTCTCTCGACGGCATTGATCGGCCGCACGCCGCCAGAAGACGCCGTCGACGAGTGGGACGAGACCGAAATCGAGATTCCGGGCTACGGCCAACAGGTGCTGATCGACGTGCTGATGACCCGTGGCTCGGATGGGCTCGCCCGCGACGCGTTGCGTCACGAGCAGGCGCGCCGGATCGCGTCCTGGGCCGGCGGCAACGCTCACGACGCGCTGGCAGCGCTGTTCGGAGCAGCCGATCTCGCCGATGCGGCCGGTGTCGAGCGGATCCGCGACTCTGACATCGAGGCCGGCATCGAAGCTGTGCCCCAACCCTCGGTCTCGCTAGGTGTCGTGTTCTCCCTGCGGGAAAACCGCCAGCGAGTCCTCCGAGAACTGCTGGACATGAGCGAGGAAGCGCGGTCGTCGGTCACGACCACGACGGAAGCGATCGCCGCTGTGCAAGGGATCGACCTCTCGGAAGGGACGGTCAAACGATTCCTCTACGAACTCGCGGAACGAGGGGTAGTCGAACGAATCTCGTCGAAACAAACGAGCGGGCACGGCCGCCCGCCGAGCAGAGTCGAGCCCAGGTTCCCGACGCTGGTGTTTCGTCGTCTCTACGATCTCAAACCGAAGCAGTAATCAGTTTCGCACGCGCTCGCGGTCGCCCGTCCCCTCGGTAAGACCGCTGGCGAGCGCGCCCTTCAACACCACGTCGTCGCCGAGATTCGTCAACTTGATATCGGGGATATTGACGAAAACGTGTTCCTCGAGCCGTTCGCGGATCGGGTCGATGACGAGTTCCTCGTTGTTGAGCGCGACGCTACCGCCGACGTAGATGACCAGCGGTGCGTAGGAGTGGATGAGGTTCGCGAACCCCTGGACGTTCCAATCGTTGACCCGCTCGATGACGTAGTCGGCGAACTCGTCTTCGCCGGCATGGGCGTAGACGTCGATGGCCGAGAAGTCCTCGTCAAGCACGTCCATCTCCGTCTCCCAGTCTTCGGTCTCGTAGAGCCGTCTGGCGTACCTGGGGATGTTATGTCCGGACGCGTAGGCTTCCCAGTGGCCGGGTTTCCCACAGCCACACTCCATGAGTCCATCCGGGTCGAGCGTGATGTGCCCGACTTCGCCGGCGTTGCCGTCCCAGCCGCTCAGGACGTTACCGTCGACGCAGACGCCGGCACCGATCCCCGTCGAGATCGTCAGGTAGATCATGCTCGTCGGATTGCGCTCGCTGTAGAACCGCTCGCCGATTACGCCGGCGACCGTGTCGTTGTGAAGGTGGACGTTGTCGGTCCCGGCAAGGTTCTGGATCGGACCGACTAGCGGGATCCGGTCGATGCTGTCGGGCAAGTTCGACGGATTCTCGACGGCACCATCAGTCAGATTGAGCGGGCCGATAGAACCGATACCGACGCCACGGAGGTCCGTCGGGTCCGTGCCCGCGTCCTCACACGCTCTACGAAGCGTCTCGAGAACTGCCTCTGTGACTGCGATCCCGGTCGGGCCCTCCGGTGTCTTCTGTTTGTGGAACCCGAGTTCGTCTCCGGTCTCGTCGCCGACGATGGCACGCATGTACGTCGCGCCCAGGTCGACCCCTGCGTATGTGGCCATAATATCTGGATATCGTTCTTCCCGTACTTAATTGCACATATTTACTCGCGTCGGCGTGTATTTTTAATCTGTCATTTAGGGGAGGTGGAGGGGCCTACACGCGGCGGAAAAACGGAACGAGAAGGGAGGCTACCGGACTGGCGCGTCGCCGACGGCGTCGCGGTAGAGTACCGATCGTTCGGCGTCGAGCGTGACCATAGTCCCGTCTTCGATCTTCTCGGGCACGTCGGCGTTGGTGATCATCGGTATATCGAGCTCGCGAGCGAGGACGGCTGCGTGACTCGTCGAACCGGGTTTCATACCGGTATTGCCGTCGACGATACCCCGAATCCCCTCAGCATCGCCTTTCAGTTCGCCGCTGTAGTCGGAGGGAACGACCGCAATCGATCCGTCCGGGACAGACGAGAGGTCGCCGTCCTCGAGGCGGTGGAGTTCGCCCGTGACCAGACCGCTGACGATGGCATTGCCGCTGACGATAGTCTCGGCGGCGACGTGGATCTTCAGCATGTTCGAGGTGTTTATACCCTCGAGTTCGGTCATCATCCCGGAGACCACGACGAGTGTGTCGCCGGTCTGGGCGATCCCGGTGTTCAGTGCCGACTGAACGGAGTTCTGGATAATGGCGTCCGCGCCGGCCGCCGTGTACGGCGTCGAACACGGGTGGATACCCCACGAGAGCGCGAGCTGTCGTCGAACCCGATCGTTGGGCGTCGATGCGATGATCGGGATACCGGGTCGGAACTTCGCCGCTTTCAGCGCGGAGTAACCCGACTCGCTGGCCGCGACGATAGCCGTTGCACCGACGTCTTCGGCCAGGAACCGAGCGGCGTGGGCCAGCGCGTCGGCCCGCGTCTCGTCCGCCTCCGGGATCCGCTGTTCGCGCAGTTCCTCGTACTCCTCGCTGTTTTCGACTTCCTCGACGATGCTGGCCATCGTTGACACCACACGCGGGGGGTGGTTACCGATTGCAGTCTCACCGGAAAGCATGACAGCGTCGGTACCGTCGAGGACAGCGTTGGCCACGTCTGAGGCCTCCGCACGGGTAGGACGGCGAGATTCGACCATCGAGTCGAGCATCTCCGTCGCCGTGATGACGGGGACACCGGCCTGATTGCACTTACGGATGATCTGTTTCTGATAGATCGGCACTTCTTCGAGGGGGAGTTCCACACCGAGGTCCCCGCGCGCGACCATGACTCCGTAGGCTTCCTCGATGATGCTGTCGAGGTTCTCGACGGCACCTTTGCGTTCGACTTTCGCGACGACCGGAATGTCGGCCCCGAGTTCCTGGAGCGTCTCCGATATCTCCCGAATGTCCGAGCCGTCCCGGACGAACGAGGCCGCGACGAGATCGACGTTCTTCTCGGCGGCGACTTCGAGCTCTTTCTGGTCTTTCTCGGTGATGACCGGAAGTCCGAGTTCGACGCCGGGAACGTTCACGCCCTTCCGCGCCTGCAACTCCCCGCCGTTCTCGACGCGCGAGTACACGTCACTTCCGTCGACTTCCTGGACAGTTGTCTCGATACGGCCGTCGTCCAGCAGCACGCGGTCACCCGGCTCGACTGCCGAGATGTCCAGAGAGAGCCCGACGGCCTCGGGTGTGGCGTCGTCGCCCTCGTAGAAGCGGATCCGCGAGCCGGCGTCCAGGTGGATCGGCTCGTCAATGTCGGCGGTCCGGACCTCCGGACCCGGCATGTCGTGCATCACCGCGACCGGATGATCGACTTCCTCGTCGACCGTTCGGATCCGCTCGATCGTGTCCCGCCGCTCGTCCGGCGTCCCGTGGCTAGCGTTCAGTCGAGCCACTGACATCCCCGCCTGGGCCAGCGCCTTGATGCCCTCGTAGGAGTCCGACGCGGGACCGAGCGTACAGACGATTTTTGCGTTACGCATGGTTATATCCCTCCGATTCCGCCGCAAACCAGTTGGTGATATCGTTGCTCATACCATGAAACTCCTCGCGCCTAGGATATGAAGCTTGTCAGACCGTCTTCGATCTGAGGCGCGTGACCGTCCCCCATGGTATCGGCAACAAGTTCCGGTATCGCACACCTTCCTTACATCACCACTCGTGAAAAAACTCTATCGAATTCCATTTCAACGATCGATACTGGGCCAGACACAATTATTATGGGTAAGTGTAAACCACCCACCACGAGGTTTCCATCTATGGCAGACACGCCGGACTCAGACCCGAGTGAGGGACAGGTACAGAAACTCCTGCGGACGGTCGTGCCGGACTTCGTGCGAGCACGGTTTTCGCTCAAGTTCGCACTGATACTGATTGTGATGGGGCTCGTCATCGGAGCAATCGGGATCATGGCGACCCACAGCGTCTCAGGACAGATCGAGGAGAACGTCGAACAGGATTATCAGGGCCTGGCCACCCAGCAGGCAAACGTCGTCGAGACGTGGGTACAGCGGAACGCGATCGCAGTCAAGCTCACTTCAGAAACCAACGTACTGTCCCGCAGCGGCCAGGGAGCCAATATCGACATCAAGGACTATCTCTCACGGACCGGCGGCAATCTCTACGGCATGCAGTCGATCTACGTTCTCGAACAGACGGCAGAGTCCTCACGTGTCGTCGTCAGCCCTCAAGTGCCGGACAATGAGTCACTTGCGAACGGAGACAGGGAGTGGATATCGATGCTCAACTTGAATGATCTTCCCGTCAGTGGTGCGCGAGTAACGGACGTTCACGAAGTCGATGGAACGCCGGTGACGGCGTTCATCAGCCCGATCCCCGACACGGAAAACCGGTATCTCGTCATCGAGTATTCGACCGACATGTTGACCGACGCGTTGACTTCGGCCGATGGATCGGACCGCTTCACCCGGGTCGTCAATGGGGATGCCACTGTCCAGCTGTCGACTGATGGGCAGCAATTGTTCGAATCGTACGGTGAAGGGGCTGCGAAACAGCACGTCGAGAGCGCACAGGCGGGGCCGGGCGTTGAATCGAACGCCGGCCCGAACCCGTCTGTCCTTGACGAGCCGTACGTCGTCAGCTACGCACCAATCCAGGTCGACGGCGCAACGCTCGATTGGGCGGTGCTCGTCCACGAACCACGAAGTAGCGCGCTCGGATACGTCCAGACCCTCTCCACGTGGGGCATGGTCGCGACATTCGGTGCTGTCCTGTTCATCGGCCTGTTGGGGGCAGTGATCGGGCTCACGACGTCGAGGGACCTCAACCGACTCCGAGGGAAAGTCGAGGAGATGGAAGAAGGTAATCTTGAGGTCGACGTCGAATCCGGTCGAATCGACTCTATCGGTCGGCTGTATCACGGCTTTGCGAGCATGCGCGACGCTCTCAAACAGCAGATCGAAGAGGCCGAACAGGCCCGCAAGGAGGCTGAAGTCTCCCGCGCGGAAGCCATGGAGATGTCCAACTACCTCCAGGAGAAAGCCGACGAGTACGCCCAGATCATGCAGCGGTGCGCGTCCGGCGACCTCACCCAGCGGATGGATCCCGACGGCGAGAACGAAGCTATGGACCGCATCGCCGGCGAGTTCAACGAGATGATCGACGAACTCGAAAAGACTACCGGCCAGCTCAAAAGCTTCGCCGACGAGGTCGAAACCGCCGGCGACGTCGTCCAAACCTCCTCTGAAAGCGTCCGCGACGCCTCCGAACAGGTCGCCGACTCCATCCAGAAGATCTCCGACGACGCCTACGATCAGAAAGAACAACTCCAGGAGATATCCGAAACCATGGACGAGATCGCAGACGACCTCGATACCTTTGCCGAGGACAACGAGGTCGACTTCGGCGATTCCCTGGAGCGCATCGAGGAGATCGCCAACATGCTCAACGAGGTCGTCGATCTGAGCGAAGCGACGATGGCTGAATCCGAGAACGTCGCCGGCGCTGCCGAGGAACAGGCCGCCGAACTCAACGAAGTCACCCAGCGAGCCGAAGACCTCTCGCGCTACGCTCGCCCGCTCCGGGAAGTCCTCGACCGCTTCGAGACCGAATCCGAACACGAGTTCTACTTCCCCACCGGCCCCGGCTCCGGCGACGAGGAGTAATAACGCGATACCGCCCCGCACAGGCGAGATCGATGGCGGACCGATCGTACTTTTTTCACCGTTGCGAACGATTTTCTAGCGGGAGCGTCCCTCGCGGCGAACTGCGGGGACACCCGACGGGAGGAGACGAGACATGACAGGACTCAGAATTTCGAGCCCGGCGTTCGAGGACGGCGAACCGATCCCCGAGGAGTACGGCTACACCGAGCGGAACGTCAATCCCCCGTTTCGGTTCGACAGCGTTCCGGACGAGGCTGAGACGCTGGCGTTGATCGTCGACGACCCCGACGCAGTCGAACCGGCCGGAAAGGTCTGGGACCACTGGGTGGTCTGGAACGTCCCGGCTGACCGGGACGAGATTCCGGAAGACTGGGGCGCGGCCGACGCAGTCGAGGGAGTCAACGACTACGGGGAGCGAGGATACGGCGGTCCAAACCCCCCGGACGGCGAGCATACTTACCGGATCGAACTGTACGCAGTCGAGGCGTCAGTCGACCTGGCGTCGAGTGCCGGTGCGGACGACCTCCGGGCGGCCCTGGAGGGAAAAATCGTTGAGACGGCTACAATGGAAGGGACCTACGCTCCCTGAGACGGCCGTCTGCTGTATCCGACAGCGCAAGCTACAAGCGAGCCCCGACGGTACGCTCCGGTATGACCTCGGCCGACCACCATCGACTCGTAATCGCGGGCACCGGCATCGCCGGCCTGACAGCCGCCATCTACGCGGCGCGGGCAAACAACGAGCCGCTCGTCCTGGAAGGTGACGAACCCGGCGGCCAGCTGACGCTCACGACGGACGTCGAGAACTACCCCGGCTTTCCCGAGGGGATCGGCGGCCCCGAACTGATCAACAATATGAAAGAACAGGCCCGGAAGTTCGGGACCGAGATCGAGAATGGGGTCGTCGAAACGGTCGACGACGAAGCCGACCCCCTCGAGATCGAACTGACCAGTGGGAAGACCCTGACGGCGGACGCCTTCATCGCTGCCTCGGGCGCGAGCGCCCGGACTCTGGGCATCCCGGGCGAGGACCAGCTCATGGGTTACGGTGTCTCGACGTGTGCGACCTGCGACGGCGCGTTCTTCCGCGGAGAAGACATGCTAGTGATCGGTGGTGGCGACGCCGCCATGGAGGAGGCCAACTTCCTGACGAAGTTCGCCGACACCGTCTACATTGCTCACCGTCGGGAGAACTTCCGGGCGGAGGACTACTGGGTCGACCGCATCACCGAGAAGGTCGAGGACGGCGACGTCGAACTCCTGCGGAACACCGAGGCTGTCGAGATCCACGGCACCCGCGAGGAAGGCGTCGATCACGTCTCGCTGGTCCGCCATCCGAAGGGCCATCCCAAGGACAAACTCGACTCCGAGCAGGCCGATGAAGTCGAGCACTTCGAGATGGACGTCGGGGCCGTGTTCCTGGCGATCGGCCACACGCCGAACACCGAGTATTTCGAAGACACCGCCGTTGAACTGGACGCCGCAGGCTATATCCAGACGGAAGGCGGCAAAGGTGGCGGGCAGACGGAGACCGGCGTCGAGGGAATTTTCGGTGCCGGTGATGTGGTGGACTTCCACTACCAGCAGGCGGTGACGGCCGCCGGCATGGGTTGTAAGGCCGCGCTTGACGCCGACGAGTACCTCGAATCGATCGAGACGGCCGAGACGGACGTTGAGGCCGCCGAAGCCGACGACTGATA
>JAZKRQ010000103.1:0-8980 GCA_036628575.1 Halapricum sp.
TCTGATTCGAATAGTGGAGAAGCAGAAATGATATTCGATGAGCTAGATCTACTGATAGTGATTACTGTAGCGATTTACCGGTACGACCGCACTCAGTCGTGCGGTCGACCTGGAACAGACCTACAGTAATCACTATGAGTGAGTCCTCCTCCAGTATGCGAACGTTGTTCTTGTTCAAGAACGACTCCATGCTGTCACTGATGTCGCCAGTTACTTTGACGTAGTGATTCCCCGGACGTGCATATTGTTTTCTGTAGGCTAGCTGTCTTCTGAGTTGATTCAATATATTTCTTCAAGATGGGAAAGGGGATACGAATCGGAACTTCGTAAGATATCTTGGACAGGAAAATTCCTATCGATTCGTTTAAGTAACTCAGAGAGATTCCGTCGGTTTGCTTCAGGAGCCGCTTCGTCGAACCATATATCACTAGTCGTCGAAACGGATATAACCGTTTCGTAGTCTGAATCGATCTTTGGGTGATCGATATTCTGGCCGTGCAGTAGCTTCAGTTCAAGCGGACTATGAGACGGTATATTGTTAACTGGCTCACCTCTATGGTATTCAACCGAATAATGGTGTTTCGAGGCGAAGACTTCACCATCTTCCAGTGTGACTTTTATATTATTCTTATCGAATGCAATCCGTGGGATCCAGCGTGATCCTGCTTCCGAAACTTGTGCTGATTCACGGAAAGTGTCTGCAGTGATACCGGATTCGTCCAGAAGTTCCCGACTGATTGCTCGGATATGTTCTTCATCGTTCACCCCGACAGGGAGCCTTTGATCGGCAGGGAACCGATGTATGTAGTAGTCGAGTTCTGTCGGAACGAAGAAATCCTCGAAGGTCGTAAAGAGTGTTGCGCAGCGGTCAACCATCTCCTCCGCTTGCTCTTCACAGGTCTCCACAGGAGATGGAAGATAGAATGACCAATATGTAGCATCCCGATTCGGGAACATAGCGACGTGATCGCGGTTTTTTTCACCATTCATTGTTCGACATTGACCGTTCTCGTATCGGCATTGGTTGAGCGGATCCGGACCTCCCCGAAGTACGTATTTACTCTGGTAGTGAGTCTCTCCTCCAATTTAGTCTTTGCAATGTCGAGTTCAGATGGTCCCTTAGTGGTCTGTACCTCAAGAACGGCATTCTCCTTGGCTACATTGTCTGCGTTTCTGTACTTCTTGTTCATCGAGTCGGTTTGCCGATCCCAGTAATTCTTATCGAGGGTGCCCTTTTGTGTCGTTTTCACGTCAATATATTCGGTTTGGCCAGAGAGCTTGACAGCCAGATCGTAATCCCCAGCGCCAGGTTCAACCGTCACGTCATAACCGAATTCGGCGTACCGGATCGCACTCCGGGCCTCACCGGCCTGTCCCAGAACCTGCGACGGATTCGCATTGTTGCCGCTAAGTTCCGTCACGAGGCCATCGGCATTCTTAATATTTGCGTGGCCAGTCGCTTTTTCCACGTCATTGATGTATTCATTCGTCCACGATGGATCGATATCAGTCGAGCCACGGGCGACGTTCTCACGCCACTGCCGGAAGTCGATGTTCCCGTCGAACCCGGACTTCTGCTCCATCCGGAAGAACGTCGCTAATGCGTCGTCGTCCAACTCCACAAGGAGCCTGACACCCGCACCGTCAGCATCACGAACGAAGTGCTTCGCTCGTGTCTTGGCCGCCCCGTCTAACTCGTCGATCCGCGTGACACCACGATGCAGCTGCTGGTAGGAGTCGATCGCGTCGCTATCGGCAGCCCGATAGACAGCACGTTGGAAATCAGTCCCACCGTCGGCCACGAGCCGGGCCGTCCGACTGTCCATCTGCTCGGCGTGACGTGCCCACCGGACCTTCTGACCGGCCGTCTGAGCTCCGTCGAGCAGTTTCCGGCCAGTCTGCTGGCCGATCGCTTTCGTCGCAGTCAACCCCCACGACAGTTGATAGCCGGTGTATCGGGCTGGCGCTTTCGCCGTGTCGGCGGTCTTGGCCGCGTATTTCGCGGCTTTGCTGAGCCGCTCCGCCTTGTCGAGGGTGTTCACCGCACTCTGGAGTTTGCTCGAACTCTTAGCGGCTTTGCCGAGTTCGCCAGCGGGCACGGCCGATTCCAGCACCATGAACCCGATGTAGCCCTCGTACCAGCCCTGGCGGTAGGCCCGGTAGGCGTCAGTCCCCTCCTCGTGAGGGTTGTTCTGTTGCTGGCGCTGTTCGATCGAGGCTGGTAACTGCCGGATGATCTCGTCGATATTGTCAATCTCCGAGACGACTTGCCCGATCGCCGAGACGTAGCTGACTGGATCGGTCAGGAAGCCATCCAGCATTTCGGCGGTCTCGACGGCCCCGGTCGAAAAGCCCGACAGCGTCCCCAGGGATTTGGTCCGCTCGCGACCGACAACCCCCTGTTCCGCGAGTTCACTCGACACCTGCCCGAAGACGTCATGACGCTGGATCGCGAGCGTCTTGGCCGTGTTATCATTTCGGTCCGAGGCTTCGACCGTGACCGACGTCCCGGAGTAGAAGTCCGTGATCGTGTCGAAGGCCCCCGTCGTGAACTCGCTCCTGACGGAATCATGCCGCCTCAAAAGGGTGTGGTTCGTCTCCTCTTCACCGCCACGGAAGACTGCAGCACTGTCAAGTCCGGCCTGATCCTCGGCGGCGAACTGCACCGCGTAGTTGGTATCGAAGCTCCACGGCGGCTTCTCCCAGGCGACATAGTAGATGTCGAGCTCCGGCGGCGTAATGTCGTACAGCGTCGGGTCGGCGTCACCCTCTAGCGCACGGCGGTCGGTGATCCCGTCGCCGGTCGTGTCTCGTTCCCGCGGATCGATCCCGAGTTGGCGCTCTTCGCGATCGGAGAGCCCGTCACCGTTGGTATCCTCGACCAGCGGGTTCGACGTGACGGTCTCGATCCGGAAATACTCGTCCGGATAACCGAGTTCCGACAGGTCCGCAGCCGCCTCAAGATCCTCCATGAGCCGCCGGGTGTGTTCTTTGTCGGGCGTATACTGGATCTCCCAGCCCTCGATCTGCTCGCGGTCGGTTAGGCCGTTTCCGGTCGTATCGACCCGTGCCGGATGAGACCGCGCATACGTGACCTGCGCGTGAAGTTTCGTCTCGTTGTCTTTCTGGATGATTCGGTAATTGACGTCGACAGTCTCGTTGTCGAGGATACCATCGTCGGACGTATCAGCCGCGAACGGATCGAGGTGTAGCGGTTCGCCAACCACGCCCGGCCCGCCGGTCGGCATCCGGAGATCCATCTCCTCGACGGCGTCGGGAATACCGTCGCCGTCTGTATCTTGCAGCGAGAGACTTCGGTTCTCGGCGACCCGCTCGAACGTTTCGGGGAGATCCTCTGCGGACTCGACATGATGGAAGTCGCCACCAGTTGCGCCAGCGATCGACCGCAACTCGTTTTCGTCGATGCCTGATCCGACACCGACCGCGTTGATCGTGATATTCTGGTCGGCGGCGGTTTCGGCGACAACGACGGGGTCAGGACCGGGCCCACAGGTTCCGCCATCCGCCAGAAGAAGCATCTCATTCGACCGGTTATCCCATCCGTTAGCGGTGATCTCTCCGAGTCCCTTTTGCAGACCACCGCCAGTATTCGTGCATCCGTTGCCCGGTGGATCAATCCTGAGCGCTTCGATGCTCACGTTGAGCGCCTCTTGATCGCTTGTGAGATCTGTCTGCAACGAGCCAGAACCGTCAAAGGTTGCGAGGGCCCCCCGTTCGTCGGCATACATGGCACCCACGAATCGTTGGGCCGCCAACCGCGCGTAATGGATCCGCTCACCGCTCATACTCGTGCTGTTATCGATGACGAACGCGAACTCCGCCTTCAGCGGGTCGTCCTCGCTGACGTTACCGTCACTCAGGTTACCCTCGACGTGCTCGTCTTCGAGCGCGATCGTATCGCTCGTGGTGTCGTTCCACCCTTCGACCCAGAAGACCGAAAAGTACGAGAAGTGCTCGACCTCGGCGGTTGCCACTCCCGCGTCCGGATCGATATCGGTCTCGACCGGCGTCCACAGGTCGTCGCTCTCGGGGTCCCAAGTGTACACTGAGAGATTCCCGTCCCGATCTATATTGTCCCGGATCGGAATCTTGACGGTCGCCTCGTCGAAGTCAGTCCGGTTTTCGATCCGCACCGTCGGACCGGCCCGATACGACGCGTCGTCTTCGGGCGTCGCGTCGCGAATCTCTATGGCGTTCTCGTGGAGTCCGGTCCCGCTTGCTTTGACCGCCACGCCGGACTGGCCGTCGGACACCGATACGCTCCGGTATTCGTCCGGTGGCGGTGTCTGCTCTACGACGTCGATCGCTTCGAGGTCGATCGTTCGTTTCTCGACGACCGTGCGGCCGGGATCGTGGCTCGCAGTCGCGGTGACCGTCACAGTCAGAGCCTGTGACCGATTGTTCGCGTACAGGAGCGTCGTCCCACTGGCATACGTGGCCGGCATTCCGGGTGCGACCAGCGTTATCGGGTCGGGATCGCAGCTTGCGTGTGCGACTGTGACCGTCGCGTTCTCGTATTCGAACGGTCGAACGTCCGAGAGTGTCACTTCGAGTGGAACGACTACGGTCCCGTTGCGTTCGAATCCGCTACGTGCGGACAGGACGGGGCGAGGTTCGACGTTATCTTCCACCCCATGGAGAACCTTTTCGGTATGCTTCCAGGCGGTTTCGAGGTCGTTGAGCGCTTTCGCCCGCTGGGTTGGATCCCCCGCCGACGAGTCACCGGGGCCGCGTCGAGGCGCTACATCGCTGAGACGGTCCGCGGCACGCTCGCTCGCATCGAGTGCGTTCCCGAGGTGGCTCTCGACTCGCTGACGCTGACCTGGATTTTCGAACGCCGCTTCGTAACGACGGACAGTGTGAGCGCTATCCAAAATTGCGAGCCTCACGCTCCGTTTCATCGCCGCGTACAGCGGCTTGCTGACAGATTCGACATCGGAATCATCGACGCTGTTGGAAAGGGTATCGAGGTCACGCTGTGCCTCGGTTGCGTGTACGAACGCTGCCCGACTGTCGACCCGATCAACCCCTCGATAGGCGTCGAGCGTCGCGTTGATCGAATCGGCGACCCGCTCGAAGTCGTTCGTGCTGTCAGGGTATTCTTCGGCGAGAGTCAGCGCGCGGTCACGTGCAACGACGAGTGCACTGGCTGAACTGTTCAGGTCAGGGACTGTGACGTTCCGAGCGTCCGCTCCCCGATCATGCCCGGGTGGACCGCCATGTCCTGGCGGACCAGCGTTTCCGTGGCCAGACTGGTAGTTCGAACCCGGCCACGACGACAATGCAACGGTTGAATCGACCGTTGTGTGAGACGAGCCTGCAATTGCCGGCGTCGCGATCATCGATACGACTACGATCGCCACTAGAGACACGGCAATCAACGAATTTCCAATATCCCCCATACGATGCATTCAAACAGATATAGTATTTAAATTCTTTTATTTTTAAGTTATTCTATCTATGATAACTATAGTGTATTTGAGATCAGCGGGACAAACCGTCGATGACCCGCACAGCAGTTCTCGACCGGATCAACAGGTATAATTACCGGCACTTGTTAGCTCGGAAGAGACCACCATGGACGGAGACACGCAGCAGGAGGACGAGATCGAGCGCGAGTGGTGGAAGGAGGCCGTCGTCTACCAGATCTACCCGCGCAGTTTCAACGACAGCAACGGCGACGGGGTCGGCGATCTCCGGGGCGTCATCGAGAAAGTCCCGTATCTCGACGACCTCGGTGTCGATGTCGTCTGGCTCTGTCCGGTCTACGATTCCCCGAACGCCGACAACGGCTACGACATCCGTGACTACCGTTCCATCATGGACGAGATGGGGACGATGGCCGACTGGGAGGAGTTACTCGAGACCGTCCACGACCGCGATATGCGGCTCATCATGGACATGGTGCTCAACCACACCTCCGACGAGCACGAGTGGTTCCTGAAGTCCAAAGACCCCAACAGCGAGTATTCCGACTACTACTACTGGCGGGACGGCCACGTCGACAACGAACACCCGCCGAATAACTGGACCTCCATCTTCGGCGGGGGAGCCTGGAAGTACGACGAGAGCCGCGAGCAGTACTACCTCCACGTCTTCGACGAAAAGCAGCCGGATCTCAACTGGCGCAACGAGGACGTCCGTGAGGAGGTCAAAGAGATGCTCAACTGGTGGCTACAGAAGGGGATCGACGGCTTCCGGCTGGACGTCATCAACCTCATTTCCAAGACAGAGGGGCTTCCGGACGGCGAGGATAATCCCGGCTGGATCGGCTGGGAACACATCATCAACGGCCCACGAGTCCACGAGTACATCCGGGAAGTGTACGACGACGTCTTTTCACAGTACGACATCATGACTGTCGGCGAGATGCCGGGCTGTGGCGTCCAGAACGCCCGGCAGTACTGTGGCGAGGACGGCGACGGTATCAACATGATTGTCCACTTCGAACACGCGGACATCCCCTACAAGCCCGGCGGGAAGTGGGATCTCCAGGACGTCGACGTCGATATCGACGACCTCGACGACCTCGACGATCCGGACGCACATTTCAACGACTGGGACCTGAACGCACTCCGGGACGTGCTGACGCGCTGGCAGATCGGTCTCGACGGCGAGGGCTGGAACGCCAACTACCTCGGGAACCACGACCACCCCCGTACCGTCTCGCGGTTCGGTGACAGCGGCTTCTTCAGAGTGAGTTCGGCGAAGTTGCTAGCGACGCTGCAGTTCACGCTGCAGGGGACGCCGTTCATCTACCAGGGCGAGGAGATCGGCATGACCAACGTCGAGTGGGAGTCATTCGACGAACTCCGCGACGTCGAGGCGATCCAGCAGACCGAGGAACTGATGGAACGACACGATGTCGACTTCGAAGACGTTAAACACGTCGTCAAACACCGGAGTCGCGATAACTCCCGGACGCCTGTGCAGTGGTCCGACGAGGAGAACGCGGGGTTCACCGACGGTGAGCCCTGGATCAAGGTCAACCCCAACTACGATCGGATCAACGTGGAGGACGCCCGCGAGAACGAGGACTCGATCTGGCATTACTACCGCGAGCTGATCGAATTGCGCTCGGACAACGACGTGCTGGTCTACGGTGACTTCCACCCGCTCTACGAGGACCATCCCCACATCTTCGCGTATCTCCGTACGATCGGGGACCGTGGTGTGCTCGTCGTCTTGAATTGCTTCGCCCACGAGGAGAAGTTCCACCTCCCGAGCAACCTCGACACGGACGATCCAGAGCTATTGATCAGTAACTACGACGACGCAGGCGACGATCCCCGCAGCTTCCAGCTGCGTCCCTACGAGGCGCGCGTGTACAAGATAACGTAGCGGGCCGCTGTGGACAATCACCCAAAAGCGAAGAGAAAGCGGTCGGTCGTTCAGGGGAACAGTCCGGATTCTTCGGCGGCGTCGAGAACGCGCTGGACTGCGACGACGTACATCGCGGTTCGGAAGTTCGGCGTCCCGTGCTCTTCGAAGGACCCAGTCATATCGTCGAACGCCTCGGTGATGAGACGTTCGAGTTCCTCGTTGACGCGCTCTTCCGTCCAGTAGAAGCGCTGGCGGTTCTGGACCCACTCGAAGTACGACACCGTCACACCGCCTGCGTTGGCGAGTATGTCAGGCACGACGTGGACGTCCTTTTCGACCAGGATGTCGTCAGCGTCGGGAGTGATCGGACCGTTGGCCGCCTCAACGACGACGTCCGCAGAGACGTCCGGGGCGAGTTCGCTGTCGATGGCGTTCTCTAGGGCGGCGGGAACGAGGAGATCCACGTCGAGAGTGAGCAGCTCTTCGTTGGTCAGCTCCTCACTGGCACCCTCGTAGCCGACCACGCTGCCGGTCTCGTTCTTGTGGTCTTTGGCCGCACGGGCGTCGAGACCGTCGGAATCGTAGATAGCGCCACTGGAGTCGCTGACGGCGACGATGTCCGCGCCCTGATCCTCGATCAGTCGCGCCGCGATCGAACCGGCGTTACCGTAACCCTGCACGGCGACTGTAGCGTCGGAGATGTCCCGATCGAGATAGTCGAACGCCTCGCGCGCGGTGATACTCACTGACCGGCCCGTGGCCTCGACGCGGCCCTCGCTACCGCCGGTCTTCAGGGATTTCCCGGTGACGACGCCCGGCTCAGTCGTGTTCTCGAGGGTCTCGTAGGTGTCCTTGATCCAGTTCATCTCCCGCTGGCCGGTATTGACGTCCGGCGCGGGGATGTCCCGGTCGACCCCGATCAGCGGTCGGAGTTCCTTCGCGAACGATCGAGTGATCCGTTCGAGTTCCGCCTCACTGTACTCGTCTGGATCGATCACGATCCCGCCCTTGCCGCCGCCGTAGGGGATGTTGACAGCCGCGCACTTGTAGACCATCCATCCCGAGAGCGCCTTGACCTCCGCGCGATTGACGCCCGGATGATACCGGATCCCGCCCTTGTACGGCCCGCGGTCACCGTTGAACTCCGAGCGGAACGCCCGGAAGGTCTCGATTGTGCCGTCGTCCATCTCGACCGAAAGCGTCGTCTCCAGCACGCGCTCGGGTTGTTTGAGCCGGTCAATCATCCCCTCTTCGGCGTCAAGATACGCCGCCGCATCGTCTAACTGCTCCTGTAAACTTTCAAATGGGTTTACTTCCTCTACCATACCGTACTAAAAATCGACGAGTGGCAAAAAGTTACCGTTACGTATCGCAATCGGATGAACAATTGAACATCTCTATATGAGTATTTATTTCAAATCAATAAATTCTATTATTTTCCGACTATGCTGTTGCCGGTTCCCATATATCTCTGTGGGTGTCAAGAATGGATCAAATCGTCGGTGAGGGAAGGTCGAACCGCTTAAGCGGGTATCCGCCTCGATTAAAAAGTATGTCGCGCTGGTTCGCGCCGGGGACGTGGTCGTACGCGTTACCGCTGTTACTGGTCGCAGGGCCACTCATGTGGTTCTCGCCG
>JAZKRQ010000104.1:0-8816 GCA_036628575.1 Halapricum sp.
CAGCAAGACTTCCAAAACCAATCACCGATTGAGGGTTTCAATCCGGCCGTTTAGCTCTTTCAGCAGGACTTCGGGAATAGTGGGAACTCTCTGTGAGAAAGAACAGCGGATAGTTTGCGGACTGTTCTCAATAGATAATAATTAACAATCGATTGATTGGGGACGCTGACGAACATTTGCATATGTACGAGGAAATCCTCGTTCCGACGGACGGGAGTGAGCACGCCGAGCGGGGGATCGAACACGGCGTCGAGGTCGCAAAACAGTTCGGAGCCAGACTCCACGTCCTGTTCGTGACCGACGAAACGACATACGGGGAGACACCGGTACTGAGCAGTTACGAGATGTTCCTGCAAGAGGTCACCGAGGAAGCGAAAGAACAACTCGAGGAGGTCGTCGAAGAGGCAACAGAAGAGGGTGTAGAAACCACGATGTCAGTACTCCGGGGCAAGCCCCACGAGGAAATCGTTGACTACGTCGAAGAGCACGATATCGACCTTGTCGTCATGGGAAAGCGCGGAGCCGGGGATGTCAAAGAGCCACACGTCGGCTCGGTGACCGACCGCGTCCTCAGTGAGTGTGGCGTACCAGTCGTTCCCGTGTGATGATGGCGAACACGGCGGCGTTTCGGTGCCGACCTCACGAGGTCACGAAGTCCATCGGGAGTTGAAGTCCGAGCCTCGGTACGAGGGACGCCCTTTTTATTAGGGGAAATCCCAGAATACAGACAGAGAGTTCAAAGAGCGCTCGCCCCTAGGACCGGTACGCCGATGGTCTCGGAAGCAGAGATCGAACGCCTCCGCCTGGAAGCCGACACGATCATGACTCGCATCGAGCGGGTCCAGCAGCGGCTCGAAGACGCCCGTCACGAATCCGGCGATCACTGGGTCGACGGGACGGTCGAGCTGAAACTCGACACGCCACGGGGTGACTCGATCGAGGTGTCGATCGAACTCGACCAGTCGGCTGCCGAGAGCGCCCAGCGACGGTACGAACGCGTTAAGGAACTCGAAGCCGAGCTAGAGCGAAAGCAGGCTGTCGTCGGACAACTGGCGCCGATGCCGGCCGAACCGCTCGCGTACCTGATCTGCTATCATCTCGACCGCGTCGGAGGCAACTACCCGCGGTCGATGGCCGGTCACCTTGACGCCCGGCGGGAGGATATCGTCGACCTCTGTGAGCGAATGGAGACGTCGGGTTTACTCGAACGGATCGAAGGCGGGACCGTCAAGCAACGGCAAGTCAAGGTCAAGAAGGCCGACGAGGTCCGCCAGCACCACACGTACTACCGGCTGTCTACCCGGGGCGATCATCTCCTTCGGTTGCTCGGCGAGCGCGTGGGCAAGGAAAACGTCCTCCGACACCTCCCCGAAGGCCGACGGATCGCTAGCCGACTCGCACGTGGCGGGCCCGACTACCCCCGGATGACCGCCGAGGAACTCGACATGGAGTTCGAACACGTCCGACACTGCTATCGTGCCCTGCAGCGGGTGAGACTGGTCACTGAGTACGAGGGCGGGACGATCAAATCGAGCGAGCGGAAACTCAAGCCCAAGGACGAGACCCATCGCAAGCACACCTACTACGTGACGACGACCGTCGCCGAACAGTTGCTCAGAGAGATGGAGTAGCTCACGATATCGCCCGGTAACATTCACGTCAGCACGAACTCAAGTTCCTTCAGCCCCTATCGGTGACAATGACGGATCCTGAACCCACACCGGGTATCCACCACGTCACGTGCGTCGCAGGCGACCCACAGCGGAACCTTGACTTCTGGGCCGAGGCACTGGGATTGCGGCTCGTCAAGCGATCTGTCAACCAGGATGACCCCGGCACCTACCACTTCTTTTTCGCCGACGCTGCGGGGACGCCCGGAACGAGCTTGACGTTCTTCCCGTGGTCGGACCTCCCGCAGGGCAAGGTCGGGTCGGGACAGGTCTCCCGGACCGCGTTCCGCGTTCCCAAAGGGAGTCTCGACTACTGGGAGCGGCGATTCGACGAGTACGGCGTCGAATACGAGGATCGGGTCGAGCGGTTCGGAGAGACGGTCCTCCCGTTCCGCGATCCTGACGGCCTTCCGGTCGAATTGGTCGCCGTTGACATTCCGGAGAACGACCCGACCGTGCCGTGGACGGCGTTCGTCCCCGAAGACGCTGCAATCCGGGGGTTTCACTCGGTGACGCTCTGGATCGCCGATTCCGAGCCGACGAAAAACCTGCTTCGGACGATGGGGCTCACCGAGGTGGGTACTGAGCAGCCGGAGGGTGACGCCCCTGGCGACGGGCGGGTCCGATTCGCCGCGGCTGGTCCCGTTGGCACGTACGTCGATGTCGTCCAGACCGTCGAGAGCGGTCGGCAGGGTCAGGGCACCGTCCATCACGTCGCCTTCCAGACGCCGACTGACGAGGACCAGTCGGAGATGCGGGCGGCTGTCAGGAAAGAGGGACTAAACCCGACGCGACAGATCGATCGCCACTGGTTCCGGTCGGTATACTTCCGGGAGTTCGGGGGCGTCCTGTTCGAACTCGCTACGAGCGGGCCGGGATACACCAGTGACGAACCCCTCGAGGACCTCGGTGGACGGCTCGTGCTCCCCGGCAAGTTCGAACCCCGGAGAGAGGAAATCGAGCGCCAACTCAGGGATATCACGGTTCCACGGCCCGAATCGGTCGAAGCCGAAGATTTGTGAGCACCGGGTCTTCACCGTGAACTCGGACGCCGTCGACTCCCGGTAACGACTACGAAGAGGTGCCGGGATCGCCCTCGTTTCGATCGAGTTGATCGACGTATTCTTTGACGATCTGTTCTTCTGCGCGGTGGAGCGTCTCACTGGCGGTCGATTTGGCGATTTCGACCCGGTCGGCAACGTCCGTCAGCGAACTCTCGCGTGGCGTGTCGTAGTAGCCCGCCTCGACGGCTTCGACGACGAGTCGCCGCTGTCGTTCGGTCAATAGCGGCTCCTCAGTAACGTGCTGGTGGATGTAATCGACTTTATATCCGATATCGAAGGCGTCGAGTTGCGTGCCCAGCGCCGAGAGCCGGTCCTGCGGTGCGGTCAGCTCCCAGACTGCCTGGCCGTCGCTGATCTCGAAGGGCATCTCCAGTGGGATCCCCGAGTCGCGTGCCGGGAATAACAACAGCGGCATCGTCGTCTCGAACTGGATCAACGCCTTCCCGTCCTCGTGCTGCATCAGTTCGACGTCGGTCACGTCCTCGTATTCGCTCATGTCGGTGAGCAGTTGCGGTATGTCCGGCGAGATCACCTCGGCGAGACCGACCCCGTCGTCCGCCTCGTCGGAGAGCGCAGCCAGCACCCTGAACGTCGATTTCGGGTACAGTCGCGTGAGTTCGCCGATCCACACCTCCTCCGGCACTGTCAGCGTCAGTTTCGCCCGGGGCATCATCTCTCCGAACGTGTTCGGGGCATTAGTCGGCAACGGTTCTCTGTGAATATGTTCTGCTCCATGCGACCCGTCGCGAACACGTTCGGCCGAACGCTCACCGGTGCGGGCACACAACGAACTGTCGATGACGGAGACCGAACTCGATCTCAGGGACGTCCCGCCGCCACAGCGCCATCCGAAGATCCACGAGGCTTTCCAGGCACTCTCCAGCGGTGAAGTGCTGACGATCGTCAACGACCACGAACCGAAACCGCTGTTTTACGAGTTCCAGGCGGAAGTCGAGGCCTTCGACGCGGACGGGTATAAAGTCGAACAGCGTGACGAGCGGACTTTCGTCGCGACGCTCCCGAAGCAGTGATCCGCCGAGCCCACGATATCCACAGCCATGGAAACGATCGAACTCGAACACACGGTCGACGCACCGATCCAGGACGTCAGAGCAGCGATGCTAGAGCTGGAGCCGTTCATGCGGGCGTCGGGATTCGACGAAGTCGACATCGATGGCGACCGGCTTGACATCAGCAAGGCTCTCGGTCTACTCAGGATATCGCTCACTCTGGATCGCATCGAAGACCCCGACGCCGATCTGGCATTCGAGCAAGTCGACGGGGTTTTCGAGGCGATGACGACGACGTACTCGCTGACCGACCGGGACGGCAAGACTGACGTGACGGCCGTGACCGAGTTCGCTCTCGATGCCCCCGGCGGTGAGATCCTGGACGCGACGCTGGTCAAGCGCCAGCGCCGGAGAGAGATCGAAGCGCAGTTCGACTATCTCGACGAAGCGACGTGATCGACAGCGCAGCGCACTTTTTTGTACCGTTGCGAACACGTTCGGGGAAGTTCATACCCAGATTGTCCTCTATCATTCAGATATGTCAGAGGCATCCGGGAACGTCGATCCCGTGACTGACCACGTCCATCACAACTCCTGGTCAGCGAATCTGGAAAACCCCGAACACGCCGAGGACCGTGGTCGCGTAGTCACGCAGGCTATCGATGCCGTGCGACACACTGCTCCGGGAAACCACGTCAACCTCGTCACCCACGGAAATCACGGCCACCCCGAAGAGTACCTCTTCGAGACGCTCGGGGAACGGTACAGCGGAGTCGAAATCGCATACGTCAAGCGATGTGGCTGTGGCGGCCACGTCACTCGCGTTCACGTGTGACCATGGTGTCCAAGACGGCTTCACGCACGCACGAATCGGAGTCCGACTCCGGAAGCGGGAACAGTGATACGAGAGCGGTCCGCCGGGCGATACAGCGGCGAGCCTGCGAGGTAGAGCGACGCGAACTCGACCGCGCGATCACGCGACTCGAATCCGACGGGGAACTCACCGACGAACAGGCACGGATCCTCTCGGAGACGGCGGCGGCGATTGCTGCGGATGTCCTCGCGGGCCCGGACACCGTCCTCGCCGAGGTCGACCCAGACGAGAGGATGCTACGACTGGCGCGGGAATTGCTGGGTTGACCGCCGTGTGTGCCGAATTGAGGAGGAAACTGAGCGTGCGATCACACAGTCGAACGGCGCGACTGTGACCGTTTTGTCCCGTCAAGTAGTTCCTCGAGGAGTTTGTGCTGGGCGGCCGACAAGTGTTCGGTGAACGTCGGCGTCGCGATATCCAGTGCGTCCGCGACCTCGCCTGCCCCTGCCCCTTTCGGATGGTCGAAATAACCCATTTCGTAGGCTGTCTGGAGTACTTCCTGCTGGCGCGAGGTCAAAACGTTCAGATCGATAATCGTGCTGCCTTCCTGATCCTCGTCGTCCGAACGAGTCAATCGTCGTATCTGTACGCCCTCGTGTGTGTCCCGTAGGTCCGCGACCACGTCTCGGATCGTTTTGAGGTCCGTCGTCAGGAACGTCAGCAGGACGGTTCCGTCGACGATCTGGACGCCCCGAACCGTACAGCCGGACTGTTCGACGACCTCACAGACACAGCCCTGATTCGCTTCCCGAGTAAACCGGTAGACTGTCCGCTCGTCATAGGAGAAGATCGGTTCGGCGTCGACGCCTCCGTGCCACCGCTCGTCGTCCTCGACGGTGAACTCTTCCGTGACAGTTCCATCGTCGCTCGACTGAGCCCCCCGCGAAACCGACGCGACTGTGCCGGAGGCGTCCGCTAACTGGCACACTGCCGGCCCGTCGACGCGGACCTCCGCACAGATCCCGGTCATACATGAATATTAATGCGAAACGTGATACAGTTAATGGGGAACATGTTCGCCCCGTTTTGGGAAACCTTACGTGAGTCGAGTTCTCGCGGTTCGCGACCAACCAGTAATATAAATCCATTGCCGAATATTTCCACTAGTTAAATATCGATATAAAGACCCTCAGGAGTTAGGCTTCGTTCATACTGTAGTGGGGCTAGAAGATGGAAGACGAGTCCGCACTATAGCGAGCGGGTCCACGTAATCTGTGGGCCTGTCGTCCCAGTGCGGTCGTCGAACCATGAATAGGAAGACACTCGTCATATTCGCGGTGGTGGTCGCGGTCCTGCTGCCGATGTGGTTCGTCGCGATGCACGGCGAACCGCCATCAGAAGAGGTTGCGATAGACGGGAGTGTCACGGAGATGCAGCCACTCGAGAGCATCATCGACACGCCGAACAAGCTCTCGCCGAGCCAGGTCGGCGTGATCGTCTGGATCGCTCTCTTCGGTCTCTTCGGGACGCTCGTAGCCGCCCACCGCTTCATGAATCGCGCAGTTAGACCACCCGACACGGTGGCGGACGGCGGTCAACCGGGGTGGTCGTGGATCGACACCGATCACCGCTGGGTGGTCGCGTACCACGAGGCCACCGAGTCCATCGAGGGGCTGGGTGCGATGGGCGCGTTGACCGTGCTCGCCATCGTCTTTGCGGCGCTGTTCACCGGCGAGTATCTGACGCTCGCGCGAACCCAGTACTTCGGGCTGTACGCGACCGGCATGTTCCTCTCGCTGGCCGGACTGACGGTGGCATACTACGCCTGGTTCATGCCACACGTTGAGGTCGCCGAACACAGGGGGCACGACTGATGGATAGACAACACGACGCCGACGGCGAGAAGTGTGGCTCTTGTGACAATCACGGACCGGTACGGCCGAGTATCTACACCGACGCCAGAGCGGAGATGCAACGCCGCGATTACGCGAAGGCACTGGCGACCGTCGGTGGTCTCACGGCCGTCGCGAGCCTGGCGGCACCGTTGGCCGGCCTCCAGCGGGTCTTCGAGCGGGAGTACACCGGTCCGGTCTACGGCGACAGCGTCCCGCTCGTCGACGGCGACGGCGAGCGCATCCGCGAGTCGCGTCTGGACAACGGGGAACAGATCACTGTCTTCCCCGAACCGCGGCCGGGGATCGAACGCGCGCCGACGCTGCTCGTTCGCTTCCCCGAGGGCGAATACGGTGGCGCAACCGAGCTGGCGTTCACGGCCGGCGGGTACGCCGCCTACTCGAAGGTCTGCACGCATGCGGGATGTATGGTCGCGAACCGCGAGGACTCGACGCTGGTCTGTCCGTGTCACCAGGGGAAGTTCGATCCGACTAGCGGTGCCAGAGTCGTCGGCGGGCCGCCGCCGCGTCCGCTGCCGCAGTTGCCGATCACGCTCTCCAGCGATGGGTATCTGATCGCAACAGGCGACTTCGAGGCCCCGGTCGGGGCGGGGGGTGAGTGATGTCGCTCTCGATGGCACTCTACCGATGGCTCGACGACCGCCTCGATCTGGGCGATGCCGAGGAGTTCGGCGGCAAGGCCTTCCCCGCCGAGGACTCGTTCCTCCTGGGGGAGATCGCGCTGTTCTGCTTCGTCATGCTCACGCTGACCGGGATCTTCCTCGGCTTCTTCTTCGAACCGTCGACGTCCTCGACGACCTACGAAGGTAGCGTCGCGCAGTTCCAGGGCGAGGAGCTACCGGCGGCCTTCGCCTCCGTGTTACAGATCACCTACGACGTACCCTTCGGCATGTTCATCCGGCGGTTCCACCACTGGGCCGCGCACCTGTTCGTCGCCTCGATCGGCCTTCACATGCTCCGGGTTTTCTTCACCGGTGCCTACCGGAACCCTCGGGAACTCAACTGGGTGGTCGGCACGGCCCTGGCGGTACTGGCGATTGGCGCGGCCTACACCGGCTACGCGTTGCCGTTCGACGAGTTCGCAGCGACGGCGACCGGGATCGGATTTAACGTCACTGCTTCGATTCCGGTCGTCGGGGACTTCCTGTCGAAGATTGTCTTCGGCGGGTCGTTCCCCTCCAGTGCGACCATCCCGCGGCTGTACTTCCTGCACGTGCTGGTGATCCCGCTGTTGATCGTCGCCCTGCTCGCGGCCCACATGGGCATTCTGATCCGCCAGAAACACACTGAGGCGCAGCGCGAGGGCGACGTCGCCTCGCCGGCAGCGAGCGAGGGGGGCGATCGGACTGTAGACCGGGGCGACGACACAGTCGTCGTCGGCCTGCCGGCGTTCCCCAATCAGGTCGCCGTCTCTGCGGTGGTGTTCTTCTTGACCCTGGCGACGCTGTCGCTCCTGGCCGGATTTCTCCCCGTACACAATATCGCCGAGTACGGACCGAACAATCCTGCTAGCACGCCCGAGTTGATCATGCCCGACTGGTTCCTGATGTGGCTGTACGGCTTCCTCAAGCTCTTGCCGGCGTGGCTCTCGTTCACGATCCCCGTGATTGGGGTCCACGTCAGCGCGGAGTTCATCGGCGGGATCGGACTGCCGGCGCTGCTGTTCCTGGTCATCTTCGCGTGGCCGTTTATCGACCGTAGCGAGGATCCGATCCACTTCACTGCGGACCCCCTTGATCGGCCCTGGCAGACGGGGGCGGGCGTCGCCGGCATCGTGTTCATCATGATCGCCTCGATTGCAGGGATGAACAACCTCGCCGCGAGTGCAATAGGGGTCAGCACCGACACACTGAATCCGCTGTTGCTTGCGGCACTGATCGTCGTCCCCGTACTCGCATTCGCGATCATCTACCGAACGCTGCAGGCCCCCGGCTCGGACGGGACTCCGGAGGTGCCGGCCGATGACTGAGATCACACTCCCGGCACGAACGTACAGTCGGGTAGACACCGCGAGCAAGCTGCTCGGGTTGGCGCTGATCGCGGCGGGCCTGGAGGTCGGCCCGGTCAGCACCGCCGGCGCGGCGCTCGTGCTCTTCGGAATCGCCATCGGAACCACCACTGTCTTCATCCAAACCAATGAGTAGCAACAACGACCAGCCGGACGACGACGTCTCACGCCGGGACTTCCTGAAGGGAGCCGGCGTCGCGGGCGTCGTCGGTGCGACCGGCGCGACGATCGCGGAACAGGGACTGAACAACCTCGAACTCGTGGACGATCCGATCGGATCCTATGCGTACCGGGACTGGGAAGACTTCTATCGCGAGGAGTGGGACTGGGACTCGGT
>JAZKRQ010000105.1:0-8661 GCA_036628575.1 Halapricum sp.
TCACGACACGTTCGACTGGCACCCCGCCGGGCAGATAGATCGTGATATCGACGCCAACGCTCCGTCCGGGCGGCGTATCGTCGATTGTCTCGACCCGAAACTGATCGCCGCTCTGGCCCGTCTCGACGGAGACTCTGTCGAGCAGTTCGGCCCCGTAGCGTGTGGATTTCTCGACTTCCAGCGTCGCCGTGCTGGCACTGATACCCTCGAGACGCACATCACCGTTCTGGTTCTCGACGACAAGTGCCGTCTCGGTCGGGATCTCGATCTCGTCGCTCGTCCGCCGTGATTCCAGCGTCCCAGGAACGGCACAGCCAGTCACTCCAACGGAGCCAACCACACAGCCTACGAGGAACGTCCGCCTGGAGAGTGTTATCATACCAACAGAAGTGCACGAGGACGACATGAACGTATCGGTGTTCCTGGCGAACGATACACACAGGCGCTGTATTCAGTGCCGAACACTTATCCTGGCCCATCGCTTACCGTCGGTTATGCAACACGTGAAGATTCCGCAGGACAGAATTGGCGTTCTCATCGGCGAAGGTGGTGAGACGATGCGCGAGATCGAGGAGCGGGCGGAGGTCCGCCTGGACATCGACAGCGAGACCGGCGCGGTCAAGGTCGAGTCGGTCGGCGATCCCGTGACGGCGCTGAAAGGTCCCGACATCGTGAAGGCGATCGGCCGCGGATTCGCCCCCGAAGACGCGTTGACGCTGCTGGAGGACGACATGATGCTGTTCGACATGATCGACGTCGGCGAGGTCGCCCGCAACAAGAAAGACCTCAAGCGGATCAAGGGCCGGCTCATCGGCGAGGACGGGCGTACGCGAGAGTTGATGGAAGACCTCTCTGGCGCGTCGGTCTCTATCTACGGGTCGACGTTCGGCATGATCGGCGATCCCGAGCAGGTCGAAGCCGCCCGCGAGGCCGCCGAGATGATCATCGAGGGCGCCCCCCACGGCTCGGTCTACTCGTTCCTCGAACGCAAGCACAACGAGATGAAACACAAGGGGATGGACTACCACCAGTTCACCGGGTGACCGCGTCAGACGCCTGTTCGACACTTCTTTCGTGACGTTTCGTCGATTTCAGAGGCGGAAAATATATCCGCTCGCATCGAAAACCCCAGTACGACGCTTCGCGTAGGGGGACAACAGTGACCGATGAATCGGATTCAGACGCCGACGTGACCCGAGCGGACGGCCAGCGCGTCGGCGACGTCGTCGAGCGACTGCGGGAGATGCGCGAGGACGAGCAGCGCCGCTCGGAGTCACCATCGGAAGGGGTACTGCTCGACCAGCTACAGGAAGTTCGCGAGCGGCTGCTGTCGTTCGGTCGAGCGATCGGTGGGGACCCCGAGGAAGTCACTGACCTCCCGTTTACCGAGGAGGCAGGGCTCTCACAGATGCCCGAGCCGCTGTACGTCCGCCACGACACCGAGATGCTCAACCAGATTACCTCCTGGCTACTGCAAGACCAGCACATCGGGCTAGTGAGTCCCTACGGCACAGGCAAGACGGCCTTCAGAGAGATCGTCCGTCGGGACCTGGGGAAACACGACGGCTACGTGCTGGCGTATCTGGACAACCCGCGGGAGACGACGCCGCGGAAGCTCTATGCGACGCTGTTGAACGCGGCCGCCGAGGCCGGCTACGAGATCGATCCCGAGGAGTACGAACAGGTCCGGGACGGTGTGCCCTGGGTGACCGAGGAGGCGAAAGCTGCCGTTCGGGATATCGTCACGGAGATTCGCGAAGAGGCTAAGACGCTCTTGCTTTTGGTCGACGAGATCGAGGTCCTGTCCGAGGGACTGCTCTCGACGTTACAGGTGGCAGGTGACATGGGCGTGCGCCTGTTTTTGATGGGGACCCCGGAAGGCAAGCGACGGATCGCGGAGTTGCGGGGGACGCTGGGCTCGCGGCTGCGTTACTACGAGGGGATCGACCCCTTCGAACCCTCCGACATCGCCGAGTACGTCGGCCGCTCGCTCGCCTATTTCCGCGGCGAGGAGTACGACGGCTCGTTCCCAGATCTGTTCACGCGGGAGGCGATCCGGGATATCCACGAGCGCACCGAGGGCAACCCCCGCGAGGTCCGCATCGAGTGTCGCGAGTTGTTCATCCGGGCGGCATTCGTCTGGTATCGCACCGGCCAGGACGTCGACAGGATCAATATCACGCCCGATCTCCGACATCAGCGGTTCGGCATGGAGTATTGACCGCCGTACCGAAACGCCGTTGAGTGATCCGTCCGGAGTCGCTGATATGGCGGTCTCCGAGCGGCGACGTGGGACGCTGGCGGTGATCCTCGCGTCGGCGACGCTGACCGTGATGGCTGGAGCGATCATCGGGCCCGTCGTCCGGCAGATTCAGCTGGGCGTCGGCGTCTCCGAATCGCTGGCCGGCCTGATAATCACCACACATGGGGCACTTATCGTCCTCGTCAGCCCGATCGCAGGTGTGATCGTCGACCGCGTCGGTCCGCGGCGCCCCTACATTTTCGGGCTGTTTCTGTACGGGATCGGTGGCGGAGCCGGGCTCGCCGTCGAGTCGTTCGTACCGCTTTTGCTCACCCGGGTCGTCCTGGGGATCGGCGTCGCGTTCGTCTACACCGGGATCACGGTGTTGCTGTACAGCCTCTACGAGGGCCAGCGCATGGAGCGGGCGCTGGGGCTTCGGACCGGTGCCAACAGCGTGGGTGCGTCGGTCTGGCCGCTCGTCGGTGGCGCGCTCGGGACGATCTCCTGGCAGGCACCGTTCGGCGTCTATCTGGTCGCGATCCCACTGGGAGTGGCCGCAATGGTCCTCATCCCGGAGACCGAACACGGGGCTACCGCCCCCGATCCCGAGACGAATCGCCGAGAACGTCTACGGGCGTTCCTGGCGGTGTTCCGTCGGATTCCCGCGATCCCAGCCGTCTATCTCCTGTACTTCGGGGCAAATCTGCTCCTGTATGCGATCGTCGTGTTCTACCCGCAACTGCTGGGCGAGTTGGGCATTACGTCGACGGCGCTCGTCGGCCTATACCTGGCTGCCCAGGGTATCGCCGGGGGTGTCTCGTCCGTGCTGTACGACCGGTTGCTCCAGCGACTGGGCCGACATACGCTCGTTCTACTGGCGTTCACGCTGTGGATCGGCGGACTCGGGGCGGCTGTCGTCGTCCAGTCGCCGCTGGGCGCCGTCGCCCCGGTCGTCCTGTTCGGCCTCGGTGTCGGGCAGGTCTTCCCCTCGGCGTTCGCCTGGATCGAAGCACTGGCACCGCCGGACCGACAGGGGAGTCTCAGCTCGTATATCGCCTCGGCGGGATATCTCGGGCAGTTCCTCTCGCCAATCGCCTTCGGCGCAGTGATCCCGCTCGCCGGGATTCGTGGCGTGTTCGCCGCCGCCGCAATCGCGGCTGTCGGCGCGTTCGTCACCCTCGGTGGGGCACTGCAGATCGGATATCGATCCGGCATATAGTCGGACCCAATCGTCACTGCTGGACAGTAATCCTACTTAAACCCACCTGCGACAGCCGTTCACATACCCCGAGTGAAGCCTACCGGTGGGGCCGCTGTGCGAAGTGCAACGATGGATTTATATAGAATCACATTCAATCCTCGCCTGACTATGGCTCAGCAGATGGGTAACCAGCCCCTCATCGTACTGTCCGAGGAGTCCCAGCGGACCTCCGGGAAGGACGCACAGTCCATGAACATCACGGCCGGGAAGGCCGTCGCGGAGTCCGTTCGGACCACACTCGGTCCGAAAGGGATGGACAAGATGCTCGTCTCTGATACGGGCGACGTCGTCGTCACGAACGACGGCGTGACCATCCTCGACGAGATGGACATCGAGCACCCCGCGGCCAACATGATGGTCGAAGTCGCCCAGACCCAGGAAGACGAGGTCGGTGACGGCACGACCACGTCGGTCGTCATCGGCGGCGAACTGCTGGCGAAAGCCGAGGATCTGCTCGACCAGGAGATCCACGCCACTATTCTCGCGCAGGGTTATCGCCAGGCCGCCGAGCAGGCCAAGGAGATCCTCGAGGACATGGCCATCGAGGTCGACGAGGACGACACCGAAATCCTCGAGTCCATCGCCGAGACGGCGATGACCGGTAAGGGTGCCGAGTCCGCGAAAGACACCCTCGCCGCGCTGCTGGTCGAGGCCGTCCAGTCGGTCGCCGACGAGGAAGGCATCGACACCGACAACGTCGACGTCGAAACGGTCGTCGGCGGCTCCATCGAGGAGTCCGAACTCGTCGAGGGCGTCATCGTGGACAAGGAGCGCGTCCACGAGAACATGCCCTACAGCGCCGAGGACGCCGACATCGCGCTGCTCGACACCGCGATCGAGGTCAAGGAAACCGAACTCGACGCCGAGGTCAACGTCTCCGACCCCGAGCAGCTCCAGCAGTTCCTCGACCAGGAGGAACAGCAGCTCCAGGAGATGGTCGACAAGCTCGCCGACGCCGGTGCCGACGTCGTCTTCTGTCAGAAGGGCATCGACGACATGGCCCAGCACTACCTCGCCCAGGAGGGCATCCTGGCGGTCCGTCGCGCCAAGAAGTCCGATATCAAGGCGCTCTCGCGGTCGACGGGTGCCCGTATCGTTTCCAACATCGATGACATCAGCGAGGACGATCTCGGCTTCGCTGGCTCGGTCGCCCAGAAAGAGATTGCCGGCGACGAGCGCATCTTCGTCGAGGATGTCGAAGACGCCAAAGCCGTCACGATCGTCCTGCGCGGCGGTACCGAACACGTCGTCGACGAGGTCGAACGCGCCGTCGACGACGCACTCGGCGTCGTCGCCGTGACCCTCGAAGACGGACAGGTCGTCCCCGGTGGCGGCGCGCCCGAGGCCCAGCTCTCACTCGGTCTGCGTGACTACGCCGACTCCGTCGGTGGCCGCGAGCAGCTGGCCGTCGAGGCCTTCGCAGACGCCATTGACGTCATCCCGCGAACCCTCGCGGAGAACGCCGGCCTCGATCCGATCGACTCGCTGGTCGATCTCCGCAGCCAGCACGACGGCGGTGATACCACCGTCGGGCTGGACGCCTACACTGGCGACATCATCGACATGTCCGAGAACGGCGTCGTCGAGCCGCTCCGCGTGAAGACCCAGGCCGTCGAATCCGCCACCGAGGCGGCGGTGATGATCCTGCGCATCGACGACGTGATCGCCGCTGGCGACCTCAAGGGTGGCGCCGGCGACGACGACGAGGACGAAGGCGGACCCGGTGCCGGCGGCCCCGGCGGTATGGGCGGCGGCATGGGCGGTATGGGCGGCATGGGCGGTATGGGCGGCGCAATGTAGGAGAGGCGAACGTCAGCGAGGCTCTCCGAATAGGCGAACGGGCCGCTGGCCCGTGAGTCAGCGAGGTTCCGAAAGAACCTCGAAGAGCCGAGCGGGGAACGTAGTGACCCGCGAGGCAGCCCAATTTTACGCCCTCCGGCCACTCACACGCGTCTGTCGGTGCGTGGCGGACCAAGCGTGGCGGCTGCGAGGCGGTTGCACCTCCTTACACGGAGACGGCAACGCCGTTTCCCTCGCCACAGTGAAATAGTTACAGCAGTCACGATGAGTGCTGTTCGGTAGCGGAGCTGAAACAGTCCGATCAATCACCGCGTTGTTTCTGTGTGGGCAACCTCGCGCCGCAGGACGCACAGTACGTGTAGGTCCGTTCGTTTGCGTGCCCGCATGCGAGACAGACAATTCGGGAACTGGTGGCGATCCGGTCGCTCCTCGCATCGATCTGGTCGACGATCGAGATGTGTTCGAGCAGGACGAAGGGGAGCCATCCAAAAAGGGCTGCACCCACCAGGATGAGGAAATATACGAGGAGGGCTTCCCACAGCGCCATACAGAAAAGTAAAGGTTTAATGATGATAAAAATCTGTTCCACAGGGAAGCGTTCTTCTCGGATACGGTCAAAAGGAGCCGTCAGGTGAACCGACGCAGGTCCGCAAGCAGTTGTCGAGCCGACTCGTAGCGCGTTATCTTCTCGGTGGCCATCGCCTTCTCGATCACGTCGTCAATTCCCTCCGGTAGTCCGGGCCGGACGTCGCTGGGCGGGATCGGAGAAGACGTGAGGACGGTCCGCTGGATTTCGTCAGTCGAGCCCTCGAACGGCGGCCGGCCGGTGGCAAGCCAGTAGACGATCGCCCCGAGGCCGTAGATATCGGTTGCCTGGTCGATCCCGCCCCGGGCGGGCTCGAAGTGTTCGGGTGCTGCGAGCCGCGGATCGAGATACGAGCCAGTCACCCCACATGCCCGGAAGACCGCCAGCAGCCCGACCCAATCGAGCTTCGGTGTCGACGAGCCGTCCAACTCGCCGCCGGGCAACCGGATGGTCCACGGGTCGAGCACAGCCATGCCGAGACCAGGTGGACCGAAGAGGCCATCCGGACGGGCGTCGTGGTTCGTCCTATGTCACGCGAGCCGAACCGGCCGGCCGAGAAGTGGGTGTTCGCCCCGCCGCACGTCAGGCGGCTAGCCCGCGAACGCGGTGTCGACCTCGACACGCTCGACGGGAGCGGCCCCGGCGGCCGGCTCACCGAACAGGACGTCCCCGCGGCCGAAACGGAGGACGGCGCTGAGAGCACGATCGATGGATCCCACGACGAGACGGAAACCCGGTCGATCACTGCCACGCCGGCCGAGGAGGAGACAGATCGCGACCGGACGCTTGCGACGGCAGAGACGCGGAAACTCGCTGCTGATCTCGGCGTCGACATCGACGCCGTTCCCGCGAGCGAATGGCGAGATGGTGATGCGTTCGTCACCCCCGAAGCAGTCCGATCGTACGCCGGGGCAGAGCGGCAGGAAGCGGACGACAAAGGAGAAACCGATGGCACCGAGAAACGATCCGCGGGCAAGCGCGAGATCCGACGGACGATCAGCGGGACACCGGACCACTCGACCGCACCTAGATCGTACACCGCCCATCACGCACGCGTGGACGCCATGGGACTAGTTGATACCCGCGAGCGACTGCAACCGCTGGCGGCGGACCGCGACGTCCGGCTAACCCACCTCCCGATCGCGTTGAAAGCCGTGGTTGGAGCGCTGGAAGACCATCCCATCCTGAACGCGACGATAGATGGGGATACCGGCGAGGTCGCCGCCAGCGCCGAGTACGATCTCGGCGTAGCGATCGCGACCGATCATGGGCTGATAGTACCCGTCGTCGAGGCCGTTGACGAGAAGACCGTACTCGAGGTAGCGGCTGCGGTCACTGACCAAATCGAGCAGGCCCGCGACGGCTCGATCGGTGACGACGAGACCCGTGGTGGGCCGTTTATCGTCACGGACTTCGGAGCTGTTGGGGAGGCATACGCCACGCTCGGGCCCGCAGATTCCGGAACTGCGGCTCTCGCTCTCGGCTCGCTCGCCCAGCGACCGACAGTCGAGGGTGGATCACTATCCGAGCCCGGGGAGGTCGTCGCAAAGCCCGTGTTACCGCTGTCGCTGTCGGTCGACCGCCGTGCGGTCGACGGAGCCAAGGCTGCCCGGTTTCTGGACACGCTCGAAGACTATCTGCGTGATCCGACTCCGGCACTACTCGACTAGACCATCCCGCCCATCCCGAGCGACGAGAGAGCGTTCTTCACGAGCGCGAACGCGACTACGCCGAGACCGACCAAGACGAGCGCGAGACCGGCGGCGATCAGCGGCGCTTCGTATGCGACGATCCCGAGTCCGGCCAGCGAGACGACAATTCCGAGGACGCCGACGATTCCGAGTTTCTCGAGCATAGTCGGGCGAGCGAGCGGCCGACCTAAAACAGTGCCGACTCGGCTGGCGCGGTCACCGTCCGTACAGGAGATACGACAGTAACAGGAACGTCCCGGCCGTGCCGGCGACGAACACGCCTAGCACGATCGGCGCGCCCGGAGACGACCACCCGAATACGGCGTCCATGACACGGACGAACCCGACTACGACGACCGCCGCGCTGACGATCGATCCCAATACGAGGAAGAACCCGGTCTGATATTCCTCAATGAACTCCACGATGCTGTCTTCCGGCATAAGTACACGTTCTTAAACGGCATATATACCGGTTTTGGGCCGTCAATACCTGAACTCGGTGTCGACCCGGGCCGCAGTCTCACCCATCTCGACCAGCGCATCCTGGTAGCGCATCGCCCGCATCGTCGAGCCGTTGGCGTCCAGAGTGCCGTTCATCACCGCTGTCACGATACCCAGTTCACCCTGGATGAGGCGCTTCCAGTCGGCGTAATCGCCCCGCAGAGCGTAGCCGTGAGCGACCTCGTTGGGGTCTTCGAGGACGCTCGCCTGCAGACACTCACCGTCGCGGAGTTCCAGGTGAAAGTACAGCGGATCGCCGTCGTGGACGTCATCCGGCAGGATTTCGAGGACGAAGTCTCCGTCGAAATCGACTCCCCAACCGGCGGCAGCCTCGGCGTAGGCGTCGTTGTCGTTGAGCAGCCGACGGAAGGTGCGGACCCAGGTGTCCGCCTCGTCCGGCAGTGTGATCGCCATCGTGGGTGTGACTCGTCGCTTGCGTCCCTTGGATGTATCGTCATCGTCCCGACTGGTGCAAGCCGCCTCGCGCGTGTGGAAACCTTGAAAACTCGCGGAATCGAATGTCCGGGTATGGGCGACAACGACGGGCGAAAGGATCTCCGCATGCCTGACGACGACGAGG
>JAZKRQ010000106.1:0-8636 GCA_036628575.1 Halapricum sp.
CTCGCTGCTCGCGGCGTTGCCGCTCGCCTCCTTCGAGGTTCTTCTCCACAGTCAGAACCTCGCTGCTCGCGGCGTTGCCGCTCGCCTCCTTCGAGGACTCACTCCCTTTGGTCGTCCTCGCGCTACCCGAATTTGTAGGAGACGCCGTTTCCAGTCTCGGGGTATTCCCACTCGACGTTGCCGTGTGGGCAAGCGAACCGACAGCTACCGCATTCCAGACAGTTTTCGTAGGCGATCGAGGGGACGCCACCTTCTTCGGCCCGCCAGACGTCGGCGGGGCAGACGTTGACGCACTCGTAGCTCGTACACTTCTCGTCGCAGATCCCCTCGACTTTAACGTCGAGGTGGGACTCGCCGCTGTCGCTGTACTTGACCGTGTACAGGCGGTCTTCGATCGATTCGCTCTCTACCTCGGGGGTGTCCGGAACGTTGGGTTTTGCGGTGCTCATTGTTATGATAGCATCTTACGGAACTTCCAGGCTTTCTTCGCCGCGCCGAACCAGCCGCCGGTCGCGTCCAGGATGTGGCTCTTCGCTTCCGAAACGTGCTCGCCTTTCGGCGTGTTGTCCATCTTGAAGTACGCATCGCCGGCCTGTCCGAGCGCCCGCGGGAGGTCGTCGAACAGGAAGTCCTTCTCCTTGGCGGCGGTGTCCATGAACCAGCCGTAGTGCTCCAAGTTCTCGACGACGTAGGAGTTCCGGAGTTCGGTCTCGTAGCTGGCCAGAGCGGCCTCGTCGGTCCGACCCTGGGCGAGCGCATCCGCGACGGCCCGACCGGCGTGGAACCCGCTCTCGACAGCCATGTTCGTCCCTTCGAGGTGTATCCCGCTGTTCAGCACGAGGCCGGCGGCGTCGCCGACGATGACCGCGCCGTCGTGGACCAGTTCGGGCATCGAGTCGGGACCACCCTCGGGGATGGCGTGGGCGGAGTATTCGAGCATCCGACCGCCACGCACGAGCGGCGCGACGGCGGGGTGCTGTTTGAACTGCTCTAAGACCTCGTCAGGGGTCTTCTCGCTGTGAGCGGCGTCCTCGATAGAGTAGACGACGCCGATTGAGACCGTCCGCTTGTTCGTATAGAGGAACCCACCACCGACGGCGTCGCCACAGGCACCGTCGCCGAAGTAATGTGCCGCCAGACCGGCGTCGCCGTCGATGTGGAATCTGTCTTCGAGTTTCTCGCGGTCGTATTTGCGAACCTCCTTGACCGAGACGGCGACGTTGTCCCGCTCGTCCTGGTCTTTGAGATCCGCTCCCTCGCTCACCAGCGAGTTCGCACCCTCCGCGAGGACGACCATCGGCGCGCGCAACTCGCCGTCAGGACGGTCGGTCTCGACCCCGACGATCTCACCGTTTTCTTTGATGAGGTCCGTCACCGTCGTCTCGGTGATCAGCGTCGCGCCCTCCTCGACGGCCTGCTCGGCGAACCACTCGTCGAAGTCCCCGCGCAGGACCATCCAGGAATCGTTGTGGGGCTCCTCGCGCCACGAGGACGGGGCGATCGACATCGACGTCTCGTCGCCCTCCTCGCTGAGCATGCTGTAGGTCTTCTTGGCGACGTACCGTTCCTTCGGGGCGTCCTCGAAGTCGGTGAGTTCGCGGATCCGCGGCGTGTAGAGGACGCCGCCGAAGACGTTCTTCGTTCCCGGCGAGGGACCGCGCTCGATCATTATCACGTCCAGTCCGTCGCGAGCCATCGTCAGCGCGGCGGTCGAACCGGCCAGACCCGCGCCGACGACGATAGCGTCGAAGTCGTTGTCGTAGTTCGGTGTCTCGGTCATGCAGGCATCGCCTCCTTGTCACCCTCGAAGTACTCGATCAACTCGGGGATCACCTCGTGGAGGTCCCCGACGATACCGTAGTCGGCGTTATCGAAGATCGGCGCGTTCGGATCGGTGTTGATCGCGATCACCGTATCGCTGTCGTCCATCCCTTCGAGGTGCTGGATCGCCCCGCTGATCCCGGCAGCGATATACAGCTTCGGCCGAACGGTCTTGCCGGTCTGACCGACTTGCCGGGCAGGCTCGATCCAGCCTTCCTCGACGGCGTCGCGAGTCGCAGCGACCTCGCCGCCGAGGAGATCAGCCAGTTCCCACAGTGGCTCGAACTCGCCCTCGGTGCCCACGCCGCCGGCGACGACGATGTCGGCGTCGGTGATGTCGGCGACGTCGCCGACCTCGCGTTCGAGGACCTCGGTGATCGTCTCGTCCTCGTCGACGACGACCTCGACCTCCTCGATCTCACCCTCGCGGTCCTCTTCGGGTTCGGCCGTCGGGAATACCCCGGGCCGGACGGTCGACATCTGCGGGCGGTGTTCCGGACAGATGATCGTCGCCAGCGCGTCCCCGCCGAAGGCTGGTCGACGCATCTCGTAGCGGTCGTCTTCCATCTCGAGTTCGGTACAGTCAGCGGTCAGCCCGGCGTGAGTGGGAACGGCCACCCGACCGGCGAAGTCTCGGCCGGTATGAGTCCCGCCGATCAGTGCGATCGCTGGCTTTCGGGTGTCGACGAGATGACGGAACTGCTCGCCGTAGGGATCCGAACGATACGGCTCGAAGACCGGGTCATCCGCGATCAGTACCTTGTCTGCTCCCCGGGCGATACACTCCTCGGGAATCTCCGTCTCGTCGATGTCCTCGCCCATCACCAGCGCGACGAGGTCCTCACCGCGCTCGTCGGCCAGGTCTCGGCCCTTGCTGAGCAGTTCCCAGGCGACGTTGGCGACCTCGCCGTCGTGCTGCTCGACGAAGACCCAGACGTCGTCGTACTCCTCGATATCGACCCCGCTGTCGCTCGTGGCTGCCATATCAGAGCACCTCCGCTATCTGCTCGGCGAGTTCTTCGGTCTCCTCGACGACTTCTTGTTCACGTGGGACCGGATCGGCTGTGTCCATCCCACCGACCTGCGTCGGCGAGACTGCGAGTCCGACCTCGTCCTCGACGCCGAGGTCCTCGGCGGTCCAGGTTTCGGGCTCGTATTCGGTCTCGGCGTAGATCTTGCGGTGGAGCCCGGCCGGACGCGGGTCGTTCTCGCCGAAGCCCATCGCGACGACGACGGGCAGCTCTGCGGCGACTTTCTCATACCCGCCTTCGACGTCGCGTTTCGCCACTAGCTTGTCCTCCTCGGGCCGGGGCTCTAGCTCTTCGACGTAGGTGAGCTGGGCCCAGCCGTTGTGAGCGGCGATCCCCGGCGGGACCTGCCCCGTCGAGGAGTCGGTCGTCTCCTCGCCGCCGAAGACCACGTCGGCGTCCAGTTCCTCGGCCCCGCGGGCCAGCGCCAGGCTCGTCGGCCAGGTGTCACTCCCGCCGAAGGCCGGATCGGACAGGAGGACGCCGTCGTCGGCACCCATCCCAACCGCCACGCGAAGCACTGCGTCGGCGTTTGGTGGTCCCATCGAAAGGGCAGTGACCGTTCCGCCGACTTCGTCACGGAGTTCCAGTGCCGCTTCCACGGCGTTGTAGTCCGGCGCGTTCATCACTGCCTCGGCGTCGGATCGATTCAACCGTCCCGTTTCCGGGTCTATCGAGATATCGTCCGCGTCGGGTACTTGCTTGACGCAGACGACTATATTCCATCCATCTGTCATTATATGACCCCCATATATCGGGTGTTGGGGTTACTCCTCACTCGGAAAAACGGTGCCTAACGATAGTAAACGACCGCCGATTTCTCACTGTGTGGGAACCCACCCTATCGTTTCTCCCTCTGTCGGTATCTTTCTGCGGTTTGATACCATGTGAACTCTTCACATTGACTGTAAGTAAACGTTTCGACCCCTGATATAGGGGGTCCACGCACGAATCGATCTATCATAATATCCGATTCGAAATCGATGCGAGCTACGATGCCGTCGACCGCGCCGCAGTCCCGCGCAAAAGCAGATTCACGGCCGAGTGCCGCGCGAGATCCCGATAATCTCGGGTCATCGCTGATAGCTACGATTTTCAGGGAGTGGGGGCTTCCCGCGGGAGGGACATCGTCACGGCGGTGCCGTCGGCGCCGGTCTCGAAGTCGACGTCGCCGCCGAGCCGTCTGACACCCCAGGTGACGATCCACAGACCGAGACCGCTCCCATGGACGAGATCGGTCTCGGTCCCGCGCTGTATCGTCTCGAGTTCGTTCTCGGGGATCCCGGGTCCGTCGTCTTCGATCGTCAGTCGGACTGTCTCGGAGTCGGTAGTGGCTGTCACGACGATTACTCCATCGGACGGGGTCCCGTGATCGAGCGCGTTCTCCACGAGGTTCTCAACGACGATTTCCAGCAGGTCGGGATCCGTCCGTAGCGTGAGTGACGTCGGCACGTCGAGAGTGACGCTGTCGTCACCGTCGAGATCAGCGACGATCCCCATCAGAAGCTCGTCCAGGTCGACGGACACGCGGCCGCGCGAGTCGTCCGCGATGGACTCGACCGCCCGGACTTTCTCACCAGTCTCGACCAATCCCCAGGCCGTCTCGGCCGCCCGGTCAAACATCTCTGCGAGAGTCTCGTCCTCGATGTGTTCTCTTCCTGCCTCCAGTGTCCCGTGGACGACGTTCAGGTCGTTCCGAAGATTGTGCCGGAGGATCCGGTTCATCACCGTGAGACGTTGCTCGCGTTGGATCGCCTCCGTGACGTCCTGGAATACGAGCGTGTATCCGACCTGCGCGCCCGTTGGATCGGTCAACGCCGCTGGCGTCACGACAAACTCCCGTCGCTGTCCGTCGGACCGTATCGACAACCGCTGGTCGTCGGCGAACAGGTCCACCTCGACGTCGAGGACGCCCCCCAGCGGCTGAGTCAGCGCTGTCTCCTCGTCGAGACCGATCAACCTCTCCGCGGCGTCGTTCAGGGCGACGATTCGCCCGTCGGTATCGACAATGGCAACCGGACTCCCCAGGTCCCGGATCGCGGCCCGTTCGCCGGCCCGTCGCGTCCCCGGCAGGAACTCGAACATGTCCCGTTCGACGAACGCGTAACTGTCCAGCAGGACGTGCGGCAGGAAAGCAATCGCTGCGAAATTGAGGGCCGGTTCGGGGCCGACTTCGAACAGCCACAGCGCGACCCCGATCCCGGGCGGGAGCGGGCTGAGTCCCACTGCGATTGCCTCCCCACGGAACAGTGGCCCGTAGCTTATTACCGTCTCGAACAGCAGCATCGTTCCCAGTCCCACCCACAGGGTCCCGAGCCCGAGCATCACGAACAGCGCGGGCTCGTGGGTGAACGTCGCACCTGCGATCGATCCAACCTCGACGACAGTGAAGTCCCGCCAGACCTGCTGGTGCAGTGGGTTTGTGGCGACCAACCCGGTCCAGACGACGGCAGTCACCAGCGGGAGGCGGTACCACCACGTCTGAAGGAGGTGACTCCGGCCAGTGTATCCGAAGGCGAAGCCCAGGAACAGCACTGACATCCAGGGGAGCGCAAGCAGTAGCACCGCGATGAGAATCTCCCGCAGTAGCGGATTGAACGTGAGCAGCGCGGCCCCGTAGCTAAAACAGAAGAGAGCCTGGCCGATCAGTGCGGCGACGAACAGCCCCGCTCCCGGGCGCTGGCGATAGCGCCAGAGCCGAGCGATTAACAACACCGTCCCGACTCCGGAGACAAACGAACCCAGGACGAGCAGGCGATCGAACACGTGCCATCGTGGGGCGGCTTCCCTCCTATACTTTCGGCCACGTCTCGCCGAGGATGACTTGGCTGAGGATGGGGCGCGTTTGACCGTGCCACAAGATAGCCAAGCCGATGCTGAAGCCCAGCAGGAGACGTTTGGAACGTATGCGTCTTGAAACCACAGGGCCGTTGCACTCGGTCTGAAATCTCGTGGCGGGATTCCCGCGTCTTCAGGCGTGGGAGGAGGTCAATAAGACTATACTATTACTTTTCATCGAGTAGGTGGCCGAAGGACTGCTCTGACCCGAGATAGTGGTCCCCCAGGTCGAAAAAGCTGGAACGTGCCGAATGATCCATCTAGTGTCGGTTCCAGCAGGGATGGCTCCAGCTGTGACGACCGCTTCGGAACCCACTGTTAACGGCTCGATTGAGTATTGCCACACTATTGCCTCACAAGCGACTTTAGAACAAATGTTAACGATGGATGCCATATCGACGGACATAAGCCCTGATACTTTCGGTCGTGACCGGTTCGACTGATAGTGACTGCTGTAACTATATACCGGTACGACCATCAGACTGCGGGCGGTCGATGTGGCATTGACTTACAGCAGTCACTATGAAGCAGTATCAAAAGTTACGTCCGTCGGTATATCGGAACTCACACCGAGTCCACCAACACCACCCGTCCTACAACAGATACGGTGGGAGTGGGATTCGAACCCACGAGGCCTCTCGGCCACCTGCTTTCCAGGCAGGCACAATAGTCCACTCTGTCATCCCACCACTCACAATATTCGTTGGGAGACGGTTGCGTAAGGGGGTATCGCTATTCACATCACACAAGGATAATGATGAGGAGACATCCGCAAGAGAGCTGAGGGCTCCATAGAAACACGTTATCTGTCGTGTCGGATGGACTATTCTCACCTTCGCGTTCGTTTTGGCTCGTTTGGCCGCCACCCGTTATGTCTCCGCAGCTTCCCTCCATCCGCCGCTATCGACGATTTCGAAGAGTTTGCGCCAGTTCTCCTCATCCTCGCTTTCGGGGAGTGAGTCGCGAAGTTGCTGGAAGTCCGACTCCGGGACTAGCGTGTGGACGAGGTCGACGATGACGCGGGCGTGGTAGGCCGCGTCGGCCGGGTCAGCCTCCTCGATCTCACTGACGCGCTGGACGAACGCTTGCCAGTCGAAGCGCTGACCGTGTTCGTGGACCGCTCCAGTCAGATACCACTTGATTTCCATTGGAAGCGACGCGGCGAGATCCTCGGCGTTGCCCGCGGGAAGACGCTGACCCAGCGTCAACAGTGTTGCCCGGATTGCTCGTACTGTCTCGCCGGTGCCCGGCAGTTCGAGTCGGTGCTGAACCTCGCCGGTGAACTCATCAAATCTCATATAATCTAATTATTAGTTAAGGATTGATATCAATCGAAGTGCTCTTTCCCATCGCATGAAAATGAAAATAGCGGCTCAACTACCGGCGGTTTCCCGCTTCAACTCCCTAGTTCTGACGGTCGAAGCCGACGCTATCCAGTGATTCACCAGAGCCGATCAAAGCGACTCCCGAAGTTTTGATCCCGATGTTGGCTGCCGAAATCACCTTCTCTTAGAACGGCCCCGCCGAATGTGTGATCTTTCCCCCGGCGCGACTGACTTCGAATGCCTGACCACCTGGATCACTGCGAAAGAAGGCTCGTTCATCAGTCTTGAGGACATGCGCTACACTCGCATTTATCGCGAACAAATCACTCTATGGAGCCTAAGGAAGTGGACTCAAGATTCTCATCTGCTGGTAGAAGTAGGGCGGATATTTGTGGATAGATAACATAGTTCAATATGAGTCATGCCAGTCAAGAATCTCGCAGTAGACGTCATCACAGCCAGCACGGGCGCATCAGTAAAAGACCTCGCCCAGACGATGCTGGACGAGGAACTCGGCGACCTCGTGATCGCCGAGGATAACAAGCCAGTCGGCATCGTCACCGACCGCGACATCGCCCTCGCGGTGGCCCGATTTGACGACCTGTCCGAACTGACTGCCGAAGACGTCATGACGCCGGACCCGGTGACAATCCACGAAGACGCCACGGCGATTGACCTCCCTGCGACGATGGCCGAAGGCCGGGTCCGTCGGATCCCGGTCGTCGACGATGAGGGAACGCTTGTCGGAATCGCTACGCTCGACGACGTCGTTGCGACGGCCGGTGAAATGCTAGCTGACGCCGCAACGGTGATTGAGAGCCAGTCCCGTGAATTCGAGCCGGACGAGTAACGCTGGACCCCGCTCCAGCAGGGTTCAAGCATCAATGACATCCTCCGCGCCGTGAACGGAGAGGGAGCGAAGCTCCCCCAGGCAGTCGGGGCCCGACGACGGTGCGGTTTCCCGAGTCAAGCGAAGCGAAGATTCGCGTACATCGCAAATCTCCGATTTGCTCAGCGTTGGGATATTATGGTTCGCGGGTCACCTGGTCTTGTGGGACTACTCTAACCGTCGATTTGTCGAACAGGCGCACCGCTGGCTGTGCCACCCAGCCGTTATCCCTTTTTCCCCCGTCACAGGCAAGATTCGGGAGTACCTTCTGTCGGATGTTCTCGGCTCCGTTCACATCGGTATTGGTGACCAGCCCACACTCCTCGCAGACGTACAGGCCACGCTCGACGCGCTGGCTGTCGTCAGTGGTCTCACACGACGCACAGGACTTGGATGTGTCACACTCGTCCACGCGCTTGACGCTGATACCGTGTTTGGTGGCTTTGTATTCCAGCATCTTCGTGAAACGGTCGAACGCCCATCCATGCAGGTCGAGGTTGCCGTGGTCGCCCCCAATCGGTGTCCTCGCGGATACCAGTCAGGTCGCCCACGGCAATCGTCCCGACGTTTCGGGTAGCGCACTCGGCTACTATGTCCTTCGAGATGGCGTGGAAGATGTGAGTACGGCGCTCCTCGCGCGTCCGGTCCAGTCGTTGTGCTTCCCGGGAGGGGCTCTCGTCCTTCGCGGGAAGGGCGGGATTCTCTTGCTGATAGTGACTGCTGTAAGTCAATGCC
>JAZKRQ010000107.1:0-8596 GCA_036628575.1 Halapricum sp.
TTTTAGATCTCCGCTGAAAGTATATGTGTGGGTGACGTGGTTCTCATCGCCATCGATAACGGTCGTGTCATCAATATCAAGGTTTGAACTCGTTGTCGCCCCCCCGATTCCAATACTTACTTCCCCGCCACTGGAATACCCAAGGCTCCACGACTCGGTATTACTGCCTATCGTATTGCCAGGTTCATGAGACTCTATTCCTACATCATCACCAAATTCAAAATTTATTTTGGCTTCTTTATTATCCCATGCCCACAGACCGGAATGCTGTGGGTACATCCTCAACTCTGCATGCACTCCGTGTTTCTGCGGCTCTGATGGGTCTGTTTTCCATTGTACTGTCCATCCTGTTTTGTTACTATCCTCATCTTTTTTGTACCACTCGTTTTCAATTGAGGTATCCCAATCGCCCCACTCGTTTGCCCTTACACTATTTGAGGAGAATGCGTCTGTTTTGTTTTCTTGCTTCCGATATTTCCGCATCTGTGCGTTCTGTTCAGCTCGTGAATGGATATCTGTAACGAGGTCTCCAGGGGATAATTCCCCAGATATTTCACTCATTTGATGTGAGTCAGCAGTTGATTTACTCCACCCACGCGGACGTTGATTGTAAGGCCCCCGTCCAGATGCCTCCTCCTTTGACCGCTCATTTGTCATCTCAGCGATTCCCACCCACTCTGATGGGGCGCCGTCTATGAGGTCTAAGTTATAAGCGACGATGTATTCATTGTCATCGAGTTCTACTGGACTCCGTCTCGGGGTCGGGTAATAGTCAGTAGTTCTGCTATCGGACGCTTTATCAACAATCTCATGTCGTTTTTCGGCGAGTTCAGACGGATCCAGTGGATCCAATATGCTCCCTCGAATCCGGATCGCTTGATCCGTTTGCTGTTTGCTTTGTGTTGCGCTCACGGACATTGGATGTACGATCGATCCAATAGCTATCCCTGTTCCTCGAAGAAAATCCCGTCTGGAATCATTCTCCATATTGAACCAAATCATGTGATGTATATATATATTTTTATTCTCTGCTTTTATTTATATTATCTATCTATAATATCCTATAACCGGTCCGAAGCAGACCCACAGCAGCTATTGCCAGGAGTCACTCTCAGCGATAACGGAGCCCGCTGTAGCGTTGTGGCGGCGGTTTTCCCGCTTTGTTTCCCATCTGAACGCCAGCCTGGCCGAACGACGATGGATGGCTGGTTTCTTATACGCGAGCGGCTTCAGATACGAACAGTATGAACGCTTTCGTCAACGGGGTGAGCGATCGATGAGTGAGACGACGGTTCGTGCGTACACGATCCGGCTGGAGCTGGTCGACGAGCCGGGGGAGTTGTTGCGGGCACTGGAACCGATCGCGGCGAACGGCGGCAATCTCCTGTCGATTTTCCACGAGCGGGGGAACGTCACGCCGCGGGGACACATTCCTGTAGAAGTGGATCTGGAGGCGACGCCGGAGCGGTTCGAGACGATCGTCGACGCGCTTCGGGACGCGGGGGTCAACGTGATCCAGGCGGGCCAGGAGCGGTACAGTGAGGAGTTGACGGTCGTGCTGGTGGGCCATCTCGTGGAGACGGACCTGTCGGATACACTCTCCCGGCTGCGAGCGGAGACCGACGGGCGGGTGGCCGACCTTTCGCTGTCGGCTCCCGAAGGGATCACCGACGAATCGAGCGCCCGGGTTCGGCTTGCGACGGATCAGGGTGCGGTCGAGGAGACGCTCGATGCGGTGCGGTCGGTTGCCGACGAGAAGGACTTGCGCGTGATCGAGCCGCTGGCGGCCGGGGGTGGTGCCTGATGCGGATCGCTATCGTCGGCTCCGGCACTGTCGGCTCGTCGGTCGCGGAACTGGCCGGTGAGTACGGACACACGGTTACCGCCATGGGAAACGTCGAGGCAGCGACGATCGACCCCGACGGCGTGGACGTCTCGGCTGCCCTGGAGCGCCAGCAGGACGGCGAGGAGTACCTCGGCGACGACGACCCGTCGGAAGTTCTCGACGCCGAGTACGACGTGCTGGTGGAGGCGACGCCGGTCACACTCGGTGACGCCCAGCCGGGGTTTGGGCACGTGAAAGGCGCGCTCGCCCGGGATCGGCACGTGGTGCTGGCGAACAAGGGGCCGGTGGCTGAGCGGTACGGCGACGTGATGGATCTGGCGGCAGACAGCGCTGGCGAGGTTCGGTTCGAGGCGACGGTGGGGGGTGCGATCCCGGCGCTGTCGACGATCGAGGATTACGGCCCGGACACGATTACCGCGGTCCGAGGCGTGCTCAACGGAACCGCGAACTTCATCCTCTCACGGATGGCCAGCGCCGGACTCGGCTACGAGCACGTGCTGGCGGAGGCACAGGATCTGGGCGTCGCCGAGACCGATCCTTCCTTCGACGTGGAAGGGACCGATGCGGCACTGAAGTGCGTGATCCTGGCGAACGTCCTCGCGCAGGGTAAGCGCGAGTACACCCTCGAAGACGCGACCGTCGAGGGGATCAAGGACATCCCCGAGAGTGCGCTAGAACTCGCCCAGGAAGACGGCCGGACGATCAGGCTGATCGGCGAGGTCGCCGACGGGGAGATCCGTGTGGGCCCGCGGCTGGTTCCCGAACACGGTGTGCTGGCCGTCACCGGGACGACCAACCTCGTCCAGCTCGAGACCGAGAACGCTGGACGGTTGAACCTCTCCGGTCGGGGTGCCGGCGGCCCCGAGACGGCGACGGCGATCTTGGCCGATATCGGCCGCTTCGATCCACTGTAGCGCCGCCCCGTCCCAATTTTCTTTACCCCGTCCAGCGTACGCCAGGTACCATGAATGCTTCCGATAGTGGGGTGTATGATCGATGAGCGACGCGACGACCCAGGCGTACACGATCCGGCTGGAGCTGGTCGACGAGCCGGGGGAGTTGTTGCGGGCACTGGAACCGATCGCGGCGAACGGCGGCAATCTCCTGTCGATTTTCCACGAGCGGGGGAACGTCACGCCGCGGGGACACATTCCTGTAGAAGTGGATCTGGAGGCGACGCCGGAGCGGTTCGAGACGATCGTCGACGCGCTTCGGGACGCGGGGGTCAACGTGATCCAGGCGGGCCAGGAGCGGTACAGTGAGGAGTTGACGGTCGTGCTGGTGGGCCATCTCGTGGAGACGGACCTGTCGGATACACTCTCCCGGCTGCGAGCGGAGACCGACGGGCGGGTGGCCGACCTTTCGCTGTCGGCTCCCGAAGGGATCACCGACGAATCGAGCGCCCGGGTTCGGCTTGCGACGGATCAGGGTGCGGTCGAGGAGACGCTCGATGCGGTGCGGTCGGTTGCCGACGAGAAGGACTTGCGCGTGATCGAGCCGCTGGCGGCCGGGGGTGGTGCCTGATGCGGATCGCTATCGTCGGCTCCGGCACTGTCGGCTCGTCGGTCGCGGAACTGGCCGGTGAGTACGGACACACGGTTACCGCCATGGGAAACGTCGAGGCAGCGACGATCGACCCCGACGGCGTGGACGTCTCGGCTGCCCTGGAGCGCCAGCAGGACGGCGAGGAGTACCTCGGCGACGACGACCCGTCGGAAGTTCTCGACGCCGAGTACGACGTGCTGGTGGAGGCGACGCCGGTCACACTCGGTGACGCCCAGCCGGGGTTTGGGCACGTGAAAGGCGCGCTCGCCCGGGATCGGCACGTGGTGCTGGCGAACAAGGGGCCGGTGGCTGAGCGGTACGGCGACGTGATGGATCTGGCGGCAGACAGCGCTGGCGAGGTTCGGTTCGAGGCGACGGTGGGGGGTGCGATCCCGGCGCTGTCGACGATCGAGGATTACGGCCCGGACACGATTACCGCGGTCCGAGGCGTGCTCAACGGAACCGCGAACTTCATCCTCTCACGGATGGCCAGCGCCGGACTCGGCTACGAGCACGTGCTGGCGGAGGCACAGGATCTGGGCGTCGCCGAGACCGATCCTTCCTTCGACGTGGAAGGGACCGATGCGGCACTGAAGTGCGTGATCCTGGCGAACGTCCTCGCGCAGGGTAAGCGCGAGTACACCCTCGAAGACGCGACCGTCGAGGGGATTAAATCGATCCCGGGCAGTGCGCTAGAACTCGCCCGGGCAGACGGCCGGACGATCAGGCTGATCGGCGAGGTCGCCGACGGCGAGATCCGCGTGGGGCCGCGGCTAGTCTCCGAGGGGAGCGACCTCGCTCCGAGCGGGACCCGCAATATCGTTCAACTGGAGACGGCGAACGCCGGGCGGTTGAACCTCTCCGGTCGGGGCGCTGGCGGACCGGAGACGGCGACCGCCGTGCTTGCCGACGTCGGCCGTCTGGAGTGATCGGCCCGCTTTCCGTGACACCGGTTGGCAAAACGCAAGACGGCGTCGGAATGACGATTACGACGTATCGAAACGGTTTTAATAGCTTCTGCCGAAAGTTTCCGACACAGCGCCTCTGCGCGTGAGATACAAATGAGTGAGGACAAACCGCACCAGAACTTGGCCATCATCGGCCACGTAGACCACGGAAAGAGCACACTGGTCGGGCGGCTCCTGTACGAGACAGGATCCATTCCCGAGCACGTCATCGAACAGCACAAAGAAGAAGCCGAAGAGAAGGGCAAGGGCGGCTTCGAGTTCGCCTACGTGATGGACAACCTCGCTGAGGAGCGCGAGCGCGGGGTCACCATCGACATCGCCCATCAGGAATTCGACACCGAGGAGTACTACTTCACGATCGTCGACACGCCGGGCCACCGTGACTTCGTGAAGAACATGATCACGGGCGCGAGCCAGGCTGACAACGCAGTGCTCGTGGTCGCTGCCGACGACGGCGTCCAGCCCCAGACCCAGGAGCACACCTTCCTCGCCCGAACGCTGGGCATCGACGAGCTCATCATCGCGGTCAACAAGATGGACCTCGTCGACTATGAGGAGACTCGCTACAAGGAGGTCGTCAGCGAAGTCAAGGACCTGCTCGGTCAGGTCCAGTTCAACACCGAGGACGCGAGCTTCATCCCGTCGTCGGCGTTCGAGGGCGACAACGTCGCGGAAGTCAGCGACAACATGCCCTGGTACGACGGCCCGACCGTCCTCGAGTCGCTCAACAATCTGCCGGAGCCGGAGCCACCGACGGACGCGCCGCTGCGGCTGCCCATCCAGGACGTCTATACGATCTCCGGTATCGGGACTGTCCCGGTCGGACGGATTGAGACGGGGACGATGAACCCCGGTAATGACGTCGTCTTCCAGCCTAGCGATGTCGGTGGCGAGGTCAAGACCATCGAGATGCACCACGAGGAAGTCGACAGCGCGGGCCCCGGTGACAACGTTGGGTTCAACGTCCGCGGTATCGGCAAGGACGATATCCGCCGTGGCGACGTCTGTGGCCCGGCCGACGACCCGCCGACGGTCGCCGAGACCTTCCAGGCGCAGATCGTCGTTATGCAGCACCCGAGCGTGATCACCGCCGGTTACACGCCGGTATTCCACGCTCACACCGCACAGGTCGCCTGTACCATCGAGTCGATCGACAAGAAGATCGACCCCTCCTCCGGCGAGGTCGCCGAGGAGAACCCGGACTTCATCCAGTCGGGAGACGCAGCGGTCGTTACCGTCCGTCCGCAGAAACCGCTCAGCATCGAGCCGTCCAGTGAGATCCCCGAGCTCGGGTCCTTCGCAGTCCGTGACATGGGTCAGACCATTGCGGCCGGCAAGGTCCTGAGCGTCAACGAGCGCGAATAATGCAGCAGGCACGCGTTCGGCTCGCGGGCACCAGCCCCGAGGATCTGGACGACATCTGCGACGACGTTCGCGAGATCGCCAACAAGACCGGCGTCAAACTCAGTGGGCCCGTTCCGCTGCCGACCAAGACGCTGGAAGTCCCCACTCGCAAGTCCCCCGACGGTGAGGGGACCGCCACGTGGGAACACTGGGAGATGCGCGTCCACAAGCGGCTGATCGACATCGACGCCGACGAACGGGCGCTGCGCCAGCTGATGCGGATTCAGGTCCCGAACGACGTCTCAATCGAGATCGTCCTCGAGGATTGAGCACTCGCTCCGCGAGTGTGAAAGTCGGAAGACTAGTCTTCCGAAAGTAGACGTCTCACGCGCAGGGAAAATCGGTTCATTCAAACGCCTGCGCTTCTTGGGACGACACACGCGGGCTCGTAGATCAGTGGCAGATCGCTTCCTTCGCAAGGAAGAGGCCCCGGGTTCAAATCCCGGCGAGTCCACTCCCCCTTATACGCAATTTTCGGGACTTTCAGACTCTCTACCGCCTACTGAGCATCGATTTACTGATTCGGCAAGAATTCGTTACGGGTCGTGACGGTGGTCATCGCTGGCTTGGATTCGCGTTCCCTGACTCGGAGGCACGGGAGAAATCAATCCGTCATTGCTCCCGAGTAGACTCGTCTCGTGACGCCGCGCATATCAGGAGTGACGTAACGTTGGTGAAGCCAGTAGCACTGATAGGGTTTCCAGACGCTGCTGCATACAGAGCGCGAATCGGTCACGGCGCACCACTCAGGCTATCGGCTTGCACTTGGGATGGCCCGATGAACCCCGCAAATCGGGACAGGTGAATTCTCCAAGTGCCATTCAGGTAGAGGTCTCGGCGTGTTCTCGGAGCCGCTCTAGGTTCTCAATCGCCGGTTCTCGATACTCACCGATCCGTTCGAGCACGCTTGGGTCGTCGAGGTGCTCGTCCATCCTGTGATCGAAACGGAGCCGACATCCTCGTATCCAGTCCTGGATGTCGGGTTCCTCTCGCCAGGCGGCGCGAGTCCGTTGGCTGATGAGGAGATTTCGGATATAATCCTCCGCGTCTCCAGTAACGGGATTGGGCGGACACAGTCGGTTCTTCTCCTCGTCGTCGTCGCGGGTAGCCTCGACGTAGGCCGTGATAGCGGCGCTGAACGGAACGACCCCGGGGGCTTGGATATACTGCACGGTGATCCGGTCGGGTTCGAAAACCGGCCGCGCCGGGGGCGTGTCGACTCCGCTGGCAGTGCAGTCGACGTGGACCTGCTGTTGGTCGGTGGGCACGGTCCCGTCGTCGAGCACGATCCGGTCGGTTGCGAGCCGCTGGACGTACCCTTGGCGGATGATATTGCGAATCTGGCGCAGGTCGTCGCGTTCGTCCTGGCTGAGGATGGCCCCTCGATAGGTTTCGGGTTCGACCTCCGGGTCGAGGGGGACCAGAACTCCGCTGGCTTCCACCCGTCGGAACAGGTCGGGGATGTCCTCGGCTTCCGCGGCGGCTTTCAGCTCCAGCGAAGCCCACTCCAGCACCGACTGCACTTGCTCCAGAGGTTGCATGTAGCGCCGGGGGACTGTCCAGGGGTCGCGTGGTCGAATCCATCGAATGTCTTCCGGTGGGACGTCGTGGTCGAGCAGCCAGCCACAGGTGTCCATAGATGTCTTCCCCGCTCCGATGACGGTGAATCCGTCGGCTGGATCGGTGAGGTCGACGAGCTCGTTGGGAGTCACGAGCCGTGCGTCCGGGTCGACGTCGAACGGTGGCGTGTGGGTCGCGGGGATTGACGATTCCACATAGGTTGCGTCCACAAGCCTGCGCCTGACCTGTACCTCGGTCGTCTCGCCCGTCAGCCGCGACACGAACCTATGTCGATTATCGTTGGTTCCGATGTAATCGCACATGCCAAAGAAGCGGACCTGCCCCGAGGCAAGGAACTCCTCGTCGAGGACGCGGCGGTAGTAGTCGCAGAGCTCCGCGGCGGTCGCCCGCTCGTAGAACCCGGCGTTGGGGCCGACCTCGTCGATCGTGTTGTCGCCGAGCTGCCGTGAGTTGACCCCGTAGACCGCGGACGGTTGGTGCAGTCGCACGAACGGGTAGGCGTCGTTCCAGTGGCCACCTGGATTCGCACGCCGGTCCACCAAAACCACTTCGTCGTCCGACTGCTCGATCAACGTGTCCGTGAATGCCATCCCGGACGCCCCGGCACCCACCACCAGGTAGTCCGTCTCAAGCGCCGCCATGTCGAACACCCGTCGTCGTCAGTCGCTTAGCGCACTTTCCTGTGAGGAGGGTGGGGCTGGTGACCTGGTCAAGGTGTCCACGGCCGTCGAAGACGGATCGCCCGTTATTTGCTGAAACCGTGACTACTTGGGTCGGGCCTGACTCCGATTCCGTGTCACTTGTTAACATTATACATAAATATTGATCTGATCCCCCTTTAAATTACAGGGGTTACCTCGATCACAGTTTCTTCAGAGTTCACGGTGTGAACACGACTGGATCGGGGCCGAAGAATTTCGCTCCCAACGATGTGCCGAGGCAGAAAATAAACAACGATCTCTGAGACGCCCACGGAGCGTTAGGCAATTCAGCGGGGCGAACGCCGCGCTGGATCTACCCACTGTATCTTGCACGCCGGCCGTGTCAGGTTTGCCAGATTTAACAACGCCTGTAGTTTCAACGTAACCAGCTGTTACCCCAAATCGACAGAAAGCGCGGGGATTAAACGGATTCTTTGAAACAGTGTACCGGAATCCCGGCGAGTCCACTTCCCCCTTGTCCGCTGTTTTCGGGTACTTCAGAACCTGTACCGCCCACTGAGTATGACATTACTGATTCGGTGAGAATTCGT
>JAZKRQ010000108.1:0-8412 GCA_036628575.1 Halapricum sp.
GTATTACGGTCGACTCTCCCTTCGTAGTAACTCCCCGACAACCTTTTTCGAGTAATACTGCCGGCTATAAGTTCGTGAAGATTTTCGGCACCCCGGGGTGGCGAAATACTTGCGAAAAGTTATAGCCGGCAGTATAACTCCAAGCGTTCGGTGACAGCCGACGCTGTCAGAACGGTTCGCGAAAAAATCGAAACGGAGTTGTCCGATTAGAAGGCGGCGCCCGGGACCCAGACCGCGGTCGCGAACACGCCTGCTAGCGCCAGCACTGCGATGATCGAGTGTGAGAGGAAAATCGAGAACGCGGGCGGGTCCAGGTGAGTGTTGCTGTGGGCGTAGAAGATACGCTGGACTACCTCACCGAGGAGTGCCCCGATAAGACCGAAGATAGCGGCCATAATCATGCCGACTGCTGGATCCGCGCCGGAGAGGATCGCGTTGTTCCCGGCGTCCATCGTGACCGCGAAGTAGGCGGTCGCACCCGGCAGGGTCATGTGGTGAGTCACCGGGATCCGATCGACACCCAGGTTCAGGAAGAGCAAGGACGCAGCACTGAGACCGAACCCGAAGAAGACGCCGGGGAACGGTCCGCCACCAATCAAGTTCGATATATGCAGGCCCGCGTAGCCTCCCGCGGCCCCGGCGACCAGCCCGATACTGGCGACGTGCGACCACTTGTACATGTTCGGTAGCCACGGCTCAACCGCGAGGAGGTCCTCGGATTCTTTCTCGCCGTCAGAGATCGGCATCTCGCCGGGTTCGCGCATCTCTTCGCGCTCGAACGGACCCATGTCGAAGAACCCGCTAGCCTTGTCGCTGACTTTGCCGATCACGGGGTAGCCGAAGACGATCCGGTGAAGGACCGCACTGCCCACGACGGTGATGGCGATCGGGTCCGTCGGCACCGCGAGTTGACGGAACACGTTTTCCATCAAGATGCCGAACATCCCGAACAGCGCACCGACAGCGAGTATGTCTGGTTTGCTTCCTAACGCGAAGGTGATGTCTTTCCCGTTATGGTAGTCGAATCCGGACTCCATCAGGCCGTTCTTCGCGGCGTAGGCGGCCGCCGCCGCGCCGCCGGCGAAGGAGACGTGCGGACCGAACACTTCCCCGAACCCGACGCCGACACCGGCTCCTGAACCCGTGCCGAGGGTCCCCGCGATCACGAGGAAGCCAGTGAAAATGAAGGCGGGTAGTGCGCCGAGCGCGGCACCGAAGGCCCCGCCGGCCGCCGCACCGATCCAGATCTGCGGTTCGTCGAGTACGTCTATTACGGCATCGACCGATCCCGACTGCCAGCTCTGCAGTACGACATCCGACTGCAGTACGAAGTCCGGTGCAAGCTCGAACGCCATGTGTTATTCCTCCTCCTCTTGGGCCCAGTCGAGCGAGCGCTCGACGGCGTCTTCCCACCGGTCGTGCAGCCTGTCGGCCTTGGCGGGATCCATATCTGGCTCGAAGGAACGGTCGACCTGCCAGTTCTGCCGGAGTTCGTCCAGCGTCTCCCAGTAGCCGACTGCCAGCCCGGCCGCGTAGGCCGCGCCGAGCGCGGTGGTCTCGTCGACCTGTGGCCGCGCGATGTCGGTCTGGATGATGTCGGACTGCAACTGGACGAGGAAGTTGTTCTTGACAGCCCCGCCGTCGACCTTGAGACTCGACAGCTCGACGCCGGAGTCGTCTTCCATCGCTTCCGCGACGTCGCGGGTCTGGTAGGCAATCGATTCCAGCGTAGCGCGGACGATGTGCTCGCGCCGGGTCCCGCGGGTCATCCCGACGATGGCTCCGCGTGCGCGCCCGTCCCAGTGAGGCGCGCCGAGGCCGGTGAAGGCCGGCACCATATAGACCCCGTCTGTCGAGTCGACCGAGCGTGCCAGTTCGGCCGTCTCGGTCGGATCGTCGATCAGTTCGACGTCTTCGAGCCACTCGATTGCCGCGCCAGTGATGAAGATCGACCCTTCCAGTGCGTACTGGACCGGCTCACCCGAGCGCTGGAAGCCGACGGTCGTCAGCAGCCCGTGCTCGCTGGCGACGGCTTCCTCGCCGGTGTTCATCAGGAAGAACGAACCCGTACCGTAGGTGTTCTTCGCGTCACCGGCATCGAAGCAAGTCTGGCCGAATAGCGCGGCCTGCTGGTCACCGAGCGCGCCGGCGACCGGAACCTCAGCGCCGAGGAATCCTTCAGGATCAGTGTGTCCGTAGTAGTCCTCGTCGCTGGACGGACGAACCTCCGGCAGGATATCCTCAGGAACGTTGAACTCTTCGAGGAGTTCGTCGTCCCACTCCATGTCGCGGATGTTGTACAACATCGTCCGCGAGGCGTTGGTCACGTCTGTGATGTTGTTGCCTGTGAGGTTGTAAATGACCCAGGCGTCCGGCGTCCCCATCATGAGTTCGCCGGCCTCGGCTCGTTCCATGAGATCCTGGGGTCGCGCCCGCTGCATCTTCACCGGGTCGCCTTCCGAGAGCAGCCACTCGACCTTGGTCGCCGAGAAGTAGGCGTCACACTCCAGTCCGGTCTTCTCGCGGATCCACTCGACCTTGTCTTCCTCCTGGATCTCCTCGACGCGGTCGGTCGTCCGGCGGTCCTGCCAGACGATCGCGTTGTGGACTGGTTTGCCAGTCTCGGCGTCCCAGACGATCGTGGTCTCACGCTGGTTGGTGACCCCAATCGCCTCGAGCTGGTCGGCCTCGATTCCGGCCTGGCCGAGCGCTCGGATGGTGACGTCTTTAATGTTTTCCCAGATCTCCATCGCATCGTGCTCCACCCAACCCGGCTCTGGATAGATCTGTTCGTGCTTTTCGTACGCATTCGCGACGACCGTCCCGTCATGGTCGAAGACCATGAAGCGGCTGCCGGTCGTCCCCTGATCGATCGCACCGACGTATGTGTCTGTCATATGTGACTCCGTGCCCACGGTACTCTTTACCGCCAGTACCGTGTTGGTAGTAAAACTCACAGTGAATCGTTATAAAACTGCCGCAAAATTCCGCTCGCTCTCTCGAAAACCCCCCACAATTGGCCTGTTACGTTGAAATATTACTTCACGCTTCACAGCTGGCTTTGTAGCTCAAATTCTTTACTGCCAATCCCGGGACAGAGGTAACAATAAAGTACTTTCAGGACAGATTCCTTCCTATCGGATGGCTTCCACACCACACGTTCTCGTGATCGGCGGGGGATCGACCGGCATCGGCATCGCGCGTGATCTCGCGATGCGCGACCTGGACGTGACCCTCGTCGAGCAGGGGAATCTGACACACGGGACGACCGGCCGGATGCACGGCCTGCTCCATAGCGGCGGCCGCTACGCTGTCTCCGACCAGGCCAGCGCGAAGGAGTGTATCCAGGAGAACCGCGTCCTTCGGGATATCGCCTCCCACTGCGTCGAGATGACCGGCGGGATGTTCGTCAAGCGACCCGAGGACTCCGAGGAGTACTTCCAGGAAAAACTTGAGGGGTGCCGGGAGTGTGATATCCCAGCAGAGGTCATCTCCGCGGAGGAGGCCCGCAAGCGGGAACCGCACCTCGCGAAGGACATCGACAAGGCGATCGCAGTGCCCGACGGCGCGATCGACCCGTTCCGGCTCGTGGTCGCAAACGCCGCCAGCGCCGAGCAACACGGTGCACGCATCGAGACTCACTCGCCGGTGATCGATCTGATTATCGAGGACGGCGAGGTCGTCGGAGTGGAGGTCGAACACAAGTCCGGTTCGGGCATCCGTGTCCACGGCACCGAAGGGGGGACCGAGGAGATTCGCGCGGACTACGTCGTCAACGCCAGTGGCGCGTGGGCGGGGCAGATCGGCGAGATGGCCGACGTCGACATCGAAGTCCGACCTTCCAAGGGCGTGATGACGATCATGAATATCCGGCAGGTCGATACCGTCATAAACCGCTGCCGGCCCAAGGGCGACGCCGATATCGTCGTCCCTCACGAGACGACGGCGATCCTCGGGACGACTGACGAGGAAGTCGAGGATCCCGAGGACTACCCCGAGGAACAGTGGGAGGTCGACCTGATGATCGACACTCTCAAAGAGCTCATCCCGATGCTGGAGGAGGCGCGGACGATCCGCTCCTTTTGGGGCGTGCGACCGCTGTACGAACCGCCGGACGTCGGCAGCGAGGATCCGACCGACATCACGCGGGACTTCTTCCTGCTGGATCACGAGGAACGCGACGACCTCCCCGGGATGACGAGCATCGTCGGTGGGAAGTTCACGACCTACCGGATGATGGCCGAGCAGATCAGCGACCACGTCTGTGAGCAGTTCGGCATCGAGCGGGAGTGCCGGACTGCGGACGTCCCGCTACCGGGCAGCGAGGACTTCTCGGTCCTCCGCGACTACATGGACGAGTTCGGACTTCGCTCGCCGATCGGTCGCCGCAGCGTCGAGCGACTCGGATCGCGCGCGGACGAAGTACTCAAAACTGACGATCCGAACCCGGTCCTCTGTGAGTGTGAAGCCGTCACGCGTGCAGAAGTCCAGGACGCTATTGAGCAGTCCGGCTCGGACCTCAACGCCGTTCGCATCCGGACCCGCGCTTCGATGGGCAACTGTCAGGGTGGCATGTGCGTCCATCGGCTGGCGAGCGAACTCCATGACACCACCGTCGACGGCCAGACCTTCGACGAACGCGTCGCTCGCGAGGCCTGGGACGAACTCCTCCAGGAGCGCTGGAAGGGCCAGCGTCATGCCCTCTGGGGCGAGCAACTCTCCCAGGGGATGTTGAACTACGCGCTGCACGCGACGACACAGAACCGCGACAACGACCCTGCCGACGGCGAGCCTATAGAGTTCGCCGCTTTCGATTCCGGGGTTGATCAGTCCGGCGAGTCAGGTGGCGCTGACGTCGCGGCTGACGGGGGGAAGACTGATGGCGATTAAATCGGACGTGCTGGTTATCGGTGGTGGCCTTGCCGGCCTCACGAGCGCGCTCGCGGCCGCCCACGAGGGCGCGGACGTGCGCCTGGTCACGTATAAACAGAGCACGCTCCGGCAAGCCTCGGGACTGATCGACGTACTCGGGTACACGCCCGACGGTGAAGGACCGTTAACCGATCCGTACGAGGCCATCCCCGATCTGCCTGAGGAGCATCCCTACCGTATCGTCGGTGTAGACACCGTCCGGGACGCGCTGGAAACGTTCGATGACGTCGTCGAGTATTACCGGGGCGGCCACACCGATACCAACGCCCTGTTGCCGACCTACGGCGGGACGGTCAAGCCGACGGCACGCTACCCAGACGGGGCGGCCGCCGGCCTCGCCAGCGACGACCGGGACCTCCTGCTAGTCGGGTTCGAGGCTATGCCGGACTTCGACGCGCCTCACGTCGCGGCTCACCTCGAGGCGGCTGGTGTCCCCTTCGACGTGCGCGGGGAGACGATCCAGTTCCCCGGCGAACTTCTGGACGATGCCAAGGTGACTCGGTACGCCAAACTGCTTGAGAAAAACGGCCCTGTGGAGGTGCGGGGGCGCGAAAGAGGTGCTCGGGATGCCCTTGTCGAGCGCATCAACCCGCTGCTCGAGGACGAACCCCGCGTCGGGCTGCCGGCCGTCCTCGGCGACGCCGATCCCGCTGGCGTCCGGGCCGCCCTGGAGGCGGAACTCGGCGCTGAGGTCTTCGAAGTTCCGGCGACGCCGCCTTCGATGCCCGGCGTCCGGCTGGAAGACGCGCTGTTCGAAGCCCTGGACGAGGCTGGGGGCAACTTCGAGAGCGGGAATCCGGTGGTCGAGTTCGACGGCGAGGACCGAGTAGAGACGATCTACGTGGACAAGCAGAACGCGAAGATTCCGATGTCGGCCGACCAGTACGTGCTGGCGACCGGCGGCCTCGTCGGTAAAGGCGTCGAGTCCAATCGGGAGACGGTGTACGAACCGATCTTCGACTGTCACGTCGCCCACTCGGAGGATCGCTACGAGTGGTTCGACGGTGATGTCTTCGGCGAACACCCCTTCGCTCGTTTCGGCGTCGAACCCGACGCCGAGTTACGTCCGCTCGATGCGGACGGCGAGGTCGAGTTTGAGAACTTGCGGGCCGCCGGATCTGTTCTGGGAGGCTATGACTTCGCCGCCGAGAAGTCCGGTAGCGGCGTCTCGATCGCGACGGGGTATCATGCAGGAACGAACGCGGCACAGGAGGCACAATGAGCGACGCTGGAGAACCCACTACGACGGACTTCGAACCGATCGCACCAAACACGGGCGAGGATTACGAACCCCTGGAGGTCTTCCCCGACGACGAGGATTTCGACCTGCGACCGGGTGCGGACTCCTGTTACAAATGCTCGACCTGCGATACCAACTGCCCAGTCGCGGAAGTCGACGACGACTTCCCCGGGCCGAAGTTCCAGGGTCCCGAACAGTGGCGGCTCAAGCAGACCGACGACGACTACGAGATAGACGACTCGATAACGGAGTGTTCGAACTGCCTGCGCTGTGACACGTCCTGTCCGTCAGGGGTCTCGCTGGCGCAGATGCACAACACCGCTCGCGGGGAGTACGTTGACAATCAGATGTCAACGTTCTCGATCAAGTACATCCGAAACCGGATTCTGGCGAACTATCGGACGTCCGCCCGCCTCGCGAGCATATTCCCGCGGACGGCCAACTTCTTCATGAACTTCGGACCCGTCCGCTGGGCGATGGAGAAGACCCTGGGCGTCACTAGCGAGCGGGACTTCCCCGAGTTCGCCACCCAGACTTTCCGCGAGTGGTGGGCCGAACGCGGCGGGGCGAAGGTCCAGAGCGAAGACAAGAGGATCGCCTACTTCCACGGTTGTTACTCGAACTACAACACACCCGACGTCGCGAAGGCGCTGGTTCGAGTGTACGAACACTTCGGATACGAGGTCATGGTTCCCCCTCAGAAGTGTTCGGGGACGCCGATGTTCGCTAACGGGATGCTCGACGACGCGCGCCGCCACGCCGTGACCAACGTCGAGAACCTCACCGACGCCATCGAGGACGGCGCGGACGTGATCGCCTCCTGTACCTCCTGTTCGATGGCACTCCGGAACGAGTATCCCGAACTGTTTGACATAGACGGCATCGAGGATCTCGCCGCTCATACCTTCGACTCCGTCGAGTACCTCCGCATTCACACTGACATCCGCGAGGAGTTGGAGAACGCCTCTGTCTCGGGCGAGCTCGCCGAGGAGTTCGCCTACCACGCGCCGTGTCACGCCCGCAATCAGGGCTTAGAACGGCAGGCCGTCGAACTGTTCCGGGAGCTGGACGGGGTCGGCATCGAGGACGTCGGCGAATCCTGCTCGGGCATCTCGGGCACCTACGGCTGGAAAGAAGAAAAGTATGAGAAATCCATGGAGATCGGCTCGGACATGTTCGAACACATGCAAGATGCCGACGGACAGACGGGGATGACCGAATGTCCCACCTGTGCGAGCCAGATGGAACACGGTACCGGGTACGAGATCAGGCACCCGATGGAACTGATCGAAGCCGCGTTGATCGACTGAACAATCAAAAACGCGCGTCCTCCGCCTGTGGCGGGCTGTCGCGTTCTGAGTGAATATCACTGCGGAAAAGAACAATTGCTGTGAGCTGCTCTGCAACACGATCTGGTGGCTGTGTTAGCCCACGAATCAGAATCTCGATCACTGTCCGAAGCGTGTAGATGTCGATCAAATTCCTCGGCAATGTACAAGCGGTACAAGGCGACTGCCCCGGGGCTTGACCCCGGGGTGAGTTCACTCGCTGTCGATAACCTTGAGAAGGAGTACAATTCACTGGAGGCTGTTTCGGCGTAATCGATGTTGTTGGCACTCCTCCCAATCACCAATATTCGTTATAAGATCTACAAAGATTTTATTTATTCGAAATATTTTTATACTCTAAATATTTTAGGTAATAATACGCTATATGAAGAGAAGACAAGTGCTCAAGACAGGTAGCCTGGCAGGATTAGTCGGCATATCGAAGACAGTAGCTGGCAGCACCCCCGAATCAGGAAGCGCAAGTAGATTCACACAAAGCAGATGTAAGAACTGTCTTACAACGATCGAGGAGAACGAGAGTTATTCGGTGTTCGTATATTCACCCACCAGAGTCACGAATTTTCGCGGAAGGCAAAGAGAATCCGACGAAGAGACCTATTTCTACCGGAGAGAAAAAAAGAAAGGGCGGATATGGATGAACACTGTTCCGACCTCCAAGGCAGATACACTCCGTTCGAAGCGCCTTTCTGATATGGTCACCACGGACGAGTCCGTCATAGTCCGCCGGTCTAAGTCCCTTCATGAAAAAACCGAAAACCACTGTCCGGGCGTTTGGTCAGATCATGAAGCTGTTGGGGCAACTATTGAAACTGGAGATGATTTGGTTGATTATAGCCTGAGTGGTCTCAGTGGGGCCATATGTGGTATCATCCCCGTACCGGTTGCAAATTG
>JAZKRQ010000109.1:0-8347 GCA_036628575.1 Halapricum sp.
TCAGAGGATATCCATCTCTTCTAGCCGTTCGGGGAGATACGTCTCCGTGACGAAGTCCAGTCCGTGAGAAGCCAGCGCCTGCTGTTCGGACTTCTTCTCGATCTCCAGCTGGAGTTCGATCTGTTCTTCCCAGTAGTCTGTCTGGAACCGCGGATCCTCCAGTTCCGATTCGAGCGCGTTGATGTCGGAGTCGCTCAGGGGATCGGTCGGAAGTTCGTACTCGACGATGTCCTCGGGCTGGACGCCGATGAACTGCGCCTGGGGCGTCGCCAGATACTCCGAGAGGTGCGCGGACTTGATCGAGCCGTAGGCGACCGAGCCGTAGATTCGGTACGACCAGGGGTCACCGTCGGTGAACACCGTCACCGGCAGGTCCAGTTCGTCGTGCAGTCGTTTGGTGATCCGCCGCGTAGCGCGGGCGGGCTGGCCCTTCAGGTGGACGATCAGGGCGTTGTGGTCCTCGTCGAAGCCGTTCTCGACCAGCCGGTCGCGCATCCCGCCGGTCTCGACCGCCAGCACGAAGTCGGCGTCGTTTTCGAGGAACTCGATCTGGTCGGGGTTGTTCGGGATCTGATAGCCGCCTTCCCCGACGTCCTCCTGGCAGTGGATCTCCCGTTCGCCGCGGCGAGTCTGCTCGCGGAGCAGCAGCGGTCCCATGAGCGTCGCGCCGGACTCTTCGGGGCGCATGTGGAAGTCCTCCCGCGTCACCCCGGAGACGATCTCCAGGTCCTCGATCAACTGGTTGGACTCGTCCTGGCCGTTGAACTGTGCTTCGTCAAGATCCCAGGACTCGCTGAGGTAGTACAACTCACGCAGGGTCGAGGACCGGCCCTCGCCGAGTTGCTGGGCCAGGAAGTCGATGGTGTACACCGCCTTCAGGAGCTTCTGCGCCCCCGAGACGGTCTTTGCACTCCGGGTGGAGGTTCGATCGCCGTATACCCAGACATTGCTGTCCTCGTCGTACTCGATGTTGGTCTTCGTTCGCGTTGGGACCTGCAAGCGAGGGACGTCGCCCTCCTCGAACTGCTGGTAGAACTGTTCGGCCAGATTGAGGAGGCGCTCGCGTGCATCGCCCTCCCCGTAATTGGTGTCGTCGTCTGCGCTCATGATTGGATCGTTAGTTTCTCGTCTTCGATTCCCTCGACGGCAATCTCGCTCTCGGCACCGTCATCGATACGGTACTCCAGCCGTTCGGTCTCGCCGCTACTCACCGTTGGCGACCACTTGAGATAGTACTCGCCGTCCATCTCGACGACGTTCGCACCGTTTACGTCCTGTGGCTCAGCGTCGACGATCTCGGTTAGCTCAATATCAGCGTTCCGGTCGGAGTTGTTCTCGACGCTGATAGTCGCCGTGCCGTCTTCGACCGTGCGCTCGACCAGCACGTTGTTCATAATCCGGGCTAGCGCCTCGTCGATGTCCGGCTCTTCTCGCTCCGTGACCGACGCGAGCTTCTCGGCCATCTCCGGCAGGATCGTCGCCAGCTTGTTCTGTTTCTTCCGGCGCTGTTGCATCGAACGGCGCTTGTTGAGGTAGCTCTTCAGGTCGCGTGCCGCTTCGCGGATCGCGAGTTCAATCTCGCTCTCGATCTCGGGGATGTTCGCGACGGCGTCCTTCGACTCGCTGGTGAACGGGACGTTCGTCGAGGCGACGTGGACCATCACGACCGCGGGGCCGTTGGGAATGCCGCTGCCACCCGGCTGATCCAGACCGTAGTTTCGCCAGTTGATCTGCTTGACCACGTCGGTTGTCGCGCAGGCACCGCGCTGATACACAAGGGGAACGCGGTTGGCGAAGCGCATCACGTCGACGGTCCCGCCGTCTTCGAGTTCGCCGCCGTATGCGATCCCGGCCTCGACGATGAACGGATCCCCGCCGTGGACTGCGGCGTCCCGGGTCGCGGCGGCGTAGAAGTCCGCGTCGAACTCCTTTTTCAGGCCCGACAGCACAAGTTCGTCCGTGATCGGTGCGAGACAGCCGGTCGGAGGTGACATGATGTCCGTCGCTCGCATCGCCTCCAGTAACTCGGAGGACGCATCCCGGTCGTCGGCGATCGACGACACCGTTGGCGGGTCGTCCGGAACCGTCACCATCACGTCCCAGGCCTCCTCGATCACGTTCTCGCGGGCGGTCTCCCCGAAGGTCGCGTCGTCGTACTCCTCGGTGGCGTCGGCGGCTCGGTCGACGTACTCGGCCAACTCGTCGCGAGTCAGTCGATGCCGGCGGTCCTCGCTGCCCACGAACTTCGCGGCCAGCCGCTCGGCCAGCCCCTGGAGTGTGGCGTCGTCCTTACGCGTGCTCGTGGCCGAGTCGATCAGGGTATAGAGATCGGAGGTCACCGCGTCTGTGCGGCGCTCTTCCTCGTCGCCACCGAGTACCTGGGTCCAGGCTGCCTCGGTGGCCTTCTCCCGAACAGTCGCGCCGAAGGTCGTCCCGAAGTCGTCCTCGACGGCGTCGGCCTCGCCGTCGACGATCGCCCGGAGCTGGTGGTAGGCCACGCGGTCACGTTCGTCGACAGCGTCGGCCACCGCGCCCGCGAAGGTCTTGGTCGCATCCTTGCCCTTGTTGGCGACTGCGCCGCGAACGGCCGTGGAGACGTCGGCCTCCTCGTGGGCCCGTGGCGGCCGCCAGGCCATCTCCCGGCCGAAGTGCCGATCGCGGAACCGGTCGACGACGCTGTCTGCTGTCTTCTGGCCGACCCGGGTAAACTCCGCCTGGAGAAAGCCCGAGATCGAGTAGGAGTCGGTCGCCTCCAGCATCTTCAGCAGCGTCCCGAGTTCGACGCCATGGGGATGGGGCCGAATCTCGTCGGTCTCGTCCGGAAGTTCGGCGTCTTCCGCACGCTCGAACTTCTTGGGCTCGTCCAGGCTGGGCTCGACGAACTCGATGCGGGCGTGGGGGTTGACGACTGCCGTCTCCTCGATATACTCGTGGAGGCTGTTTCGCGCACGCATGTTCGCCTCCATCTCCAGTTCGATCCGCGTACCGTGGGGCCGGTCCCAGGTCGTCTTCTCGTCGACGCTGATCTCCGGTTCGTTGGTGTCGGTGTCGATGATCAACTCGAAGTAATGGGCCTCCTCGGATCCTTTCGTCCGGGACGTGATCCTGGCGGGCTTGCCGCTGGTGAGCTGCGCGTAGAGGACGGCCGCGGAGATCCCGATACCCTGCTGACCGCGACTGTTCTTCACCGACAGAGCGCCTTCGTTGACCACGACGAAGTTCTCGTCGTAACCCGTCGCTCCCGGAACAGAGATGTCGTAGACGTACTCGGGTGGATCTGTCTGCTCGACATCTTTCACTGGGAGCAGAGACATGTCTGTCCCGGTGATCCCCTGAAGTTCATGAATTGTTTCCCATATGTCTTCAAGCGTCTCCGTCGGCCGGTGGTCCTCGTCGAGCAGCCCCATCTCTTTGAGATTGTGAACGTACCGGGGTTCGTCGACGTATTCCCCATCTAACACCCGTTCGATCAACGACTCGTAGATCTCGGCGTGTTCGAGATTCGAGCCGACACCCACTCCTAACAATAACCCCGGGATCGTATCTGGAACGGTTTTGTGGCCGACTTGTCCTACCCGATGCTCAGAAAGCAGCGAGACCGGGACGCGTTTGTACCGTTGCTCGCCCGGCGGGCAGCGTTCACTGAATACGTCGGTGAGGTTGACGTCCTCGCCGTAGACTGTCGTCCGATAGCGCGTGGCGGGGTCGTCGCTGTATCCGTTGGCATCTGTCACGATCTCGGTACTCGCGAGGACGCCTTGCATGTTCCACAACACAGACAACTGGCGTCCGAGCGTTTCACTGATGGTGGTATGGGACAATTCGTTGCCCGGGTAGGAGTCGGATCCGTCGCCCTGATAGAGTGCCGTGATGAACTCTTGCTGGTGTTCGCGGTCAGTCTTGAACACGAACTCGGGGATCCGTTTGTTCTCTGCGCTGTCGCCACAGGTGGTTTCAAGGAACATTGAGAGGGGCGATCCGAACGCTTTCACGCGCGTCGAGTTCCGCTCACGACTGACGGTCGTAGTGCTTCCTCCCACAGTAGCGACGGCCGCTTCGGTCTCCTCTATCAGCTCTGCTTCGTGGGAGCCGAACGTGAACCCGACCTGCCTGTCGTCAACGTGTCCTTCGGCGACATAATATCCCAGCAGACGCATGAACGACCGGTCGATGGGAACGGACACGGGCATCGTCGTCTCTTTTCCCCCGACTTGGTACGTTTTGAACTCACAATTCGCGGCTTTCTCCTCCCATCCCAGTTCGATCACCGTCTCTGCTGGTAAGTACCCCTTTTCGAGATAGTTCGTTTCGAGGCTATCTTTGAGAATGTCGACACCGTCGTACCGATAGTAGGTTCTTTTTCGATCGCTGTCTGGTGACGGTTTCTTCCGAATCTTCTCCCCGGTTTTCAGTCGTTCGATTGACGCCTGATCGAAGCCGTATACGTACACTCGGCGACCGTCGAGTTGGTCGAGCGTGATGTACTCTAACAGGTTCACCGATTCAACCGTCTCCTCGAACGACGGGAGTGTCCGCGGTGAGAGAACCGTATCGCCCGGTTGTAGATCACCGGCTTCGACTTCCTTCGTCTCACCCGTACTCGTTACCGAGAACAGACTGTGGTTGCCGGTCACCTCCACAGTCCGACCTTTCTCGGTCGTGATTTCGTACGTAGCCTCGTCGGTTTCGTGTCGAATGGCGTGGGTAACGGATTCCCACGACATCTCATGGGTTTCACGATTGAACGACGGTACTTCGATATCGCCGGAGATCGGCTGTGTCGCTTCTCCGTCTTCTGGAAGGTATGCGTCGCACAGGACACCGATCGGGATTGTCTCGACCGTGTCACCACGCCTGACGAGTACCCGCTGGCCCGGGGCCAACGACTGTTCACGCTTATGAAATCTTGAACCATAGAGGAGCTTTCCGAAAACTTTTGGGAGCTGCTCTTTCGTGATCCCGGGGCCGTTATCTTCGATGACCAGCCGGTAGTAATCCCCCAGATCCTCGATCTCGACGTATATGTCCGGGAAGATATCGGCTTCCTCACAGGCGTCGAGACTGTTGTCGACGCCCTCTTTGACGGCTGTGACGAGTGCTCGGGCTTCCGAGTCGAACCCGAGCATGTGCTTGTTCTTCTCGAAGAACTCGGCGATAGAGATCTGTCGCTGGCTCTCGGCCAGCTCCTCGGCGATCCCCGAATCGCCCAGCGTAGACTGCATCGATGGCATTCGTTAGGCAAAACCAGTTCTGCCCGGCTTAAAGCCTTCTCGGTACCGCGGTGAAAGTGATGACCGTGAGGGTTTTTCGTCTGTCACCGGTTCCCGACGGTGGAACACGGCAACGAGAGCGTTCAATCGAGTTCGAACCCGCCCGCGACCAGAAGCGGCGCGACGAGCGTCGCCTCGGCCTCGACCTGCACGTAGTTGGTTTCTGTGTCCTTGATTTTGCCCCAGGAGACGGCTTCGCTGGGTGGCGCACCGGACAGCGAGCCGTCCCCCTCCATTCCGGTCGAGACGTAGACGGCGTAGTCGGCTCCGCCGCGGAAGAGGTTCGTCATAATCGCGTGATGTTTCGGGACGCCACCGCCCAGGACGATGAGTCCGGTGTCGTCGGCGAGCAGTCCCGTTTCGACGAGTTTGTCGTAGTCCTCGAGGATCTCGATACCGACGTCTTCGTCGGCCTGCTGATTGTAGTAATACAGGAAGTTCCCCACCTCGGCGTCGGTCAGGGCGGGACAGAACACCGGGACGTCCTGGTCGGCGGCGTTTTTCAACACCGAGTCCTCGTCCTCTAGGGACGCCCCGAGTTCGGCGGAGAACTCTGTCGGTGTCCGGATCCGTTCGTCGGCGAAGAAGTCCTCGAAGAAGTCGTTGAGGTACTCCTCGAGCCAGATGTATCGGTCAGAGGGAACGAAGATGTTGCCGAGGCGGTTGATCCCGCGCTCGCGCATCTCGGCCTCGTCGACGTCCCACTCGCCCATCTTGAACGGCTTGGCCGTCTTGATGACGTCCTCGGTGATCGAACCGGACGTCGTGATGAGTACGTCCACGTACCCTTCTCTGACGAGGTGGGCGACGGTCTCACGCAGGCCCGAGGAGACGATGTTCGAGGTGAAGGTGAGATAGATCGTGGCGTCTTCCTCGCGCATCTTCTGAATGATGTCGACGGCGTCGGCGAGGTGCGTGGCCTGAAAACCGGTCGTCGCGTAGGCGTCCAGCATTTCCTCGAAGTCGAACTCGCCGCGGAAATCGTAGCCGCGGACGTCCGGCGACGTGAGTTGTTCGTCAGTTCCCGGAACGACGTTCTCGTGCGTATCGTCGGTCATAGGCGATACAATTCGCCCCAGGTACAAGTGTGGATCACTTTCGATTCGGTCGGGATGACGTCCCGACGCACTGGGGAGCCGAACATCCGGACGAATACATAGTCGAGAGTTTCCCGGACAAACTCCCAGCCGGCAGAATCAACTGCGCTTGAGCGTGACCTTTCGAGCTTCGTAGTCCTCGAGGAACGAGTCGGGGCCGCCGATCGTGACTTCACCCTGGTCGGTCTCCATGACGATGGTGTGTTCGATAGGGATCGTGTTCGTCCGTGGCTCGACCAGTCCTTGACGGGTCTCGATGATGGTTCCCTTGATGGTGGTGAACTCACCGTCGGTGTCGACCGGCTGGGCGGTCGCCTGCGCGTAGACGGTCGCCTCGGCCTGATTGTGGAGAGTCGCCTGTAACGTGGCATGACGGAAGCTCCGATAGGTCTGCGGGAGTTCAACCGGCTCGGTGACGTAGTGCTCGTCGGCGAACGGCCAGTAGTTCGCGAAGAACGACCCTCCGATCATCGGGACGATCTGCCCCTGGACGATCGCGATCGCGCGGTCGTCGCTGTTGGCCCGGGTGACCATCTCCGCCGGGGAAGCGATCCCGAGTTGTTCGTCGGCCGTCAGCAGGATCGGCATCCCCAGTTCCCAGACTCGGACGACGCTCCCGACGGGGCCGTCGATGCCGTCGAGGACGTGTTCGGGATCGTCGACGTCGTTGACCAGCAAGAGCACCAGGACACCGCGCTCGATCGCTGCGGTGAGTTCGTCCGTGACTTCCGGGAGATATCCCTCCGGGACTGCGAGCGCTAGTTCCTGCTCGGCGCTCTCGATGTACTCGCGGAGGCGCTTGATAACTGTGATCCGGGACTTGATCACGTCGAACCGCTGGGGCCGCGAGGACGTCTCGGAGAACCGCTCTTCCAGAGCGGGTTGGATGTCCTCGAGCCGATCCGAAAGCAGACCGATCACGTCTTCCGGGTGTTTCGCTCGTATCTTCGTCGGGACGACGTGGTCGTTGACATCGACGAAGCCCCGCTCTTCGAGCTCCTCACAGATGCTGTAGACATACCGTTTCGAGACTCCCGTGTCGTCGGCGATCGTGCTGGCTTTGGCCTCGCCGTGTTCGAGAATCGTTAGATACGTCTGGATTTCCTTTTCGGAGAGACCGAACTGCTTGAGTTGGTCTTCGAGCGCGGCGGCGTTCATCGGCTTCCCCTCCATCCCGGGTCACGCATTCGTCGGGACAGTGATGTCGGGTCCCCGTTTCGACCCGACGCCGGTCCAATTGCCCTCATTACGTTCCATACTCTCGTACTCGATGCACATATATTGTTTGTAATCTTTCTTCAGCCTTTGTGGTTGATAATCACTATCAGTATTGGGTATGAGGGCGAATCTGCTACTTTCAAGTCCGCGCCACCACAACATCGACGGTACGAATGGAATTCGATAGACAAAGCGGTCTCTTCTTGCACGTAGCCTCGCTACCGGGGCCGGACGGTATCGGGACTCTGGGCGAACCGGCTGAAACTTTCGTGGATTTCCTCGCTGAGTCGGGGCAATCACTGTGGCAGTTCTGTCCGCTCGGACCGACGATTCCGATCCACGACAACTCCCCCTACCAGTCCTATTCAGCGTTCGCCGGTAACCCGCTGTTCCTCGATCTGGACGATCTGGCCGAGCGCGGGTGGCTAACGGAACTTGACCGCCCGGATTTCGACGACGGTACCGTCGAGTATGGCCCGGTGCGTGAGTTCAAGGAAGCGAAACTCGAAGCGGCCTTCGAGCGCTTCCAGGAAGACGCCGACGACGATCAGCGGGCGGCCTTCGAGGAATTCAAAGACGAGGCCGGCGAGTGGCTCGACGAATATGCCCTCTACCGGGCGTTGCGAACGCACTTTGACGGCGTCTCCTGGCTGGACTGGCCCGAACAGGCGAAGATGCGCGATCCCGACGCACTCGCGGAGTACCGCGAGCAGTTGGCCGAGACCATCGAATACCGGAAGTTCGTCCAGTGGCTGTTCGACC
>JAZKRQ010000110.1:0-8312 GCA_036628575.1 Halapricum sp.
GTAACTTTTGATACTGCTTCAGTCGAACCGGTCACGACTGAAAGTATCAGGGCTTCCGTCCGTCGGTATATGAACCATCGAGTCGTTCCCCGGTATCGCCAAGTGGTAACACGACTCTGTACTAGTTGATATTCTCACGCGTCCTATCAGTGGTATGCAAAGTATCGAGACGACAATCGACATCGACGCCAGCCCCGCGGCCGTCTGGGCCGTACTCACCGATTTCGCGGCCTATCCCGAGTGGAACCCGTTCGTCCAGCGGATCGACGGCTCGCCGACGGACGGAAACCGTCTCTCAGTTCGGATTCAGCCACCCGAGGGGCGCGGCATGACGTTCAAGCCCCGGATCACGGCGGTCGATCCCGAGCGCCGGCTCGAATGGCTCGGTCGGCTGTTCGTCCGGGGACTGTTCGACGGCCGCCACACCTTCGAGCTATCGCCGCTGCCGTCGGGTGGTACCCAGTTCACCCAGCGCGAGACGTTTTCCGGACTACTCGTGGGGATGTTGCTCGACGAAGCCGACATCCGCGAGGGATTCGACGCGATGAACGTAGCGCTGAAAGACCGCATCGAGGGTAGCGAGCGATCCGAGCCGGCGGCAACGGTCACGGCTTGATCGATCCGAGCCGGCGACAACAGTCACGGCTTGATTCTCGACCACGCGACCGGTCACCCGAACCGAGCGCCTAGCAAAAAAAGCGCATGAACTGATAGTGATTCCTGTAAGTCTGTTCCGAATCGACCGCACTCTTTCGTGCGGTCGTACCGGTAAATCGTTACAGGAATCACTATGAGCGACTATCGAGAAGGGCGCGAGCGCGGAACGGCCCCGGACCCGACAGACCCTTGAGTGCGGTCACCGAAATGCCCGCTATGGCTGACAATACTGTCACGCTCAGGCTCGAAGACGAGGACGGAATCACCGACGAACTTACGGTTCCGACTGCGATGCTGGAGATGCTCCGCGAGGAAGAAGGGGAGACGCCGGCCGAGATCGTCGGCGACATCGCTATGTTCGGCCTGGCCCAGCGCATCCACGGCGCGATCCACCACGGTCAGGGCGAGCCGCCACAGGACGTCAAGGACGCCGAGGAGCTGACGATGGAGCTATTCGAGGAACGGTTCGGCTCGAGCTACGCCGAACTCACCGGCCACGACCACTAATCGCGACCGTTAGGACGATCGACTTTTCGCGAACGCGACGATGAACAGGCCGACCAGCGCCGCGGCGATCCCGAATCCGGGACCGTCGTCCACGGCGGTCGCCGTCTCTTCTGTCCCCACCGTCATCGCGTCCCTGACCCCGGTCGGAGTCCCGTCCTCACCGTCCGCTCCGGCGGATTCACTCGTCGTCTCGACGGTATCGATCGGCGTTTCGACGGGCTCGGTCGTCGTCTCCGGCGGTTCGGTCGTCTCCAGATCCGAGGCGTTCGGACCGCTGCCGGCGTGGACGCCGGACAGCGATTCGATCGTCGGCGCGTTGACGATCCGGACTGTCGTACCGGTTCGGTTGATAGCGAAAGCGTCCGCGAAGGGACCGTCGGGTATTACCCAGACGCCGTCGTCGATCCAGGTCCCGTCTTGGTTGCTGATCCGCTGACGGGACACGTTTGCGAACCCCTCGGCGGCGTCGTCACTCGCCCAGCGAGTCTCCCAGACGTAGCCGTCAGCCGAACCGTTCGTGTACGGATAGAGTGCGCCGTTATGCCACTCTCGATAGACGTCGCTGGCGAACGACCGCAGAGCCATCGAGCCGACTCGATCCGGTGGCTCATTACGGTTCCAGGCGTCGTTCGATCGATCCGGGACCGACAGCGGCGCGTCCGGTTGAATGGACTCGTCGACGTGGAACGCGGCAACGCTGTACGCCGGCGGATCGCGATGGGTGGCGTCGACGGCCTCGTAACCGCCGCTCTCGGTCAACTCGGAGACGTACTGGCTACCGAGCGAGTAGGGTGCGCTGAGGTACGAGGAAAGCTCGAATTCGACAGAGTCGGACCAGGGCCCGGTCGTGAAGCCTTCCGCGTCGTCGACACACTCCCAGGTGCCGTTCGAGCAGTACTCCTGGTACACGCTGTCGAGATGGCTCGCCTCCCCCTCTACGATGGCGTCTTTCGCGTGTTCGCCGTCCATCGTCGATCGCTGGTATCGCGGGTCAGAGAGGTCGAACTGCTGGTGCTGGAGCACGTGGGTCAGTTCGTGTGCCATCAGCACCGGGGGTGCGGTCGGTTCGTCGGGGTCCTCAGTGATCAGGACAACTTTCTCCGAGCCCTCTTCGGCGGCCCAGCCGGCCACGCTCGCGACGAGCGTATCGGTGATAACGCGACTCGCGTTCCGATCCTCGCCGATCACGAACAACGCTTCCCACTGCTGGTCCGACCCGCGGAACTGCGTGACGTCTCCTTCGATCCGATCGGCTACTGCATCCGACCCGATGAACTCGATCTCGACGTCATCCGTGAACTCCAGCCCGCGAATGTGTTCGAGACGAGCCATCGTACGGGCCTTGTACCGCTGTAGTTCCGCCTCCGAGAGGCCGTCCGACTGATCGACGTCGATCGACTCGTTGTACCAGTAGCCCTGCTCCCAGCCGATCCTGTCCTCGGGCGGATCGGCCGGCGCGCCAGCATCCTGGGTTGCCCAGGTGACCGACCCATTCGAGTGGACGGCCGTCCCGTTCGTGTGAACGGCTGTCGGATCGCTATCGGCGATGGCGGCCGGCGCGATGGTGACAAACAGCCCTACCAGACATAGCAACGCGACGGCTGCCAGACCCCGCGCCGTTCTCATTGGGAAGACTTCGCGACATTAGAAGCATAATCGTTTCGACTGTCAGCCATCAGATACGACGTCGTACTGCAAGAGAACGCCGTCGTCGATCTGATCGGCTCCATCGAGGTGTAGTGCCGGGAACTCTTCGAGAAACCCCTCTCCGTCGGCCAGCGTCGGGGCCTCGCGACCGCCAATGACCATCGACCCGACGAACACTGACAGCTCGTCCACCAGTCCGGCTGAGAACAGCGAGAAGATGAGTTCGCCACCCCCCTCGACCATCAACCGCTCGATGCCGTGATTCTCCAGGCGATCCAGCGCGACAGTCAGGTCGACGCGATCGCTCCCAGTGGTGAGGACTGTCACCCCTTCCGATGCCTTCTCGGCGACGCTCCCGGCCGACACGGCGTCGTTGGCCAGCAGATACGTCTCTGCGGCGTCGTCGAGGACGGTAGCGTCGGCGGGCGTCCGGAGCCGCGAATCCGCGACGACCCGAGCCGGCTGGGGAGTCGCTCCGCGCTCGGTCCGGGCGTCGATCCGCGCCGGATCATCGACCGTCAGTGAGGGGTCGTCCGCCAGAACCGTTCCCACCCCGACCATCACGGCGTCGCTGTCGGCCCGGAGTGAGTCGACGCGATCGAAGTCGTCGGGGCCGCTGATCGCGACCTGTTCGCGCCGTCGCGTCGAGAGCTTGCCGTCGACGCTGACCGCGGCGTTGACGAGAACCTGCATACCCATCGGTACAGCCGAGGCGGAAAACAGTTTCCGGTCGTACCGCCGACAGAATCAGCGGTCGGCCAGCTGGATACCGCGTGTGATCGCGTATATTAGGACGATCCCGGTGCCGACGGCGAAGACGAGCTGTCCGAGAAGGGCAAAGACGGTGCCGATCAGGCCATAGAAATCTGTTCCGATGTACACAAGCACGAGGCCAAGGGAGCCGAACAGGACGATCAGTCCGAGAAGCGGGATCGCTTCCGTCCGGATCTGATCGAGATCAAGTGTATTAGTCTCCAGATCGACGAACGGTGGGGAGGGCGACATGAAAGAGCGGTTCGGACACTCTACTGATATGTCTTCTGGAATTGGATAGCTACCCGACGAGCGACCGGAGCGTTTCGGTCACGGCGTCGGCCGCGGCGTGAATCTCGGGCAGGCGGACGTACTCCCGATCGCTGTGGGCAACCGCCCCGTCCTCGTCGGCCAACTTCCCGGGGCCGAAGATCACCGTCGGCGCTTCGGCCGCGAAGTAGGATGCTTCGGTCGCAGCCCCGAACGAACGTATCTCGCCGCCGCTAGCGGCCGCGAGCGTCTTGACGAGCGTCTCGTCTGGTTCGGTCGCGAACGCCTCCAGGAACGGCGTCTCGCGCTCGCTGAGCGCGACTCGGAGGTCCATTCCGGCCGGCAGCCATTGGTACAGGTGCTCTTCGAGGCCGGCTCGGAACTCGTCGGCGGTCTCGGGGGGGACGCTGCGGCGGTCGAAGGTCACTACGCACTCGGCCGGCACCTGATTTTTGACCCTGCCGCCTTCGATCATCGTCGGCGTGAGCGTCGGCCGCCCGAGCCGGTCGTGCTCACCCGGTCCCGCTTGCTCATCGTACGTCTCCATGGCCTGGGTGATCGGCCCCGCAGCGCGGATCGCGTTCTGTCCGCTCTCGGGTTCAGCGGCGTGGGCGCTCGTCCCGTAGATCGTCACCGTTCCGTCGAAGCGCCCTTTTGCTGCAGTACAGACGTCAAGCCCCGTGGGTTCGCCGACCACGAACCCGTCTGCCCCGAGCGTCCCCTGGAGGGCGGCCGCCCCGGTCGAGTCGGTCTCTTCGTCGGGCGTCACCGCCAGCGTGACCCGGCCTGCCGCCGGCTCGACGGCGAAGAAGGCATCCACCAGGGCCGCAAGCGGTCCCTTGGCGTCACAGGCGCCACGACCGCGGACGACCTCGCCGTCCCGCTCGTATGGGACGTGGGGCGGGACTGTATCGATGTGGGTGTTGAGGACGATATGTAGCCCGTCGCGGTCGCCTTCCCGGCTCACCAGGACGTTCCCGTCGTCGTCGACGGACGGGTCGAAACCCTCGGCGTCGATTGTCTCGACCAGCAGCGAGCGCATCTTCTCGACGTCCTCGTGGGAGGGGGTCTTCACCGCGCGCTCGTGGAAGGATTCGAGATCGAACGTCATCGCTGGGCCAGCACGCCGTCGGCGGGGACGGTCGTCTCGAACTCGCGTTCGACCGGCCCCTGTAGCGTCGCGCCGGTCTCGGTCCGTGTGACGACTAGCCGTCCGCCGGGCGGATGAACTGGAACGGCCTGTCCCGTCTCGACCTCCCCGAGTTCGTGGGCAGCGGCGACGACGGCGACAGCGCCCGTGCCACAGGAGCGGGTCTCGCCCTCGACGCCTCGCTCGAAGGTCCGCTGATCGTACCCCGGAACGGGACCGGCGGCACGCTCGGATGCGATCGTGACGTTCGCGCCGTCCGGGAAGACCTCGGCGTGTCGGACCGGCGGGGCCACGGTATCCAGATCGACGTCGGTGACGTTCTCGACGAACGCGACGGCGTGGGGGACACCGGTGTTGACCGCCGTCACGGTCAGCCCCGCGATCTCGGCCTCGATCAGTGGCTCGTCGGTCGCGGTCGGGACTGCCGCTGGTTCGAACGTCGGCTCGCCCATCCCGATGGTGACGCCCTCCTGGGCCACGCTGGCCGGGTACTCCCCGGCGGGCGTGTCGATAACGAACTCCCGGTGGCCAGTCTCTGCGGCCGCCCAGATCGCGACGACCCGGGCCCCGTTGCCGCACATCTCTGCGACCGAGCCGTCGGGCTGAACGAGCGTCATCTCGACCCGCGGCGGCTCGGCGCTGGCGTCCAGATCCAGAAAGAGGACGCCGTCGGCACCGACCCGTTCGCCGTCGGGATGATCCAGTCCCGTATCCCGGTCGGAGAGCCGCTTGGCGAATACCTCCCGGTCCTCGACCGGTGCGTCGGCCTCGACCACGACGAAGTCGTTGCCGGTGCCGTGGTATTTCTCGACAGTGATCATTGCTCTGTCTCTAGTCGGGTCAGGTCCGAAAGCGTTTCGCGTTCGACCGCCAGCTGCGAGACGTTGCCGTCGAGGGAAACGACTGCTGGACGAGGGCGGGAGTTGTAATTTAGCGCCATCTCGTACCCGTACGCGCCAGCGTTACCGATCGCGAGGACGTCACCGCGGACAGGGTCCGGGAGTGCCCGGTCCCGTCCGAGGACGTCCGCCGTTTCACAGATCGGTCCTGCCACCGTCGCGGTGACGGACTCGCGACCGTCGGTGTCGGGAGCCAGCGATCGGATCTCGTGGTAGGCGTCGTACATCGCCGGTCGCAGGAGTGTGGCCATGCCGGCGTCAACGCCGACGACGGTCGTCTCAGGGGTCGGCTTGACTGCGTTTACGGTGGTGAGAAGCACGCCTGCGTCCGCGACGACGTACCGACCGGGTTCGATCCCGAGCGTCGCCCGAAGATCACCGGCAGCCTCGCGGGTGGCGCTCGCGACGGCGTCGAGATCGAGTGGCTCCTCTTCGGGGCGGTAGGGCACGCCGAGGCCGCCGCCGACGTTGAGAAAGTCGAGATCGGGGCCGAGATCGCGTGCTAGATCCCCCATGCGAGAGACGAGTTCGCGGTGCGCTGCGAGATCCTCGTCATCGTGGATCCCACTGCCGGCGTGGGCGTGGAGCCCGGCGAGGTCGAAGCCGCGTTCGACGGCCACGTCGGCCAGGTTGGACACGCGACTGTACGGGACGCCGAACTTCGGGGCGTCCCCGGTAGTGACCTTCGCGTGGTGGCCCGCGCCGACGCCCGGGTTGACGCGTATCGCGAGTGGGCCGTCGTAGTCGCGTTCCTCGAGTGCCTCCAGCGTGTCCGCCGCACCGATCGTAATGACGAGGTCGAGGTCCTCCGTCTCGGGGTCCTTCGAGAGAGCGATAGCGTGATCGAGGTCCTCGGGTGGCGGGTTGACCGCGGTGTAACGCACTTGATCGAAGCCGGCGTCGACGGCCCGCTGGACCTCGCCCGCGGAGGCACACTCCGCGCCGAGACCGGTGTCGGCGACGGTCTCGAGTGTCGCACGGACGGTGTTTGCCTTGACGGCGTAGCTGATCTCCTCGGTGTGGAACGCCTGTTCGAGATTGGTGACGTTCTCGCGGACGCGTTTCTGGTCGAAGACGTACAGCGGCGTGCCGTGTTCGTCCGCGAGGTCGCGCAGGTGCGCAGCGTCCCAGTCGGACAGGCGACGGATGGGTGGTGGCCCCTCGGCAGTCATTATTAAGTAGTGGATGGGGGACCCGTTCACGCTTTTGGTTATCGCCCGCTCTTGTCGGGCTTCTCCTCAATGACGGATCAAAAATGCGGGAGCTGTGTGATCGATATATGAGCCGAATTGGACGGGAAAAGTACTTGCCGATCATCCGTGATATCAGTTATATGCGATCATGGGAAGGATTCAAAACGTGGCTGGATTACGGAAGAATCAAGGCGAAAGCCTCGTGCTTCAGCGCGGGGATGAAGCCGACACGATATGACCAAACCCACTCTATGTCTCCCGATGGGAATCCTAACAATTATATTTCCCGACATGCAATGTAATAGGAGACATGCGACATGCTGCTGCGGGGAACGCGCTCATGCTTAAGATGGCTACGAGTGCGTCATCACACTCACACTCACACACCTACGCAGCCCAACCAGCAGCGGTTGGCATGTCACGACAGAACAGTCCTTTCGTGGCTGCAACGGACTGTTGGGCCGATGGCCCGGCCCGCTGCTCACTGTGCTGGACGCCTGTGAGTGCCACTCCCACTACGGGAGGGCAACACCGAGCGGATACGAAAACACGCCACACCCTGCAAAGGGCCGAAGGTGCCTCAGCAAACCCGCAAGTTCACAGCCGGGGGAATCATGCAGGCAGGATTCCCCACGGAGGAATCTTCGCCCTTTAGGGCGGAGAGGAGGTCAAGAGATCTACCTCACGATCGTCCTGCTCGTCCTAATTGTCATTGTCTGGGCCGGGCGAGTCCTTCTCGGATCGATTGATCTGAACAGTATTTCGACGATCGATAGTGACCGCTGTAAGTCTGTTCCGGGTCGACCGCACGACAGCGTGCGGGCGCACCGGCAAATCGTTACAGCGGTCACTATGAGGCCCTTTCCGCCTGGGGCGCACTCATCGTCGTGAGTCTAGGACTGGTGTGGTGGATCGGCCGAACGGCTCAGTGAAATAGTAACCCGGAAGCGAGTCGGCGGTGGCCCGCGGACATCACCCGGTAAAAAGCGGTCTAGTTGTCCCGCAGAATGTCCTCTTTCTCGGCGGCCTCCAGCGTCTCTTCCTCGACGTGCGTCGCGACGACGGCGGGCTTGTACGCGCCGCCATCGAACAGGTCGTGCTCGCCAACGGACGATTCGACAAAGCGGGTAAAGGCCCGTCGCTCGGGCGGTAGTTCACCGAACAGGACCTCCTCCTTGACCAGATCGTAGACCGGGATCCGCGGGGTCAGCAGGGTGTTCTCGCCGACGATAGAGT
>JAZKRQ010000111.1:0-8278 GCA_036628575.1 Halapricum sp.
TTCCCGCGAAACCGTACAGCTGATAGTATCAGATATCTTCTTCGATGATCTCTCCGACGGCAAAGTTGGACTTGACTTCCGTTATCTCGACCTTGACGCGGTCGCCGATGTCGGCACCAGGGACGATGATTACGTAGCCGCGCTCGACGCGGGCGATCCCGTCGCCTTGCTTGCCAATGTCCTCGATCTCGACGTAGCGGATCTCGCCGTTCTCGACCGGCGGCTGTGGCTCTGACGGCGCCGTTCCACTCGTCGACTCGGTCTCTTCCGCGTGTTCTCCCGCAATGAGCGCTACCCGATACGTTTCATCGATGTCGATCGAGCCGTTCTCGACCTCTCGACGCGGGACCTCGATAACGTACCGGTCGTCTTCGGCTGATACGTCCGCACTGAACAGACACAGGAGTTTATCTGAGATCTCCAAGGCTAAACCACCGTTTCCGTGGTCGAAGCCCATCATTAAGAACCCATCGACGGTTCGTACGTGCGCTTGGTGGTGCTTACTCCTTCTCGTTGCCACGCCGAAACGGCCGCCCGTCGGGACGCTTCGCCCCTTCCGAGTCGTGGACGACGACCCCGTCCGCGTTGACCGGCTCATAGTTGTCCCTGACGGCGATCGCCTCTTCGAGTTCGCGGACAGCCCGCGTCTTTAGCGTCCGGGCCATCTCTTCGGAGTCCTCGCGAGAGATCTCACGTCCCAGCCCTTCACACTCGTGAGCGCGGACCATCTCTTCCTCATCCACGGCCTCGCCCATTGGCTGGCTCGTCCCGCCGAGCGCGACGCTGAAAGGGTACGTTTGACAGACCAGCGGCCGGTCGCCGTGGACGGTACAGACGCCAGTCCCGTCCTCGTCCTCGGTGTAGAACGTACAGTCCCCGCAGGCGTCGGTCTGGAGCGCCCACTCGAAGGTTTCACCCTCTGGACCGTCCTCGCCCTCGGTCAGTCCGTAGGGCATCGGCCGGGTGAGGTCCCGCCATTCGTCGTCGCCGGCTTCCCGGATCTGTCGGATCTCGTCGGGGAATACCGTCGCCGTATGCGGTTCGATCCCCTCGTCGGTCTCGACTGCTTTGCAACAGCCACCACACCGGGTACACTCGAAGCCGATCGATTCGATAGCGTCGGCCAGCGCCGCCACGTCGAGGTCCTTGGCGCGGGCCAGTTCGGCTTCGAGATCCTCCATATACCATCGTACGGGGCTAGGAACAAAAGCGCCGCGTTAGGGTCGTATCCGGCCCGTATTCGTCTATCGTTCGTCCGCGAGGAAGTAGACCTGTTTGCGGGCGTCCCGGAAGCTGTACCGGGAGCTGACCAGGTCAGCGTCGTCCAGACGGTTCAGCGCGTACCGGACCGTCCGATCGGGTAACAGCGATTCCTTGGCGAGTTCACCCTGCGAGAGCGGCGTATTCCCCTCGAGAACCTTTGCGACGAGTTTCGCGCTTGGTGGCAACTCCTTGAGCCGGTCGCGGAACTCGCTGTCATTGAAACTCACTTCCGGCTGCACCCCATCGGTAGTCGTACTCATACATCCCTCTCGGTGATCACCTGTGGTAAAACTTGGCTATATGCATGTAAAAACAATACTGTGTCCTTAAGGTGTATTAATCTCATTGGTATCCTTCAGGGATGATCACGTAGTATCGGGCTGTCGTCGGTATCCGTTGGCCCGTTCGTCGTCTGATCGCTTTCAGTATCGTTTTATCCCTACGCTGACGACAGTCGGGACACCGTGAAAGGACAGGAGTGGTACCAGGCCGACGACATCGCCGAGGAGTACGAGGAGAAGCGCTTCTCGCGCGGTGGCCGCCTGATCGACCGGCGGGAGAAACAGGCCGTGCTAGACGCGATCGGCCCGGTAGAGGATACCGACGTGCTGGAGATTGCCTGCGGGACCGGCAGATTCACCGTCATGCTGGCCGAGCGCGGTGCCGACGTCGTCGGGTTGGACATCTCAGGACCGATGCTTCAGCAGGGTCGTGAAAAGGCCCGTGCTGCGGGCGTCGACGATCACCTAGAGTTCATGCGTGGGGACGCCGGACGGCTGCCGTTCCCGGACGATCATTTCGACGCCGTTCTGGCGATGCGGTTTTTCCATCTGGCGGACACACCCGCGTCGTTCCTCAGCGAGATGCGGCGGGTTTCCAAGGACGTAATCTTCTTCGACACGTTCAACCGTTTTTCAACCCGTTCGATCTACAACTGGGCACTGCCGATGGGGTCGCGGCTGTACTCCCGCTGGGAGGTCAGCCGCCTGCTAGACGACGCAGGGTTGGAACTCGTCCGCGACGAACACGATTTCGTCCTTCCATACGGCTTCTACCGGCAGATTCCCAACCAGACCGCTTCGGCGTTCCGTAGTATCGATACTGCGCTGGGCGGACTACCGTTCGGTGATCGCCTCGCTTCCGTCTCTTACTGGACCTGCGAGGTTTGATAGTGATCGGTACTGCCGGGAACACAACACTAACGTCGCGGGCCCCGTAGGCGGGTGCAATGACGGAACTCGCCGATCTCGTCGAGCGCTCGCTCGATTCGGACACCCGCGAGACGTTCGACGCGCGCGTCGACGACCAGGCCGATTTCCTCTACGACCAGTTCGACGACGGCGCGCTTGACAACGACGGTTTCGCGATCGGTCTGGAGATGGAAGTATACGCCGTCGCCGGCGAATCGAGCGCAGGCGACATGGTGCAACCGGTAGAGGACTGTCGGCTTCACCAGATCCCGGGAAGCATCTTCGAGGATACCGACGCTGTCAGCAAGGAGCTAGGGCTGCACAACGCCGAGATCAATACCGATCCAAACGTCTTCGATGCGGCCGGCTTAGACGCCCAGGCGACCGCCATCGAGATGGAGACCAAGAAAGCCCGTGCTGCCGCCGGCGCGGAAGACTGCGCGCTGGTGCTTGACGCGATGTGGACGATCCCGCCGGATGACGGTACCGTCCCCTACCTCTCGGCGACGACTGACATCGACGGTGTCCACCTGGCGACAAACATGCGGACCGATCCGCGCTACGTCGCCATCGACAATGACATCGTCGGACGGGCGGGAGGGGGCGTCGACTTCTCAGTGCCTGGCGCAGATCTCTCCTTTCCCTCGATCCTCTTCGAGTCGCTGGCGACCTCCATCCAGCCGCACCTCCAGATTCCCTCGACGGCAGCGTTCCCCGGCTACTACAACGCCGCGATCAGGACGATGGGGCCGCTACTCGCGCTTGCGAGCAACTCACCGTTCCTCCCGGCGGACGTCTATGGCGACGTGAACGACCCCGAATCGCTGGTCACGGAGACCCACCACGAACTCCGGGTCGCCGTCTTCGAGCAATCGGTTAACGAGACTCCCGATCCGAAGGTCCGGGTCCCGGAGGACCTCGCGGACGCTACCGAGGTGATCGACAGGGTGGTCGAGGACGACGTCGTCGCGCCGTTCCTCCGGGAGTGGATCGCCGAGAAGCCGCCGACGGAATACACCGACAATTACTGGGAATTCGAACACAAGCGAGGCACCTACTGGCGGTGGGTACGCTGTGTCATCGGCGGCGACCCGGTCGACGGTGCCGGCGACGAACGCTCGGTTCGCATCGAGTACCGCCCGCTCCCGACTCAGCCGACCGTCACCGATGTCGTCGCCTTGCAGGCGCTCACGGTGGGTCTCATCCGGGGTCTGGTCGCGGCCGATCACCCGATTACTGACCTCCCCTGGGCGGACGCCGAGTCGTCGTTCTACGACGTGGCCCGGAACGGACTGGACGCTGATCTGGCGTGGGTCACTGTCGAGGGGGAGCGCACGAGCGATCCGGACGAAATCTTCGCGGAAGTCTTCGAGTACGCCGAACGCGGTCTGAAAGCTCAGGGTATCGCCTCCGGGAGGGCTGCGGAGTATCTCGATCCGATACGGTCACGCTGGCGGGCCAAACAGTCCCCGAGCGGCTGGAAGAAGGCACAGGTCCGCGACCGACTGGCCGACGGTGCCGGCCTGGAGACAGCGATCGAGGGGATGCAACGGGAATACGTCCGCCGGAGTCGCGAGACCGATTCGTTCGCCGAGTGGCTGTAACCCCTATTGCTGTTCTTTGACTCCGCTTCCCGGCCGATCGAGCGCTGTGAGGTCTGCCCGTCCATCCGACAGCGGAACGCCCTCGAATGGATCGTCCGCGAGCAGTAGCGATCCGTCCAGGTCAGCGTAGTCGGAAAGCGGTGAGAGGTGCACCGCGGGCGCGATCGAGGTGTTCGACTCGACCATACAACCGAGCATCGTCTCCAGGCCGTGGGCGCGAGCGGTTTCGAGCTGTCGACGTGCGGCCCAGGGCCCACCGCACTTGCCGAGTTTGGCAACGACAATATCACACCGGTCCGCGACAATCGGGACGTCGCCGGCTGTGACGCAGCTCTCGTCGGCCGCGACGGGTACCTCTCCGTGCTCGTGTACCTGCTTCAGACCGGCCAGATCATCTCCGGGGACTGGCTGTTCGAGGAACTCGACGTTGAGCGCCGCGAGCCACTCGCTGGCCGCGATAGCCGTCCGGGGATTGTACCCACCGTTAGCGTCGACCCGGATTCGCGCTTCCGGGGCCGCCTCCCGGACCGCGGTCACCCGCTTCCGATCGATCTTCGGCTCGGTACCGATCTTCAGTTTCAATACGTCGAACCCGGCGTCGATCCGCTCGCGGGCGCGATCGGCCATCGTCTCGGGGGCGGCGATGCCTATCGAGTAAGACGTGGGCGGAACCGCCTCCGGATCGAGTCCCCACTGCCGGTATAAGGGGACGTCAAGGCGCTTCCCTGCGAGGTCCGCTAGCGCGGTGGTGACGCCGCTTTTGGCAGCCGGGTTAGCCCCGATCGTATCGTCCAGTCTGCGTCCGATCCGCTGGTGGGCGAAGGGATCGTCGACCGATTCCACGACCGACAGCAACTCGGGCAGGACGGCCCTGACGGTGTCAGCAGTCTCCCCGTAGTAGCTCGACGGCGCGGCTGCACCGATCCCCTCGTCGGTCCCGTCGCTGATCCGAACGACGACCGTCTCGGTCACGTCGGTGCTCTCTCGGGATATCTCGAAGGTCTCTGCCAGCGGGAGTTCGTACCGTTCGAATCGGGTTTCTAACGTCATAGAAGGGAATCCAGCACCTCCGCGGCATCGAAACGGATCGGATCGGTCGCGGGCGCGTCGATGGCTTCCCCGTACGCCTTGACTGTCCGGCGAGCGCGTTTCTCGTCGTCGATACCGCTCGTGTCTAGCATTCCCGCCGCGACCTCACTATCGGCCACGGGCGCGGCGAAGCGCTCGTACAACGACGCGTACTCCCCAGGCGGTTGCAGCGGGAACGACTCGTAGCCGTGGACGGCCTGCCGGCCTGCCTCGTGACAGAGCACCATCGTCTCGGGCATCGCGCCGTGGACGACCCCGGCGGTCACGGCCGAATACGCCGGATGCGCGAGTGCACCCTGACCCTCGACGAAGACGATATCGTGATCGCCGACTCCCCGTACCATCCGCTCGACTGCGCCGGCGGTGAAGTCGCTTATCGTTCGATCGACAGCGATACCCCCACCCTCGATGACGATCCCGGTCTGGCCCGTCGGGACAACCGCTGCGTCCAGTCCACGCTCGCGGGCCGCCTCCCGGAGCTCCATCGCGGCGGTCATCTTGCCCGTCGAGCAGTCGGTTCCGACTGTGAGGACGACCGTCGCATCGACCTCGTCGGCCCGGCCCTCGCTCACGGTCAGGTCGTCGGGCGGCTCGCGGACGTCGCTGAGTCGTCCACCGTGCTCGGCAGCGAGTTCGACGAACTCCTCGTCCTCGGAAAGAGGATAGTGCAGCCCTGAGATGACCTCACAGCCCCGTTCGAGCGCCCCGCGGACGTCTGGCCGCCAGGACTCCTCGAAGCCCCCGCCGATAGGCGCGATGCCGATCAGGAGGGCATCGAGATCAGGCGCCTCCTCCGGCAAGTCGTCTATGCCCGCGACGATCGGGGCGTCCGGTATGCGGGGATCGTCGAGGTGGTCCCGGACAGACGTTCCCGGGTTGTCGCGGTCGAGGATGGCGACGACGTCCTGATCGCCGTACCGGAGGACGCCGACCGCGGTTTTGGCGCGGTCGGGGAACTTCTCGTGGGCGAGGATCGCGACGCGCATGGTCATCACTGGAACCGGTTCGGTTAAAAACCCAGGTCAGACCGCATACAGCGTCACAGTCCAGAAGGACTCGAAAGCTCGACCCAGCGCTTCTTCGGGATCACCGGTCGCGTCGACGGCGGCGGTCGCCTCGGCCTCGGACGCGACCTCGTAGAGGACGCTTCGCTCGCCGACGACGAACAGCGGTACGTCGTCGGGACGTTCCTTGAGCGCTTCTCGACACCGATCGAGGTGAGTGTCGATCTGATCGTCACGGATGCGTTCGAACCGCGATTGGGAGAACCCGCCTTTGGAGTGTTTGCTCTTGAGGTCGCTGTCGAAGCCGTGGAAGGCCGTCCGCTTGCGATCCTCGTAGACGCCCATCGCGAACAGATCCGAGCGCACGAGTGCGAGCGTGAACTCGCCTGTGGGTTCTAGCCACGACCGCTCCAGTTCCACGCCTTCGCTCCAGCTCTCGAACGGTTCGGGCGGGTTCGGCAGCGACAGCGTTGCGCTGAGGACTCCGGCGTCGTCGGTCACGGCCAGGCACGGTGCCGCCCGGGAGACCAGCGCCGCCCGTTCGCCGAACCCTTCCCGGAGCGGTTGCGAGATCTCGTGTTCGTCAGTGAGTACGGCCGTGAGCACGCTCTGTGGATCGCCCTCGATCGACTCCAGTCGACCGAGCACATTATCGAGACGCGCCCCCGAAAGGTCTTCGCGGTGGCGATAATCCAGGGTGTGATTCTCTTCCTGGAGCCTATCGATCCGGTCTTCCAGTTCCGTAACTCGGTCTTCGAGTTCGTTCACCCGGCGCTCGGCGGCCTGCCTGTCGGTGACGGCATCCTTGCGCCGGTCTCGCTCGGCGTCGAGTCGCTCCTGTAGCTCGTCCTTCTCGGTCTCGAGCGTCTCGATACGCTCTTTGAGATCGGCCCGGCCGAACAACTCGTCGAGCATGAGCGAACCCGCGTCGCGGAAGGGCTTAAATCCCGGTCTGATCGGGCACCGACCGCTCCAGGTCGATCAACTGACCGGCTCGATCGGCCTTCGCCAGAAACACCTCACGGAGTTCGGGCGGATTACGGATGCGTGCATCCGCCTCGAGGATCTCTCCGGGGACGGTCAGTGTGTCGGCAGGAACCCCCTCTTCACCGTGAACCCGGAAGTGTCGCGTGCCGAGCTTCATTACGAGTGGGAGGTCCGTCCGCGAGACCCCCGTCTCCTCGGTGTACAGTTGCTTTCGGACCTGCTCATGTTGCTCGCGACACATCGTTGCCGAGCCTTTCTCGCCTGGCTCGACGTACAATCGACCGAGGTAGTATCCCCGGGAAAACTGTTCGAACATTCTATGCGTGTCTATCTCACACATGATAACGTATAAGTCTTCCCCGGAGTGCTTTTGATGGCGGGCAATTCGATCATTCTCTCGTCAGACGTTTCGATTCATCCTTTGACGGCCTGAAATAGGTTTATGAACATTATAATGGGATTTGAGGCCTCTAAAACCGCAATCTAAACGATCCGAACGAAAGTTCGGGTTTTTATGCTGGACGGCTATACTAGCTGGTAAGATGCACACCCGGCAGACCGTCGTCCTCGTGGTCGTGTTGGCGGTCGCGGGCGTCGTGGCACCGGTGCTTGCCACCCCGGCACCCGACCAGCAGGGCGTCGGTCAATCCGAGGCCTTCGAATCACTCGCAGGGGAAAACGAGACGACTAACGGGACGGCCCCGCTCGGTAGCCAGATAAGCGCTTTCATGGAGTCGACGGCTGCCAGCGCGGACAGTAGCATAGAGGCCGGCACGTGGGAAGCTCGCTTCAACGAATCCGACGTGAACCGGTCGGCAATGACCGCCAGGCGGACGGAAACGCTTGAACGCCGGCTCTCGTCCCTCGAAGCCGAACTCGAACAACTCAATGCCTCGGGTGAGACAGACGTGAACAACGTGTCCCAGGCAGGTCGCGTCGCGTCGCTGACGGCGCGGATCGAGGCGCTGAACAGGACCATCGAACGTACGACGACAGTTGCCCGTGACGCCGGGGTCAACACGACCCGCCTCGAACGACTCCGGACGAACGCCTCGCAGCTCCACGGGCAGGAGGTCGCCCGGATGGCTCGCAACCTCACCACCCTTGGTCCACGTGGGCCACCGGAGGATCGCGGACCGCC
>JAZKRQ010000112.1:0-8228 GCA_036628575.1 Halapricum sp.
TGAGTGGTCTCAGTGGGGCCATATGTGGTATCATCCCCGTACCGGTTGCAAATTGGGCTGCCGGTATGGGGTGCTCTGTCGTCACTAAAGCGATTGTCGACGTCCTTGACCTGTCAGAGAACACCGGCAGCGAGATGACGTTCTGGGCTTGGGATGAGAAGAACCACGGTAGCTGGACGGACATACCGGAGATCTTCACAGGTGCTGCTGGTCGCTACGATGCATCTTTGGATGACGTGACACAAGCAGCACCCAGGATTCCTGGCATGCACATTCCATAAGCAATACCATAATCAGCGATAGATATAATCTATTAAAAATATGATGGAATCAACAAAAGGGGGGAAACGATCTAGTACGAGGAAGGTTGTGTGGGCCGAAGGCGTCTTAGTAGCGGTAATGAGTTTGTTCTGGTATGTAGAGGGCCCGACTCTGATAGGAAACTACTCAATAATAGCGATCGGTGTCAGTCTCGTCTTTGGTTCAATCGGTGGTTTCTACTACGGGGTCCGGGTCTATACTGACTGGTCGCTTGTCCCGGAAACATCCTATCCGATATCCGTTCGTGCATTGATTGGGGGCGTGGCTGGACTGCTCACCGTCGCGTATCTCGACTTTATTGACTGGGGACTCTATCCCGTACTATTGGTGATTTCGATATCGGTGTTTGCAGATTTTATAACGGGCGTCACCATCCTCTGGGCAAAAAATCCCGTTGATAGATAACAGCAGGTCCCGGCGGCAAGTCTCGCAGATAATCAAGAACGATATTCGTCTCGGAAATGTGATCGACCGCGGGGACGGGGTCTCGAAACGAGAAACGCGCGTCCTCCGCCTGTGGCGGCTGGACCGGCCGCGCTCTTATTGGTCGCCGTTCTCGCCGCGAACGAACGTCACCGGGCACGGAGCGTCGAGCATCACGGCCTGGGCCGTCGAACCGAAGACGGCCTTGCCGGTCGGCGAGCGCTTGCGGCCGCCGACGACGACGCGGTCCGCCTCGACGTCCTGTGCGAGGTCGATAATCTCTTCGGCGTGTTCGCCGACCGCACCGCGAATCGAGTAGCTCACGCCGGCATCGTCGAACAGCTTCGTCATCGTCCGTACGGTCTGGTGGCGCTTTGCAACCTCGTCCGGGTCGGCGGTTTCGCCAAAGCCTAACCGTTCTGCCGTCTGCGAGAACTCAGCGTCGGTGAAGACGTGCGCGAGGACGACGTCGGCGTCCGAGGGTTTCGCGACCTCGACGACTGCCTCCGCGAGAGCTTCCGCTCGGTCTTTGTCGCTCGGTCCAACTGCTAGGAGGATCGTATTGAGTGTCATGCCTCTACCAGAACTATTTACCCGCAGGCAAATAAATCATTCGATTGTTGCAATATCCAGGGTGTGGAATTATAAATAATGGTGTGTGATGGGCTTCACCGGTACGTGTGTCCACTGTACGGGAACGGAGTACGTAGCTCGTATCGGCGAGAAAAACGAGACGACATCCACACCAAGCTATGAAAGTGAGCGCAAGCGGCGAGAGCGTTGACAAAAAGAGTATCTTCGGTTCGATCGACGGCTTATCCGGTGTTCTTCATGCCGGCAGCGATGCCGTGGACCGTGAGTCGGAGGGTCTGTTTCTCGGTCTCGGTGAGGTGGGACTGTGCGAGTAGGCGGATCTGCAGGAGGTTGAGCGGGTCGACATAGGGGTTGCGCCGCTCCATGTTCTCTTTCAGCCACTCGCGTTTGACGAGGCTGTCAGAGCCGGTGATCTCGGTGACGACCTGGACAGCGCGCTCGTACTCCTCGCGGATGCGCTCGAAGATCCGCTCCTGGAGTTCTTCGTCGGCCAGATCGGCGTACTGCTCGGCGATCTCCATTTCGGTGCGGGCCAGCGCAAGTGCGGCGTGGTCCAGCATCGTGTTGAAGAACGGCCAGTTGTTGTACATTTCCCGGAGGGTCTCGATATCGCCGCCGTTGTCGAGGTAGCTTTGCAGGCCGGTACCCAGCGAGTACCACCCAGGGACGATACACCGGGCCTGCGTCCAGGAGAACACCCACGGGATCGACCGGAGGTCCTCGACGTTGCGTTCGTCGCTTCGGGAGGCCGGTCGGGAGCCGAGGTTGAGGTTCTCAATGACCGTGATCGGCGTCGCCTGCTCGAAGTAGGAGACGAAGCCGTCGGTGTCTAAAAGTCCGCGGTACTCCTCGCGGGCGACCTCCGCCGAGGACTCGAAGGCGTCCATCCACTCGTCTGGGACTTTCTCGACAGGTTCGTGGATGGCGTTGTGCCGGGCCTTGATCTGGGCGTTGAGCATCTGCTCGAGGTTGCGCTCGGCGATGTTCTCGTTGGCGTACTTCTCGGAGATGGCCTCGCCCTGCTCGGTGAACTTGATCTGGCCCGTACAGGTCTCGTTGGGCAGCGCCACCATGGCCTCGTGCATCGGGACGCCGCCGCGGGAGATCGAGCCGCCGCGTCCGTGGAACAGCCGCATCTCCACGTTGAAGTCGTCACAGATCGCGGCCAGCCGCTTCTGGTTGCGGTACAGCGACCAGTTCGCGGCGAGGAAGCCGTTCTCCTTGTTGGAGTCGGAGTAGCCCAGCAAGATCTCCTGGATGTTGTCCCGGGCCTCCAGCGCCTGGCTGTAAGCCTCGTTCTCGAACAGCGTGCTCATGATCCGTCGTGCGCCCTCCAGGGCGTACTTCGTCTCCAGCAGGGGAACGATGTCGAACCCGCAGTAGCCCGGGAGATCGACGATCCCGGCCTGGTCACCGAGGAACAACACCTCCAGCGCGTGGCTCGGCTCCTCGAACCAGCTGATCGCATAGGTGTCGATGGCGTCGACGCCGAACTCCTTCTGCCACTCGGCGGCTTGCTCGAAACGGGTCAGCACACGGGCGGCGTCTTCCCCGAGGCCCTCGGTATCCTCGATGTCCAACACACGCTCGTCCTGAAGGATGGCTTCGGTCAGGAACTCGACACGCTCGTCCTCGTCCATACTCTCGTAATCTATGCCCTCCTGCTCGTCGAGCGCCTGGACGAGGGCGTCGGTGTGCATCTCTCGGTGGTCACGCAGGTCCATGCTGACCAGTGTGAACCCGAATGTGTCGACCTTCCGCCGGAGCGGGCGGACGTATGCCTCGGCGATGTCCTCGCCGCCGTGCTTGCGGAGGCTCTCCTCGATGACCCGGAGGTCCTCCATGAACTCCTCTTCGTCGCTGTAGCCGCCCTCGCGTACGTCAGAGACCCGGAGGATAGACTCCCGCATCAGCTTGAGTTTCTGGCGGTAGGGCTCGTCGGGGTAGCGCTCTATGGCTTCCTCGGCCACACCGGGGAGCCGCTGTTTGTGGGGCTCGAAGCGCCCCTCGAACTCCCCGGTGACCGATACCTGCGAGGCGTCCTGGGTCAGGACGCCCGACAGCTCCTTGAGCTTGTCCCGGTACAACTGGAGGACGGTTTCGCGCTGGCGTTCGAGCGTCTCGGCGGTGACCTCCGGTGTCACGAACGGGTTGCCGTCGCGGTCGGAGCCGGCCCACGAGCGGAACTCGTAGAGCTTCGGCACCTCGACCTCGGACTCGTAGGCTTCGTCTAGGGCGTACTCGAACTCGTCGTAGACTTCATCGATAACCTCGAAGAGGACGTTCTCGAGGTACCACTGGACGTTCAGCGCCTCGTCGGTGACCTCCGGACGTCGCTCGCGGACCTGCGGCGTCTGCCAGAGGCTCGTCACCTGGGCGCGCACGTCGCGCTTGACCTTGTCCTCCTCGCGGTCGGTCAGCCGGACCTCGTCGAGGTCTTCGAGGTTCCAGGCGATGTCACGGAGCTTGGCCTTGACGGTCTTCCGGCGGGCCTCGGTCGGGTGGGCCGTGAACGTCGGCTGGATCAACACGTCCCCGAGAATCTCCTCGGCGGTCTCGGGATTGACGTCCTGTTCTTGGAGGTAGTCGGCCGCCTCGTGGACACTGTTGTCCAGTGTTCCCGCCTGGCTCCCTTCTCGGATCTCCCTGACGCGCTGACGCTCCTCAGCGAGGTTGATAAGCTCGAAGTAGGTAGTAAAGGCGCGCGCAATGACGTCCTGTTTTTCGGGGGAGAGTCGATCGAGCGTGTCGTGGATCGGGTCGCGACTGTCGGCATCTCCGCGTCGGTAGTGGATCGCCGCGTTCCGAATCGTTTCGACGAGATCGAACGCCTCGTCCGAACTCTGGTGTTTGATTACCGACCCGAGGAGCTCTCCCAGCTCCCGTACGTCCTGGTTAATCTCTCTGGCGTGCAAAGTCATACCATTCCCTGATGGGGGCATGGGTAAAACACTAGCGGTATGGGACGACGTATCATGAGATTGTTCGTTAAGGATACGTCGATAATGCGGGGTTTGATTCGGTCCTCCCGGGGAAAACGCACACCTGCGAACTTCCTTGGCAGTTAATATAAGATGTTTTACTACATCCGCCACGGTCGTTATCTGCCGAGTCTGCTAGGAACTCCGGTCTGGCTACCGGCAAACTTGACCCCTTATATTTGGGGACGGGGCCAGCGATTCCTGCGACGGTCTGTTATTGTTGATTCGCTCCCTCAATCAGGCGTAGCGGGTCATATCCACTGCCGAGGATTCCAGAAACGTTGATTATTGATAATTTGAAAAACTGTAATGGTTCTCCCTTTATTGATGAACGATCCTGAATCATATCGACATATCTCTTAAACACCCCGTATTTTGGGGGTCAAATGGTGTGTGGCTGGAGCGTGTACGTGGATGCAAGGTGGCCCAGTAACCGACGCTGCCGGAGTGTAGCGTCGGTGAGTCGAGACGGGTCATCTCCGTAACTCGGAGGGAAACACACAATGTACGCAATCAGGATTCACGGTCGCGGTGGGCAAGGCTCCGTAACGCTCGCCCAGTTGCTCGCACAGGCAGGCCACGAGGAGGGCATCTGGTCGCAGGCGACGCCTTCTTTCGGCGTCGAGCGTCGGGGCGCACCCGTCGAGGCCTACGTCCGTTATAGCGACGAGAAGATCACCGAACGTAGCCACGTCGAGGAGCCGGACTTCGTCATCGTCCAGGACACCAGTCTGCTGGAGTACGTGGACGTGACGAAGGGGCTCAAAGACGACGGCACGCTGCTGGTGAACACCGACGCCGATCCCGAGGATGTCGGCATCGACACCGACGCGGAGATCGTCACCGTCGACGCGACGGAAATTGCGCTGGAGAACCTCGGGCGTCCGATCATGAACACGGCGCTTCTGGGCGCGTTCGCTGGTGCCACGGACAAACTGAGCACCGAGAGTCTTGAGGCGGTCATCACCCGCAAGTTCGGAGGCGAGATCGGCCAGAAGAACGTCGCAGCGACCAACGACGCGTATACGGAGGTACACGCATGAGCGACTCACAAGACCCATACGAGAACCTAAAGATCACGACCGGCGTCGTCGCGGAACCGAACACGTCCCGAACGAACAAGACCGGCTCCTGGCGAGAGTTCAAGCCGGTCATCGACACGGACGCCTGTATCGGATGCGGACAGTGTGACACGTACTGTCCTGATCAGGCCGCCAAGCCGGTCGAAGGCGAGGACTTCTACGGCTTTGACCTGGATTACTGCAAGGGCTGTGGCATCTGTGCGGAGGTCTGTCCGACCGATGCCATCGAAATGGTACGCGAGGTGAAATAATATGGCACAAGCCGAATCTTCCGAGAAGGAGAAACCATCAGACGAACAGGAAGTGATGAAGGGCACGTCGGCGGTCGCCAAAGGCGTCATGGCGGCCGATCCCGATGTCATCTCGGCGTATCCGATCACGCCCCAGACGGGCGTCGTCGAGAAGCTCTCGGAACTGGTCGCAGACGGCAAACTCGACAGCGAGTTCATCAAGGTCGACAGCGAGTTCAACGCCGCTTCGACGTGTATCGGCGCGTCGGCCGCCGGCGCTCGAGCGTTCTCGGCCACGTCGAGCCAGGGTCTGAAGCTGATGAGCGAACCCCTCTTCACGGCGGCGGGAATGCGCCTGCCGATCGTGATGGCGGTCGCCAACCGATCGCTGTCGGCTCCCCTGTCGATCTGGGCTGACCACACCGATGCATTCGCCGAGCGCGACGGCGGCATGCTGCAGTTCCACGCCGAGGACGTTCAGGAGGCGATCGATCACGTCCTGCTTGGCTTCCGAGTCGCCGAGCAGGTCAACCTCCCCGCGCTCTCGAACTTTGACGGGTTCATTCTGACCCACGTTCAGGAACCCGCCAACATCCCCAGCGAGGAGGACGTCAGCGAGTTCCTCCCGCCGCGAGATCCCGAGTACACGCTCGATCCGTCCGATCCGAAGACGATGGGTGCTTACGCCCGTCCGGAACACTGGACGGAGAGCCGCTACGAGATCCAGCGTGCGATGATGGAGGCCCGGGGCGTCTGGGCCGACGCTGTCGAGGAGTTCAAGGATGTCTTCGGTCGTGACTACACCGAGTACGGCGGCATGCTCGACACCTATTACGCTGACGACGCCGACCACATCGTCGTCGCGATGGGTTCGATCGCCGGGACCATCCGCAACGTCGTCGACGCCTACCGCGAGGACGGCAAGAAGGTCGGCATGGTCCGACCCCGCGTGTTCCGGCCGTTCCCGGCTCCGGAACTGCGAGACGCGCTGGCTGACGCCGAGAACGTCGCCGTCCTGACCAAGGAGATGTCGCCCGGCTACGAGAGTGCCTTCGCCGGCGAGATCAAGGGCGCGCTCTACCACGCCGAGAGCCAGCCCCCAATCAAGAGTTATGTCCTCGGTATGGCCGGCCGCGACGTCAAACCCGAGGATATCGCCGACATCATCGAGGACGTCAAGACGGCGACCCCGAAGATGGACTTCGATGAGAGCGAATCGTGGCCGCAACTGCGTCCGGAACTCCTTCAGAACGGAGGGGACGACAAATGAGCTCCGAACTACAGGACCAGGATTTCACCGACGAGGTCGAGCACGACGAAGAACTATGGAACCCCGGCCACCGCGCGTGTGCCGGCTGTGGCCCCGCGCTGGCGATGAAGTACATCACCGAGGCTGCCGGTCCGAACACCATCGTCACCAACGCGACGGGCTGTATGGAAGTCGTCTCGACGCCCTACCCCGAGAGTTCGTGGGGGACCAGCTACATCCACAACATCTTCGAGAACGCCGCCTCGGTTGCGGCAGGTGTCGAGGCCGCCTACCAGTCCTTCGACCGTCGTGATCCGGATCACCTTGACGTCCAGGACGAGGACGACCTCAACATCATCGCCATCGGTGGCGACGGTGCGACCGCCGACATCGGCTTCCGCGCCCTGTCAGGGATGATGGAGCGCGGGCACGACGTCCTCTATATCATGTACGACAACGAGGCGTACATGAACACGGGCGTCCAGCGCTCCAGCCAGACGCCCTTTGGCGCGTCGACCACCACGTCACCCGCGGGCGAAGAGAGCATCGGTAACGACACCAACAAGAAGGACATGGCGTCGATCGCCGCCGATCACGGCGTTCCGTACGTCGCCACCGCCTCGATCTCCAACCCGCACGACTTCAAGCAGAAGGTCGAGAAAGCCCTGGAGATCGACGGGCCGAAGTTCCTGCACGTCTACTCGCCGTGCCCGGTCGGCTGGGGCTACGAGTCGGCCAAGACGGTCGAACTCGCGGAGCTGGCCGTCGAGACCGGCTTGTTCCCCGTCTTCGAGATGGAAGACGGAGAGATCACCAGCGTGAACGAGATCCGCGACCGAAAGCCGGTCAAGGAGTGGCTCGAACCGCAGGGCCGGTTCAAGCACCTCTTCAAGGACGAGGAGAAAGGCGAACCGGCGATCGAGGAACTCCAGGAGTGGATCGACCAGCGCGCCGAAGATCTGGGTCTGGACGCCTGAGAACCGTTCCGATTCTTTATACGCCCGCTATTATATAGAATATCTGTTATAAATTATCACGACAACTGTTGCTACCGGGATCGTCCCTATAAACACGGAGACGGCATCAACAACGTCTGGCCGGACGAACAGTTGAGCTGTTACGAAAATAATAAATGAGACCACGACAACCCGCGGTACTATTTTTAGATTGGTATTTCTGGCTGCCTGACGCCGGTTAGTTTGGATCACTACTAAGGGGATCAATAACGCGAGGAGGAGTCCGATCGAAACTTTCGCGTACAGATCGTCATACATACTCATGACCCAGATGATAGTGCCTGTCGAAAGAGAGACCGCAACGAGCCCTATCCAAATGGATTCCGGGTCCG
>JAZKRQ010000113.1:0-8135 GCA_036628575.1 Halapricum sp.
CCCGAGGAGGTCTGTGAGGACCCGTTCTTCGAGAGCAAGCGCGAGGACGAGCAGGACGTCATCGAGTACGTACGCGAGGAATTCGCGGACGAGCCGGTCGCGACCTATCCGCTCCGGCCCGGCGAGATCACGGGCACGGACCTGCTGTCGGACGTCGCCGCGGCGCTGTACGAGGGCGTCGAGCCGACGATCGACGTCGAGTCGGCGACGACGGGTGATGCCCCCGGAGTGTCCGACGACGGGCCAGCAGCCGTCAGCGACGAGGCCGGTGAGACGCTCGACGCGCCGACCGATACCGACGCCGTAATGGAGCAACTCCGGCCCGAAGACGGCACCCGCTACCTGTTCTTCACGGGTAAGGGCGGGGTCGGCAAGAGCACGATCGCGGCGACGGCGGCGACCGCGCTGGCCGGCGAGGGCCAGGAGACGCTGATCGTCACGACCGATCCGGCGGCCCACCTCAAGGACGTCTTCGGGACCGCTGTCGGCCACGAGCCGACGCCGGTCGCCGACGGCCTGGACGCCGCGCGGATCGACCAAGAACAGGCCCTCGAAGAGTACAAAGAGCGGACGCTCTCCCAGGTCGAGCAGTCATACGAGGGCGATGACCTCGAGGAGGCCAAGGCGCAGGTCCTGGAGGAGTTGGAGTCGCCGTGTGCCGAGGAGATGGCCGCCTTAGAGAAGTTCGTCGACTACTTCCAGACTGACGGGTACGACGTCGTCGTCTTCGACACCGCGCCGACGGGCCACACGCTCCGGTTGCTGGAACTGCCTTCCGACTGGAAGGGCTTCATGGACCTCGGGTCGCTCACCAAGGAGGCCTCCGAGTCGGGCGAGCGCTACGATCGCGTGATCGAGACGATGCGCGACCCCGCGAGGAGTTCGTTCGTCTTCGTGATGTACCCCGAGTACACGCCGATGATGGAGGCCTACCGCGCGGCCGAGGACCTCCGGGATCAGGTCGGGATCGAGACCTCGCTGGTCGCGGTCAACTACCTCCTGCCCGAGGAGTACGGCGACAACGCGTTCTTCGAGAGTCGCCGCGCCCAGCAGCGCGAGTATCTCGAGAAGATCGCCGACCGCTTCGAGGTGCCGATGTTGCTGGCACCGCTGCAACAGGAGGAACCGACCGGGCTGGACGATCTCCGGTCGTTCGGAGCTGAGATGCTTGATCAGCCGATCGAGGAGAAACTACAGGTGGAGATACAATGAGTGAACAACAGACCGACATCGACGTGAACGCACGATTGCGTGAGTTCGTCGACGCGATCAAAGCGTCGAACCAGTATCAGACGTACCGCGAGGCGCGCGAGCGCCTCGACGGGGACGAAGACGCCCAGCAACTGCTGAAGACCTACCAGCAGAAACAGATGCAGCTACAGCGGGGCGGCCACGACCCCGATCTCATGGAGGAACTTCGCGACCTCAGACAACAGCTAGACGACAACGAGACGATCAGCACCTACATGCAGGCCGAAGAGGAGCTGGTGACGATGCTCGAACGGACCAACGACGCGATCAGCGACAAGATCGGCGAGGAGTTCGCCCGCTCGATGGGCGGGGGGTGTTGCTGATGAGCACCACCGAATCGGAGGTCATGTCGGCCGCCGAGGCTCTCGGCGACGCGCTCGCCGAAGAGAAAGAGGAGCTTGACCGCACGGAGTTCTTCGGGCTGGTGATGCGGTGTAACCAGGCAATCGAACAGGAGATCGGCGTCGACTACGGGTCGATCTGCAGCGACGACAGCTGCTAATCGATCCGCCCGGGGGCAGATAGAGACGATCCAATCGAGATGACCACACCCAGATCCGCGGCCGACGAACGACGCGACCGCCTGCGCGAGACGACAGCGCAGCTGCTGTCGTTCGACACGCAGAACCCGCCGGGCGAGACGCGAGCCGCCTTCGAGTGGCTCGCCGAGTACGTCTCGGAGTTCGATGTCGAGACCGAGTGGGTCACCGAGACCGAATCGAAGCCGAACATCGTCGTCACACTGCCCGGCGTCTCCGACCGGACGCTGCTGTTCGAGGGCCATCTCGATACGGTCCCGTTCGATCGGGAGGTGTGGTCGGTCGATCCGCTCGGTGAACTCGAGGAGGGGCGCGTCTACGGCCGCGGGGCGACCGACATGAAAGGTACAGTCGCTGCGATACTCGAGACGCTGCGGGCGTTCGCGACCGCCTCCGATCCGCCGCCGGTGACGCTGCAGTTCGCGTTCGTCAGCGACGAGGAGGCCGGCGGGACGGCCGGCATCAACGCAGTCCTCGAAACTGACGCGATCGACGCGGATGCGGGTGTTGTCGGCGAGACGACCTGCGTGGGCGACAATTATTCGATCGCCGTCGCGGACAAGGGCTGGATCTGGCTCACCCTGGAGGCGAGCGGCCGGGCCGCCCACGGCTCCCGGCCGATGAACGGCGAGAACGCCATCGACTACCTCTACTCGGTGGTCGATTCCTGCCGTGAGTCGATCTCCTCGCTGGAGTTGGAGTACGGCGAGACGGTCGAGCGGATAATCGCGGAATCGAAGGCGTACTACGGCTCCTGTCCCTGTGGCGCGGGAACCCACGTCGAGGAGTTGTTCGAAAGCCCGACGGTCAACCTCGGGCGACTGGACGGCGGCAACACCGTCAACAGTGTCCCCCAGACCGCGACCGCCGAACTCGACGTGCGAGTCACACCCGGGGCCTCGACAGAGGACGTGCTCGATCACATCCGGTCGTGTATCGCTGCCCGTGAGAACGTCTCGATCCGGGAGGTCTCCTGGACGGAAGGCACGTACGTCGACCCGTCGGCACCGATCGTCGAGACAGTCACCGACGCCGCCGACGGCGTGCTGCCCGAGCGGCCGCTGGGACGGTGTGCGACGGGTGGAAGCGATGCCAAGAAACTCCGCGCGGCTGGTATTCCGGCCGTCGAGTGTGCCGTCGGTAGCGACACTGCACACAGCGTCGACGAGTACGTCACGATTGAGGGCCTCGAACGGACGGCTGCATGGTATCGCAGGATCCCACCATTGTTCGCTGGACGGGTTTCCGAAGCACCCTCGTGAGGCTCCGAAAACTGTAGCGCGTCTCGCCCGTTTTCAACTTCCTATCGAGCGATAACGGGACGGGGTCCCGGCTCGAACGATACCGTCGTGAATTTTTCGTCGTTGACGACCCAACACTCCCACATGGAGTTCACAGTAATCCAGGGGGACATCGCCGCCCAGAGCGCGGACGCGCTGGTCAACGCGGCTGGGACGAGCCTGCGAATGGGCAGCGGCGTCGCCGGTGCGCTTCGCCGCGGTGCGAACGGACCGATTAACGAGGAGGCAATGGAGAAAGGACCGGTCGATCTCGGCGAGGTAACGATAACCGACGCTTACGATCTCGACGCCGAGTACGTGATCCACGCGGCGGCGATGCCCCACTACGGTGACGGTCGTGCGACCGAGGAAAGTATTCGCGACGCGACCCGGAATGCACTGGCAAAGGCCGACGAACTTGGCTGTGAGTCGCTGGTGATTCCCGTACTCGGGACTGGCGCCGCCGGCTTCCACCTCGAACGTGGCGCGGAGTTCCTATGTGAGGAAATCGACCGCTACGAGCCCGAGACGCTCTCGGACGTCCGGGTCATCGCCTACTCCCAGGAGGACTCCGAGACTGTCAAAGGGGTCGCGGAGCGCATGCGATCGAACTGATCTGTCTGGTCTCTGCACTTCTGTACGCACTTCGCTCCGATCGCTGTCGGGGGCTATGGGCGCCGTAGTCGCCCGAATCCTGCATGATTATTTTATTTCAATACTTTTTGAAACCGGCAACTATATGTGGGATTGTGTTTTAGATTAGTTTGAAATGGTGGTTGCACCGTGACTCCGGTCGACGTTCTCGTTCCGGTGATCCGCGCCGGTATCGACGAGACGCTGTCGTACCTGACGCTGCACGTCATTACGTGCCTGGTGCCGGCGTTTTTCATCGCGGGGGGGATCTCCGCGGTGTTGTCGGATCGATTCATCAAGAAGTACCTCAGTGGCGACGCCCCCAAACTCCAGGCGTACTCTCTGGCGTCGGTGTCGGGCGTCGCGCTGGCGGTCTGTAGCTGCACGATCCTGCCGATGTTCGCCGGCCTGTACAAGAAGGGCGCGGGGATCGGCCCCGCGACGGCCTTCCTGTTCTCGGGCCCGGCGATCAACGTCCTGGCGGTCGTGTTCACTGCCCGCGTGCTCGGACTCCCGCTCGGTGGCGCGCGGGCGTTCTTCGCGGTCGCAATGGCCGCCGGGATCGGCCTGACGATGGCGCTGGTCTTTGGCAGCAGCGACGACAGCGAGAGTCCGGAGGGCCAGACCGTCGCCACCGACGGCGGGCAGGTCGTCGCCGAACGCGACCGTCCTCTCTGGGTGACCGGCAGCTTCTTCGGGAGTCAGGTCGCGATCCTGCTGATCGCCGCCACCGGTCTGCTCACGTGGGCGGTCAAGGCCCCGTTGCTCGCGCCGCTGTTCGTCCTGCTGGGGTACTTGCTGTACGCGCAGTTCGATCGCGACGAGATCGACGACTGGCTCCAGGAGACGTGGTTCTTCACGAAGACGATCTTCCCGCTGCTCATCGCCGGGACGTTCGTCATCGGCATCATCGGTGCGATCGCCGCCATGGCTCAGGGGATGGGTCCCCTCGACACAGTGACGACCGACGCCGGCGAGACGTTCACCGCTCACCAGGTCGCACCCGGGTTGTTGACTCAGGGTATCTTCGGCGAGACGACGCTGCTCTCGTCGGGCCTGGCGTCGGTCATCGGCGCGGTGCTGTACATGCCGACGCTGCTGGAAGTGCCAATCATCGGGTCGCTGTTCGGCTACACCAACGGACTGATGGCCGACGGCCCGGCGTTGGCGCTCCTGCTGGCCGGCCCGTCGCTGTCGCTGCCGAACATGCTGGTCATCTGGAAGACGATTGGAACCAAGCGGACGGCCCTGTACATTTCCCTCGTGGCAGTCTCGGCGACCGTCGCGGGCCTGATCTGGGGGCTGCTGTTAGTCTAACGTATCGATTCACAATCAACCTGCAACCTAATCCACAACACAACCCATGAAAATCGAAGTTATCGGCCCTGGCTGTGCCAGGTGCAAGAAGACCGCACAGAACGTCAACAAAGCACTCGAGAAACTCGACGGCAGCCTCGACGACGCAACTGTCGAGAAAGTCGAAGCGCAGATGGAGATCATCGATCGCGGCGTGATGCACACGCCTGCCGTCGCCGTCGACGGCGACATCGCAATCGAAGGCGACATCCCCGACGTCGATCAGCTCGTCGACCTGTTCGAGACGGCCTGAAGGAACCAGTTCCGCCCGGATGCACACACTGATTTGTGTACACCGCCAACTGTAGAGCAGGGACGAATGTCTACTGAATCCGACTACCGCGTCGAAGACGAGACCATGACTCTCTCCTATTCGACGAACGAGACGGCGTTTCCCCTGGACCGATCCGACGCCCGGGATAGCGTTTCGGACGGTCCACTACGAGTACGCCGATCAGGTCGGTGACACCCTGTTGTTCCGTCTGTTCAGTCCCGGCCGGTTCCGTGACGTCGCGGCTGATAGTGACTGCTGTAACTACGTACCGGTACGACTGCCCGACTGCGGGCGGTCGATGTGGCATTGACTTACAGCAGTCACTATGAGACCGGCTGGTCAGTCGTCGATGTCCACCATCCACATACTACTACCTGATCGCCCTGGAGAAGCGCTCGGCGACGCGGTAGCGGACGCTACGGCTCGGCGTTACAGAAGATGTACCCCTCGAACGCCCGCGTTTCGCTGTAGCCGCCGCGACGCGTCTCGCTCAGCGCGGTCCAGGCGGCGTGGGTGGCCGCGAGACTGTCCAGGGCGTCGGCGTCGGCGATGCATCGGTCGAACTGCTCGCGATCGAGTTCGATGCCGGTGTCTGTCAGTCCCTGAACGTTAGTCTTCCGGCGGGCTGTGGCGGCCCCGCTTTCGCCTTTGTATCCCTCTCGATACAGGCCCAGCCGGCCGAAGGTCGCTGCGGGATACACCTCTACAACGGCCGTCTTGCCCCTGGGTGTGCCCTGCTGTGGCACTATCGTGGCCCCGTTGCCGTCGGCCAGCGGTCCGATGACGTTCCGCAGCCCGAAGAACGTCTGATACTGAATCTGGATGTTGTATGGGCACAGCGCCCCGCGCCGCCAGTCGGTCTCCCGACGGAGTTGCGCCCGCTCACCGTCGGTCGCCTCCCGGCCCCGGTCGCCGCAAGCCGCCCGGAACGCGTTGGCGTCCGGCTCCGTTCCCTTCACCCACTCGAGCACGCCCCGCCAGTCGTCGATCACGTTGTCGTCCGCGAATAGCGCCTTCGGGAGGCCGAAGGGAAAGTCCATCCCGACGATATCGAATGACTCTTCGCCGACGAATTCCCGTAATCCCCGATGGACCGCCCGTCGCTCCGTCCCCCATCGCGAGCCGTCGAACTGTTCGGTGACGGTCAGCTTTCCGTCCCCGGCCTCGGCGACAGTGATCCACAGCCCGCCGGCGGGCTCGGCCGCGCCGCTGAAATCCACCCCGGCGATATCGATTGCCATACCGAGGGGTTCGGAGCGCTCGAAGAAAGTTATCGGGGTAGTTTACGTGGAGCGCGCCGTCTCGCTCGATGCAGACGGTCAACCAGATCTTCCGGCCAGCGTCGCGCGCGCCGCTGAAGTCGATCCCTAGGACCTGCTCCACGCCGGCGGCTACGCACTCGCGGTTCTTGTAGCCCCATGGAACGACCGGCCGGGCCTGATAGTGATTCTGTAAGTCTGTTCCGAATCGATCGCACTCCTTCGTGCGGCCGTACCGGTAAAACGTTACAGGAATCACTATGAGATGACGGCGCTGCCACTCGGTTCGCGCTCGTACTTCTGTCGTCAGCTGTTGGGCACAACCCCTAAGAAGCTACCGTCCGAAACAGGGGTATGACCTCGCTTCGAGACGTCGGAAAGTCCCTCAGCAACGCCGTTCTGGAGAACGTCGGCCGGGCGATGGGCCGGGCCCAGGAACGGACGCCGCTCCCGGTCGACCTGCTGGAGAGCGACGACGCCTACCTCGCGGTCTTCGACACGCCGGGCGCGACCAGCAGCGACGTCCAGGTCCGTTACACTGACCGGCGGATAGAGGTACGCGTCGATCGCTTCCGAGACTTCTACGAGGACTTCGAAATGCTCGTCCCCGGCCGCGGGCTCTCGCTGGACGGGGCAGTCACTCTTCCGGAGGACGCGCCCGTCGACCCCGAAGGCGCGACCGCGACGCTGCGGGACAACGGCTCGCTTCACGTCGAGATCCCGAAAGCAGACGAAGAAGACGCGGACGAAACGACTAGCGACGGCGATGCCGACGACTCGGTCGATGACGACGCGGATGAATCGGCAGCCGGGTAATCCCCATCTATTCTTGCGTCGGGAAGTCGGCGTCGTGATCGACGACACGATCGACCTTCGAGGGGGTCGTCCAGTCGGTCGCTAAATCCAGGAACTGCACGAGGATGTTGGCCGTGGCTCCCCAGACGGTGTAGCCGCCGACGTGGAAGTAGTGGAGCCGGGTATTCCCGTAACGGGGGTGTTCTCGCCGCTCGCTCTCGTAGTTGTCCTGATCGAGCAGGTCCGAAAGCGGGAGCACGGCGATCTCGGCCACCTCGCCATCACCCGGTGCGTACATCCGGTCAGGAATCATCCCGACGAACGGCCGGACGGCGTAGTCAGTGATCGTCACGAAGTCGTCCAGCCGACCGTGGATCTCGACCTCTTCCGGACGGAGACCGATCTCCTCGTTGGCCTCCCTGAGTGCTGTCGCCTTCCGGTCTTCGTCCTCCGGTTCGCGTCCCCCGCCGGGAAAGCTCATCTGTCCGGGGTGGTCGCTGAGGTGCTCGGCACGCTTGGTGAACAGCAGATGCGGCTCGGACCGATCAACCACCGGGATCAGCACCGACGCCTCCCGGGCTTCCCCGTCGATATCGGCGGGTTCGTAGGCTCGGATCGGCCCAAGGTCCATACGCGTGTTCAGCGTCCGTATGGTAATAACTCGTCCGCTCTCATAGTGATTACTGTAAGTCCGTTCCGGATCGACCGCACGGCGTCGTGCGGTCGCACCGGTAAATCGTTACAGTAA
>JAZKRQ010000114.1:0-7697 GCA_036628575.1 Halapricum sp.
GTCCCCTGATCCCCATGGAAAACTGGCTCGACGTCCCTGTCGAGGTCGGTGAGAAAGCTTACCCCGGCGAGCCGGTCGGCCACCAGCACCACTGAGAGTGACTGCTGTAACTATGTACCGGTACGACCGCCCGACTGCGGGCGGTCGATGTAGCATTGACTTACAGCAGTCACTATGTCTGGTCCCGTTACGACCTCCTCATTCCTTCGCGAATCCGACGGCGTCGGCGTCCTGTCTGGCCAGTCGCGCCGCCGCGTCCAGATCGAAGGTACGGACGATCTCTCCGTTCCGTACCAGTGGCTCTATAAGCGACTCGCCGTCGACGGGACCGGGTCGATCCGCGAGACCGACGTGATGGCTGCCGTCGGGCGTTCGGTAGACGTCCTTCACGCCGGTCAGCTTCCCGCGCTTGGAGGTTGCTTGTCCCCCGACCTCGACGATGTCCAGCGCGAAGTCCACCGGATCGGCGTTGCTGACGTACCCGCCGACGCCGAATCCGTCGGCGACGTCCCGGAGTTCGCGCAACTGCTCCGGTCCGAGTCCGCCACTGACGAAGATCCCGATGTCGTCGTATTCCCGGGCGTCCAGTTCCCACTTGACTTCCTTGACGATGTGTCTGAAGTCACCGCGCCGGGAACTGGTCGTATCGAGTCGGACGCTGTCGAGGTCCTCGACGGCCTCGGCCGCTCGCAGCGTCTCGTCTACTTCGTCGGTGAAGGTATCACAGAGTGCGACCCGCGGGACGTCGGGGCCGACGGCCTCGTCGAAGGCCTGCCAGGCCTCTTCCTGGTTGCCTCGACCGAAACACAGGATCAGCGCGTGGGGCATCGTCCCACCGGCCTCGCGGCCGATCACTTCACCGGCGGCGACGTTCGAGATGCCGTCAAGGCCGCCCAGCAGGGCGCTCCGTTCGACGACTGGGGCGATCGCTGGATGGACGTGTCGAGAGCCGAAACTCAACACCGTCGAGTCCGGCGCGGCCAGTCGGGCCCGCAGGGCGTTGGTCGCGATGCCGCTGGCGTGAGATAGGAACCCAAGCAGTGCCGTCTCCAGCCGGCAGAACTCCAGATACTCGCCTTCGATGCGGGCAACGGGGCCACCGTCGAACAGCTGTCCTTCCGGCAGCGCATCGACGTTTACGTCGTAGCCCTCAAAGAGGTGCGCAAGATCCTTTACGCCAGCCAGCACCTCGAACTCGCCGTCCGGGAACTGGTCGGCCGTCACTTCGGCGACGACCTCGGGGTTCTTCTCGGCGTGTTCGAGCGCCTCGACTGTCCGGTCGAAGTACGCGTCGGTCGCTCGTTCCGCTCGGATCGCGTCTGCCCCGAGGAAATCGAACGGTCCGCTATCGGTCATACGCCTGCTACCGTCCGCAGGTGAAAAAAGGGTCCTATTCCGTACGCCCCGGATCAGGGGGGCGAATGGATCGCGTCTAGCTCCGCGGGCGTCGGCGCGTTGACGATCGTCACCGTCTCACCGTCCCGGCTGACCCGGAAGGCGTCGGCGAAGCTACCGTCTTCGATGACGAATTGTCCCGTACCGACCCGGTCGGCATCGCGGGAATCGAGGAGGTCACGATACGTATCTAGGAACTCCTGGGCGTCGTCGACCGTCTCCCAGTGGAGTCGCCACACGTAGCCGTAACCGCCGTCCCCGTTCCGATAGGGGATCAGCGTATCGCCTTCCCAGCCGGTCGAGATCGGGTGGTCGTAGTTGTACTGCCCGGGTCCGGTGCGGTCGATCACGCCCGTCGCGACGAACATCGCGTAGATAGATCCTTCGCCGATGGTGTCGTTAGTGGGGCGGTCGATGTCGGTGAACCGCTCCCAGTCCCCGCGGGCGCGGTCAGGAACGCGCACCTCGAGCGGTTCGTCCTCGGGGTATCGCTCGGGATGAATGACCTCCTCGGTGCTCTCCGGGTAGTTCTCGTAGAGGTCGTCGACGTCCCCGAAGTCTCCCTCGTTTCGGATCGCGTCGACGAATTGCGGCCCCTCGGCGTAGGGAAGGAAGCTCACCAAGAACACGCCCTGGTTGAACGAATCCGACCGCGCCCCTGACCCTCGAGAGGTTTCGATACAGTCCCACGAGCCGGCACAGCGCTGGTCGTACAGCGCCTGAACGTAGTTGGCGTCGCCTTCGACGACGCTCCGGACCGCGAGTTGCTCGTCCTGGAAATCGCGGCTTTCGCCGAGATTCAACTGCTGGTCCTGTAGTGCGTGGACGAGTTCGTGGACGAGCGTCCCGCGACTGACCTGCGGTGTCTCCGAGTCGCTGACCAGTACAATCTTCCCCTTGCTGGGGGAGTAGTACCCGACGACGGCTGTACCACGGTTTGTCGAACGGGTCTCCGGATAGGTCTCGTTTTCGCCGACGAGATGCAGTGCCTCCCAGACCTGCTCGTTCCACAGTTGCCGGTCGCTCAGGTTCGTCGGACCCGGAGGGTCGCCGCTCCGGTTGCGAAACTCCTCGCGGGAAATGACTGTCACCTCTGTGGTCTCCAGAAATTCCTGACCGCGGAGTATTTCGATCCGTGCCATCGCCCGTCCGACGACGGCCTCCTGCTCGCTCGCGTTGAGGCCGTCCCCGGTCGTGACCGCGATGTCGGCGTCGTAGCGGAAACCGTTCTCCACCCCGAGTTCACCCGGATCGTCCGGCGGCGCGGCACACCCGACGACCGCGAGAGCGGCCACGACCGCCAGGATCGCGAGGGGACGTCGCATCGGTCGTCATAGGGGGATCCGCAATCAAAGGCGTTCCGGACGGTCGAAGGACAGGCGTTCCGGACGGGGGAGTGTCTACGCGAGACGTCGGGCCGCGACGGCGACGCTTGCAAGCAGCGCGATCAGCGCGACGGTGACGCCGAAGCCGGGACCGAAGCCGCTCCCCGTGTCCGTCGTCTCCTCGTTGGGGCCGGTTCCGTCGGTCGACGGCGCGGTCGTCTCGTCGGATGTCGCCGTCGGGGTCGTACTGTCCGTGGTCGTCGGTTCGCTGGATTCCGTCGTCGTCTCACCGGGACCTGTCGTCGTCTCGCCAGGATCCGTCCCGGTCTCGCCGGGGTCACTGTCGACTGCCGGTGCCGCACCTGCACGGATCTCTGAGAGATCGCCGACCGTCGGGCCGTTGACAATAGTGACAGTCGTCCCGTTCACGTTGACGTAGAAGGCGTCACCGAACTCCCTGTCGTCCGGAATCCGGTAGGTGCTCTCGTTACTCTCGACCGGCTCGGTCCCGTGGAACTCTAGTAGTTTCAGGTAGCCGTCGACGAACTCCGTGGCGTCGTCTTCGGTGTCCCAGACCAGTTTGTAGACGTAGCCGGTCTCGCTGGTCTCCGCGGAGTTGTCGGTGACGTATGGGACGAGCTTATCACCGTCCCAGCCCGCCGTGTATTCGTTGTCGTAGTTGTAGGGTTCGAACTGGTCGATGCTTTCTCCATCGAGATTGAAGTGCTCCATAGTGGGGATGATCGGCTCTCCGTCTTGGCCGTGAGCTAAGACCTTGTACCCGGGATACCACAGCGTCACGAACAGGCCAGCCTCGCCGAACGACTCGTACGACGCACTGTCGTTGATCGACAGGCGTTCCCACTCGCCGCTGGCGGTGTCCACGACGGTCACGTTCGACGGCGAGTCCTCGCCGTACTTATCGGGGTGGATCGTCTGTTCGGTCGATTCGGGCGGATTCTCGTAGATCTCGTTGACTGCCTCCCAACCGCCTTCGTCTCGTATCTGGCGAACGAACGCCGGCCCGTCGCTGTAGGGCTGCAGCCTGATCTGGTAGAGACCGAAATGTGGTTCGAAGTCCGACGGCGCGCCGCCATCGTCCGGCATCAGGCACGTCCCTTCCCACTGGTCCTGACAGCGTTCGTTGTACAGGTGATCGACGTAGTTCCCGTCGCCCTCGACGACGCCGTCGTTGGCGTTGTGTGTCTCACGGGTCGAGTAGTCGTACGACGAGAGATTGAAGTGCTGGTCCTGCAGCGCGTGGAATAGCTCCTGAGAGAGGGTTATCTCGTCCATCTGCGGTGTCTCAGTGTTCTCGGAGACGATCTTGATCTCGCCGTTCCCCGGATCGTAGTAGCCGCCGATCCCGCCGGCCGAGTTGGATTTCTGGACGGCCACCGCGTCGCGCGATTCGTTGACCATCAACAGCGCCTCGTAGTAGACGTTCTCGGCGAGTCGCTGATCCTCGGTCACGTTAGCGTATCGTCCGGAGTTCTCCTCGCGGAACTGTTCACGGGAGATCACTTCGACCGGCGGCGTCTCCTCGAACTCGATACCGCGGATCTTCTCGACGCGGGCCATCCCGCGTGCGACCACGAGTTCGAGTTCACTGTCGTTGAGACCGTCTTCGGGCGTCACCGAGATCGTCTCGTTGTACCACAGTCCGTCTTCCCAGCCGAGCCGATCGCTCGGCGGATCCGGCGGATGAGTCTCGTTCGTCACGTCCGTCGCAGCTACCGACGCGTCCGGTGACAGTCCCCCACTTACGGGCACAGCGACGAGGCAGAGAACTATCACTAAAGCAGTCAGATAGGAAACACCCTTTCTCATAGTTCCCTCGAAGAAGTCATGGTACAAGATAGTTCAGGTTTCCCCGGTCACGACGCCTGTACTCTCCCCAGCCGACTAACTCTCGTTCATTCGTGTCGCTGATAGTATCGTTTCGAGATCGTTCGGTACCTCGGCTGGCTGGACGCGGCCGCGAACTCGCAACTCCGGTCTCACAGACGTTCGGCGGCAACGAGTCCGGACCCAATCACCGCGAGCAGAGCCACGAGGACGCCGAACCCGGGGCCGTCACCATTACCGGTATCTTCCGTCGCCGTATCCGCTTTGGTCGTCCCTCCGTCCGGGGTCGTGGTTTCCTCTGGCGCAGCGCCGGCGCGGATCTCCGTGAGGTCCCCGACGGTCGGTCCGTTGACGAGCGTCACCGTCGTGCCGTTCACGCCGACGTAGAAGGCGTCACCGAACTCCCTGTCGTCCGGAATCCGGTAGGTGCTCTCGTTACCCGCGACTGCCTGTCCACCGTAGTGTTCGAGCAACTGTTCGTACCCCTCGACGAACTCGGTGGCGTCGCTCTCGCTGTCCCACTCAATCTTCCAGACGTAGCCGGTCTCGTTGGTCTCCGCCGATTCGTTGGTAACGTATGGGTACAGCCGATCGTTACCCCACCCGTTCGTCACGTCCAGCCCGTAGTTCAGCGGGTCGAAACTGCTGGGCATCCCTTCGTCTGTGAGGTTGTAGAACTCTCGCGGCCCGACGACGGGCGCCTCGGTCCCGCCAGATGCGAAGACAGGACGCATGAACATAGCGCTCAGGCCGGCCTGTCCGAACCGGGCGTAGTCGACGCTCCCGTTCCCGAGATCCGGAACGTACCACTCCTCGTTGCTCGTGTCCTCGAATGTGAGGTTGACCGGTCGGTCGTCGGGGTACTTCTCAGTGTGGATGATCTGCTCGGTCGACTCGGGCGGATTGTCGTAGACATCGTCGACCGCCTCCCAGCCGCCTTCGTTTCTGATCTGGCGAACGAATTTCGGCCCGTCGCTGTAGGGCTGGAACTGTGTCAGGTAAATTCCGTAGTTGATGTCACTGCCGCCGTCATCGCTCCCCTCGTTGCTGCCGTTCGATTGCGGGAGTACGCATTCCCACTCGTCCTCACAGCGCTGTTGATAGAGCCGGTCGACCAGGTTTCCGTCCCCCTCCACGATGCCGTTGCCCGCGTTGATCCCCTCTCGCGTCGATCGGTTGAACGAGACCCGCAGTCGCTGATCCTGCAGCGCGTGGAACAGCTCCTGGGAGAGCGTGATCTCGTCCATCTGGGGTGTCGTGGCGTTCTCCGAGATGATGACGATCCGCTCCGACACGAAGTTGTAGAACCCGCCGACTGTCGCGGTCCGGGTCTCCTCGGAGGTCGTCAGCGCGTCTTCGTTCTCCCCGATCGAGAACATCGCTTCCCACTTAACGTTCTGGTGGAGGTCGTTGGCCGTCGCTGGTTCCGACTTGTTCTTGCTGTCGTCCTGTCGCTCTCGGTACTCCGACCGAGAGATCACCTTGACTGGGACCGTCTCCTCGAACTCGATACCGCGGATCACCTCGACGCGGGCCATCGAACGGGCGACCACGAGTTCGAGTTCACTGTCGTTGAGACCGTCTTCGGGCGTCACCGAGATCGTCTCGTTGTACCACAGTCCGTCTTCCCAGCCGAGCCGATCGCTCGGCGGATCCGGCGGATGAGTCTCGGTGCTCTTCTCCGCCCCCGGCACTTCCTTCGTGATCTCGTTCTCGATCGTCGTATCCGTAACCTCGTTCGCCGCGTTGATCTCCTGGGCTGATGGGGAATCTGATACGACCGTTCCGGCGACGGGAACGGCGACCGCGCTGAGGATCAGCAGCAGGGCGGCGAGGAGGGCTGTCGGGCGTCGCATACGTCGCACCACGAATTCGAAGTTTAAAAACACCACAGAGTCGGCACAATTGTCTTCGGGATGGCGATCCTACAGCCGTGCATGCATCTGGATCCGGCTTCGACAGCGATTGTGGTGGTAGACATGCAAAACGGGTTCTGCCATCCCGACGGGAGCCTCTACGCGCCCGGCAGCGAGGAGGCGATCGAGCCCTGCCGGGACCTCGTCTCGCGCGCTCGCGAGGCGGGCGCGGCCGTCGTGTTCACCCGCGACGTCCACCCACCCGAGCAATTCGAGGACGCGCACTACTACGACGAGTTCGAGCGCTGGGGTGAGCACGTCCTCGAGGGCTCTTGGGAAGCCGAACTCGTCGAGGAACTCGATCCCGAAGACGCCGATCTCGTGGTCGAGAAGCACACCTACGACGCCTTCTATCAGACGGAGTTAGAGGGATGGCTGAACGCCCGCGGGATCGATGATCTGGTGATCGCTGGGACGCTGGCGAACGTCTGTGTCCTGCATACGGCCTCCAGTGCGGGGCTTCGTGACTATCGCCCGATCCTCGTCGAGGATGCCACCGGGGCCATCGAGGACGACCACCGGGAGTACGCCCTGGAACACGCCGACTTCCTGTTCGGCGAAGTCGCCACCCGTTCGGAAATCGAGTTCGCGTGAGAGCGATGGTTGTTGCTACGTGCCGATACGACCGCCCGAAATCGGACGGTCGATCTGGGATCGACCTACAGCCATCACTATGACTGACGCGACGATCCGGCGGTTTCGGCCGGGTGACACCGAGGCCATACTTGCGCTAAACGAGCGGACGCTGGCTGCGGAGGCGACCGATCCAGAGGACGTCCCTGGGATCGCGGATCTCAACCGAATCGAGGCCGAGTACATCGATCCAGGTGGGGAGTTCTTGATCGCCGAAATCGATGGGGAAATCGTCGCGATGGGCGGTCTCACGGTCGACGGTGAGACGGCTGAACTGTTCCGGATGCGAGTCGATCCCGACTATCAGCGGCGGGGCCTGGCATCGCGGCTCCTCGATCGACTGGAAGCGGCTGCCCGTGACCGTGGCGCGAGGCTGCTCGTCGCCGAGACGGCCCGCCGCCAGCGTTCGGCGACGCAGTTCTATCCGGCCAACGGCTTCGAAGAGCGGTCCCGCCGGTCATTCGGGGAGTACGAACTGATAGCGTTCGAAAAGTCGCTGTAGTTCGAGAACTCCCGACGGTTGTTCTCGCTGCTCGCGGCGTTGCCGCTCGCCTCCTTCGAGGTTCTTCTCCACAGTCAG